>SKLY01000209.1 GCA_007121335.1 Saprospiraceae bacterium | reverse complement strand
TGGTCGATGGCTGTTTAGCTTAAGGCGGATGGCTCGTTTGAGTTTTTTAGTATGCGTAAGTGCCAATCATCCTTAAACATATCGACTTTATGGGGTTAATTTATTTGTAGGATTTAGCTGGCACATACTGTTTTGATGGTTCCCTGGCTGATTTCTTTCAGGTCCATGCTCCGCTCTGACAGGCCTTCACTCAACATAATGAGTTAACTGCGGTCCAGACCCGCAAGGGTAAATTTCCCGAACTGGAGCCCCCCCCTCAAAACACCCAATTTACTAATTGCCGCACGGAACCCAGACCCCAGGCCTGAATTTTCAATTGGTATATGATCAATGGGATTTTCGTGTGTTAAGGACGTAAGGCATTGCGTCCCTACATAGGAATTTTTTAAAATCCTATCATCCATTTTCAACTGTCCATTATCAATTAATCCCCCAACGACTCCTGGTACTCGCGTACGGCCTTTTTGGTGGTGAGCCAGTTCCTCCCCTCTTTGTGTGCATCGATCCGGCCCCTGCGGGCGAGGAGACTGAGGTACTCCTGACCGTAGGGGATATCCGGCTCCCGGGCAATATCTGACAGGGGCAGGTAGTCTTCGTAATGCCCGGGAAGTGCATTGAGGTACATATTCAGGCTTCGCTCCACGGCCTGAAAGACAAGCAGCATCAGCCTGGAATAATCGCCCTTATTGGCGGCATTGAGTGCGTGAAAGTACTTCTTCCTGTCCTGCTGCAACAATATGGCAGGGGGATAACCCGCTCGCATCAGCAGTAAGTTCATGGCCAACCTGGCTGTCCTGCCATTGCCGTCAAAAAAGGGATGAATGTGTACCATCCTGTGGTGAAACCAAGCTGCCAGCACAGGTGCCTGAAGGTCTGATTCCTTTTCTTTCAGGTCGGAAAAAAGTGCATCGAGCAGTGCGTCCAACTTGTGCGGTGGCGGAGGCACAAAATTGGCACCAACAATCCGCACCCTTCCATTGCGAATACGACCAGCAAAATCAGGATCGATATTCTTGAGGACCAGACTGTGCAGGTCCAATAGATCAGTAACAGTAAAATCACGACTACTTTCCGCCAGCTCCTCCAGCAACACAATGGCATCTCTGTGATTAATAGCTTCGAAGTGCTCCCTGAGCGTCTTTCCACCAACTGTCAATCCATGCTCAAGCACCAAACGGGTCTCCGCAAGGGAGAGGGTATTGCCCTCAATGGCATTGGTGTGGTATGTCCACTCCAACATCCAGTCCTCCCGCAGACGTCTTATCACAGAAACCGGAAATGGCCGGTGATCATCCACTACCTGCTTCTTCGCCTGGATGCGCTCCAATAATTTCTTTGCTGTATCTTGAATATACATACATTGTCTTTAAAAAAGGGAAACGTAATTGCGCCCCTGTAATCCTATTCAAATCCTAAAAACCTCAGTCCCAAACCCCCTCTCCACTCCCAGGCTCCCTCTAGAGTCCCAGGCCCCCTCTTCAGTCCCAGGCACCTTTCTGCCAATAACCCAAATATAATCGACCCGCAAACATCAAAATGAGCAAGCCTGAAATCTTTCCTTTATATCGGATACATTTAGAACATCATTATCCGATACTATTGTTCCCCTATATAGAATTTTTGACCAGGAAAAAATTTAACCTCATTCCTCCACCTCATAGCAATTTACAATCCTACTCAATATATAAAAAAATTTTTGCATATGAGTATTATCTAATATAATTTTCATACTTTTGTACCTGTTACAGTTATCACGAGTATGGCAAAGAGGAAGAGAAAAAGTGGGAAACAGTCCGGCTTATTGGCATTCAGCAGCGACCGAAGGGTGCGAACCATTGTCGGATTGTTCATAATGGTCCTGGCGCTGTTTTTATTTATCGCACTGCTTTCCTACCTTTTTACGTGGCGGGAGGATCAGCAATTCGTTCTCAAGCTGGACAGTGACTTTCTCATGGATGGGGAGAGCTCTGCGGCAAATTGGCTTGGGCGATTGGGAGCTTTTGTATCCAGCTACTTTTTTTACTACGGATTTGGCATAGCCTCATTTGTGCTACCGTTCCTGCTGTTTCAATTTGGTCAACTGGTCACCTTTGGAGGCTCCATGAAAAAGATTTTAACCACCGCCCTTTACTGCCTTTATACACTGGTATTGGTGGCGGTAGCAGCAGATTTTTTCAGCGGCCCCTCAGATTTCCCCTGGGGCGGGGCAATCGGGCAATCGGTACAGGTGTGGGTATCCAATTTCATCGGTCAGGTGGGCACCTTCATTTTTCTACTTTTCCTCACGATCGCCTACTGCATTGTCCTTTTTAACCTCGGACCCGCAGATCTCAACTTAGGCAAACTCTCAAATGACGGTTCCGCCGTTAGGCCTAAAGTTGGATTGAGCTGGTTGTTTCCAACTTTTGGAATGGGTAAAAAAGCCGCTGATGCAAATGAGGGTGATAGCAGTACGGATGAGATTGAAGGCACCGGGAAAACTGATTCTTTATCGAATGATCAATCTGAATCAGACAGCAATTCAAGCGCCTATGAATACACCACCCTTTCTTTTGAGGACGATAAACCCAAAGAAAAGGACAGCGAGATACAAACCGAGGTCGAAAGTGGCGATCCGGTGATATTGAAGCCTGAAGAAAATTCGGCCGGCGATGCCGAGAAAGAAAATGGCACTTCCGAAGAAGACAGCGCCGAACTGGAGATTAATAAGGAGGGTAACATCAACCCTGTCATGGACATTGAACGTGATGAGGGAAAAAAAGAGGACGATCCCTACGACCCCTCACTGGAGTTATCAGGTTATAAAAAACCGGGTCTCGACTTACTGGAAGAACACGATTCGGGCATGGTTTCAATCAATAGAGAAGAACTGGAGGAAAATAAAAACCAGATCATCCGTACACTTTCGAACTACAAGATCGATATCACAAAGATTCGGGCCACCATTGGCCCCACGGTCACCCTATACGAAATCGTTCCTGCACCCGGTGTGCGCATCCAAAAGATAAAAAACCTGGAGGACGATATTGCTCTTAGTCTGGCAGCTCTGGGCATCCGCATTATCGCACCCATTCCAGGAAAGGGCACCATCGGCATCGAAGTTCCCAACAAGAAAAAACAGATCGTCTCTCTCAAAGAGCTTATTAAAACCGATAAATTTGGGAAAACCGGTATGGACCTGCCCATTGCTCTTGGAAAAACCATTTCCAATGAAGTTTACATTGCCGATCTGGCTAAAATGCCCCACCTCCTGATGGCGGGAGCCACCGGACAGGGAAAATCCGTGGGTATCAATGCCATCCTGGTGAGTTTGCTCTACCACAATCACCCCTCGCGAGTCAAACTCGTGTTAATCGATCCGAAAAAGGTGGAACTCTATCCTTACGGCATACTGGAAAAACACTTTTTGGCACAAATGCCCGGTCAAAGCGAACCCATTATCACAGACACCACCAAGGTGATCGAGACGCTCAACTCACTGTGCATTGAAATGGATCAGCGCTACGACCTTCTTAAAAAGGCGCGCGCGAGAAATATCAGGGAGTACAATAAGAAATTTGTAGCGCGGAAACTCAATCCCCAAAAGGGTCATAAATTCATGCCTTTCATCGTGCTGGTAATCGATGAGTTTGCCGACCTGATTATGACAGCGGGAAAGGAAATTGAAATGCCCATTGCGAGGCTGGCACAATTGGCCAGAGCGGTGGGAATTCACCTGGTTATAGCCACCCAAAGGCCCTCGGTCAACATCATCACCGGTATCATCAAGGCCAATTTCCCGGCACGTATTGCCTACAAGGTAACCTCCAAAATCGATTCTAGAACAATCCTGGATGCCGGAGGTGCTGATCAACTCATCGGACGGGGCGATATGCTACTCTCCGTGGGAGGCAATGTTATTCGCCTACAATGCGCTTTTGTAGATACCCCCGAGGTGGAAGAAGTGCTGGATTTCATCGGGGATCAACGCGGCTACCCGGAACCTTATATGCTGCCGGAATTCTCCGTGGAAGGCTCCACCGGCGCCGGTGGCATTTCTGCATCCGAACTGGACGAAATGTTTGACGATGCCGCTCATGTTGTGGTACAGGCGCAATCCGGTTCCACCTCCATGATACAGCGCAAACTCAAACTCGGATTCAACCGGGCCGGTCGAATTATGGACCAATTGGAAGCCTTTGGTATCGTAGGGCCAAGCGAAGGCAGCAAGGCTCGCGAAGTCCTGGTGTATAGTGAAGATGAACTAACGCGCCTCCTGGAAGAGATACAGAATAACAATCCTATTAGTTAGTGGTGAGTTGGGCGGTTGTTGGTTGCTAGAAACGTAACTATTTTATTTAGAGTTTCTTATCCTTTTTTTAGGTTTTTTATTTCCCATGATTTTTCTCTTAGAAGATTATTCATTTCGACAAACTACATGGCCGTCTTTGAGATTTATCATTGCCGTTTTTGAGTTGTGAATGGTTTCATTAATTTTGTGTATTTCATAAAATGGTGAAATGATGAGTGCTGAATTGGTGGGGCTGAGTATTCTGTTTCTGGGAGTTTTTCTGATTGCCGGGAAGATTCTCCGAATGACAGTTCCTGTTTTCTCTAAGTACTTTCTGCCCAGTTCTATTATTGGAGGATTGTTGGTGCTTGCCGTCGGTCCGGAGGTGCTCGGGGTTCTTTCAGATTATTTACCCAATGGATACCAGATGGAGTACGGCCTTTTTAATGAGGATATACTCAGCGTTTTTTCATCTCTGCCCGTACTTCTGATAAATCTGATCTTTGCAACCCTCTTTTTGGGTAAAAAAATTCCGGGCTTCAAAAAGATTTGGAATATTGCAGGGCCTCAGGTTTCTTTTGGTCAAACGGTTGCCTGGGGCCAATACGTTCTGGGATTGCTCCTCGCCCTTTTAGTCCTCACTCCCCTATTCAATTCCAACCCTATGGTAGGAGCACTTATTGAAATTGCATTTGAAGGGGGGCATGGCACCAGTGCGGGACTCGCAGGTACTTTTTCCGAACTAGGGTTTGAGGAGGGAGTAGATCTGGCCCTGGGACTCGCTACGGTGGGTGTCATAAGCGGGGTGGTTTTTGGTGTAGCTCTCATAAATTGGGCAGTCAGACATGGAAAGACCAATTACCTGAAGAATCCTGAAGAATTTAATGAAAATCAGTTGAGGGGCATTATTGAGGTCGAAGAGCGGGAAGAGAGTGGCTGGCTAACCACTAGCCCGCAATCCATCGAACCACTGGCCTTTCATCTCAGTGTTGCAGGGCTTGCCATTCTTCTGGGATGGGGAATCCTGGAGCTGTTGATTTACGTCGAAAGTACAAGTTGGGGAGCAAATGACGGTTTTGAAATATTTGTTTATTTACCTCTATTTCCTCTTGCGATGGTGGGTGGAATCATCGTTCAACTATTTCTTGATCGCTTTGATACCTTCCAACTCATAGACCGAAATACCATTAATCGAATTCAGGGCCTCGCTTTGGACTTTCTAATTGTCGCGGCTCTCGGTAGTCTATCTCTGGAAGTAATCGGAACTCATATTGAGGTATTTCTAATCCTTGCCATTGCCGGTATTTGTTGGAATATCTTTGCTTTTCTTATAATCGCCCCGAGAATGATACCAAAAAATTGGGTAGAAAGGGGAATTGGAGATTTTGGTCAATCCATGGGCATGACCGCTGCAGGGCTTATGCTGATAAGAATAGTGGACACAAAAGGAGATGCCAGGGCCATGGAAGCCTTTGGATACAAACAATTGCTCTTCGAGCCCTTCGTAGGAGGTGGATTGATGACGGCCGCAAGTGTTCCCCTGATTTACCAGTTTGGTCCGGTGCCGGTACTCATTTTTTCCGCAGTTATTATGGTTGTCTGGTGCCTGGTTGGATTCTTGCACTTTGGGAAAAAGAAGTAACCGGAGTTGTTAAATTGACTATCAATCCTTTCTTCATTCCCAGCCAGGCCCTCGAAGGCCTTGGGGAGTAATAATAGCATTCTCAATTTGAAGCAATGAATTGATAAGTCGATAATTTCGTGAGCAGTTATCAACGATATAACTTCCCCCTCCCCCCTATCTATTCTTTGCCAAATCTCATTGTCCTGATTCAATCCGGGAGCCTTTACTTCCCGGTCACGAAATTTCTTCCATCAAAAGGAAGTCGCTGAGTTGCAGGTCTTTTATTCCCTCGACTGAAGCCCCAGAAAAGGGATCGAGGGTGATTAAAAATTTGGGGTGGTTATCCGGTATTTCCAGTAGATTCCCAAATTCCCTGTCCACGGTTTCTGTGAAGATTAACTTTATGGCGAGATGTTTATAAATCTTTTCGGCATTAACCACTGATATCCCATTTTTTCTGAAAATTATCTTTACAACTTTTATACGTATTGATAAATCAGGTAAACACAATTATAACTTTTACCAAAAACTACAAATCCTGTAATTGTATTTACAACTTACAATGAACCACCAAAATGGACACTGGCTCTGGTGCCCACACATAAAGTTTTGCAAAGGGGTCATTTACAAACAGCACGTCCCTATCCGTGAAAAATCACACAGATAAGCAGTAAACTCCAAAAAACCTTCAAGAAAAAAACAGGTAAATCAGCGCTTGAGATGCAACTCAGCCGGAAAGACATTGGAGAAGCTGTGGAGATTGATGGTGTAGCTATCCCGGTCAAAGGTCGTGATATCCAGTTCGTATATGGAATTGAATGGTAAATCATCTACGCGGTCAGAAAAGACGAGTTGGTTGTCCTCATCGTACACCTTGATCTCGAGAAGATTGAAATCCAGGGCTTCGAAATCGATGAACACAAGGTTCTCCTCCATATCCAGCCACGGATTCCATTTGTCGTAAATAATTTCTTCTACCGGCTCAGAATGTGCCGGAGGTTCTGCAAAGAGAAATAGGGTACCGTAAAGGATGAAGGCAATGGTGCAGCTGATTCGCGAGATGACTTGCATAAATGACTTTTGGTTAATGTCTCGATACAAACATAAGCAATTCAAGACGTTGTATCTGTACATCTGCAGTTGCTTAACGCGACCTTAAGAGTGAATCGCCCAACGGAAAGATTTCATTAACCAAATTGGCCCGTAAAAAGGGGTGGATGGCTTGTCATCCTGCTCTCTACTGCGGTCTCCGACTATTTAATCTATTTCTTTTGCACCATTCCAGAGCTCGTCCATTTCATCCAGACTCATATCGACAAGAGGCCTGGGGGCCTTTTCTTCAATGTACTCAAAGCGCTTTTTGAATTTGTTATTGATGCGGGCAAGGGCGGTTTCCGGTTCAATGCCTTCAAACCTCGCGTAGTTCACAAGGGAAAATAAAAGGTCACCAAACTCTTCCTCCTTCCGCGCTTCTCCCTGATCCATCGATTCTTTAAACTCGTGGAGTTCTTCCTGCACCTTTTCCCAAACCTGTTCCTTGTTATCCCATTCAAATCCCACCTGAGCGGTTTTTTCTTGCATCCGATAGGCTTTAATCAAGGCGGGTAATGAGTCGGGCACCCCTGAAAGCACCCCTTTTTTTCCTTCTTTCAGCTTCAACTGCTCCCAGTTTTTCTTCACCTCTTCTTCTCCGCTGACATTTACATCCCCATAGATGTGTGGGTGTCTTTTGACGAGTTTGTCGCAGACCCCGTGGAGCACATCCGCTACGTCGAACTGGTCCTTTTCATCGGCAATTTTAGCGTAAAAAACCATGTGCAGCATAATGTCTCCCAGTTCCTCCTTAATCTCCTTCCAGTCACCTTTGGTAATGGCATCGGCCAGTTCATAGGTCTCCTCTATGGTCAAATTCCTTAGGGATTCAATGGTTTGTTTGCGATCCCAGGGACACTTTTCGCGGAGTTCATCCATTATTTCCAGCAGTCGGCCAAAGGCCTCCATTTTTTCCTTCATATCATATAGATTGTTGGACTTCAATTGCGCAAAGCTAAACTATTGACATTATATTTGCGTTGAAAATTGTAAAGATTAAAGATTATGGAATTTGTATATACACTGGCCATCGTTTTGGCCTTCGTCGGAATCGCTTTCATCCTGATTAATATTAAACAAATATTTACAGGTAAAGAATTTAGCGGTACGTGTGCCTCCAATAGTCCCTTCTTGCAGGATCGCATAGGTAATTGTAATGTTTGCGGAAAAGCACCTGACGAGGATTGTAAAAGTGATGAGCAACAGCAAAAAGCTCCGGCAAGTACCTGATTCTTTTTAATGGTTTAGGCGAGATCAGGAAAGTGTCCCATCAGGTCTCGTTTAGCTCTTAAGTATTCCTTGTTTTCTTTACGGACAATAGCTTTGATGGGAAGCCTTTCTATGTCCTTTATGCCCGCTTTCTTGAGGAAATCAATTTTCTCCGGATTGTTAGTCAGCAGTTTTACCTTCCCAATCCCAAAATACCTCAGCATCTCAACAGCTATCTCGTAAGTTCTCTGATCTGGTTCAAAGCCCAGGTGAACATTGGCATCTATGGTATTTAAGCCCTGATCGTCCTGAATGTTGTAAGCCTTCATCTTGTTGATTAAACCTATTCCGCGCCCCTCCTGCCGAAGATACAACAAAACACCTCCTTTTTCCCCAATGAGTTCCAGTGAGGCCTTCAATTGGTCTCCACAATCACAGCGGGTTGACCCCAACAGGTCGCCGGTAAGACACTCGGAGTGGAGTCGCACCAAACAGGGCTTTTCGGGATCAAAATCCCTGACAAGTGCCAGGTGGGGCATCATTTCGTCTGTTGAGTCACTGAAAGCGTGCATCTCAAACTTTCCCCACAAGGTTGGCAAAGAAGTCTTTACCTGTAATTTCATCTGTAATATTTTTCCATCATGCTGAGCCAACCGGTTATTTACGATAGACTGTTCGATTAATCTCAGCCATTTCTTTCGTTAGAAACGTTTTTTTTCGCACCAAAATGCCTCGGTAATGTGGTCTGCCTGTCGATGGATTCATCGTGTATAGCTTTAAACAATTGATCCAAAAATTCCCTGCTTAAACCCATATCGCCACCGCGGCTCTGTGCGCGTTTTAGGATAAAAGACCATCGCTCAGGCTGCAGAACACTCACACTGTTGTCGTGTTTCCACTCTCCTATTTTAGAGGATATTTCCATGCGCTCAGCCAACAACTCAAGTAAATGTACATCCAATTTATCGATTTGTTCCCGAAAGGAACTCAGTGCCTCCGCTTTCTCATCGGTTAGTTCAACGTATTCGCGAAATTTCAGCTCCAGAAATATCTCCCTCAAAGCAGTTGGCAAGACTTGCTGACCTGCATCTGAAAGCGCAGCATCGGGGTTGTGGTGTGTCTCTACCATAAGACCGCCAAAATTCAAGTCAAGCGCTTTTTGCGCAACTTCTTGAATATACTCCCTTCTTCCGGCGATGTGGCTTGGGTCACAGATCAAATTTAGATCTGGCCTCCTGGTCTTTAATTCAATGGGGATCTGCCAGACTGGGCGATTTCTGAACCTGGAATTACCGGTGACACTGAAGCCCCGATGTATTGGATATACAGTACCACTAATTTGCTCTTCAATCCGCTCAATGGCTCCGAGCCACAAATTGAGATCGGGGCTAACCGGGTTTTTAACAAAAACAGGTTTGTTCACACCCTTAAGTGCGTCTGCAATTTCCTGAACATAAAAGGGATTCACAGTGGTTCTTGCACCGATCCATACTGCGTCGAAGCCAGCCTCTAATACCAGCTCAACATGGCGGGCGTTGGCTACTTCGGTGATGAGCGGTAAATGAAATTCATCCCTGATATTTTTCAACCATTCCAGTGCTGCATCTCCGGCTCCTTCAAAATTGCCGGGTTGAGAGCGGGGTTTCCAAACTCCTGCCCTGAAAAAGGAAACAGGTACTTTTGAGCGGCGAATCATTGAGGCCGTCGTCCTGAGCTGATTTTCACTCTCAGCCGAGCAAGGACCCACGATCATCAATAAATCCCTTTTGCCATCAGACTGATTATCCATCTCCCCGTTGGTGTATTCCGATACGTTTTTACAAGCTTTCAAATTCACAGTTTTGGATTCCAAATGATGGTGGTCCTAATATTAGAGATATCCGACTCATGAAGCATTATCGAGAATATTTACTCTCACAGTCTCGATTTTTTTATCGCTTACAAGCTCCATGGTAAATCTGTAACCATTTTGCTCGACCATTGTTCCCTGCTCCGGTATATTCCCGGTTATATTGGTGAGATATCCTGAAAGAGTGACATATTCGCCCTCGGGAAATTTAATCTCATCGTATTTTTCATTCAGGTAGTCTATTTCCAGTCTTCCTGAAAAAAGGTACTCCCCCTCCCCTATTTGCTTTTCTACCAGTTCCTCCAGATCGTGTTCGTCTTCTATTTCCCCAAAAATCTCCTCCAACACATCTTCCAGGGTGATCAACCCACTGGTTCCGCCGTATTCATCAACTACACATGCTATGTTTATGCGGCTTTTGGTAAACATGACAAGGAGGTCTTTAACATTGAGCACCTCCGGGACAATGGGAATTTCCATCATCATCTTTCGGATGGAAGACTGTTTGGAAAAAAGACTTTGGTGGTGCACATAACCAATCACTTTGTCAATATCACCATCTATCACCAGCAGCCGGGAGTGCGAGGTAGCGCGAAAGCTTTTAATAACTTCATGGATATTGTTGGTGACATCTATGTATTGTATCTCAGTTCGTGGCACCATGCAATCACGCACCTTAACTTCTTTAAGATTCAAGGCATTTCTAAAAAGATCGGTATCTAAATGATTTCCCTTTGATACCTCTTCACTACTTACAAAACGCTCGAGGTCATGACGCGTAAATGAGTTATCATCGTAGTCAAAATTTTGCCGAAATATATTTTTAAGCATAAAACCAGATAAGCTGGTAACGAACCAGGTCGGCGGCTTCAACAGCATTTGAAAAAATGAAATGACATAAGCAGTCGCAAAAAGTATTTGATTGGCGTAAAGTCTGAAAAGGGTCTTTGGAAGAAACTCTCCGAAAATAAGCACCACCGCTGTTATGATAAGCGTGATGAGAATCAATAGCAGGATACCGGAGTCCACATAGTTCCCCAACCTGGGGTCCAAAAAGCGGGTCATAAAGTAGGTAAAAGCCACAAGGGCAATGTTGTTGCCGACAAGCAATCCACCAAGAAAACTGTCAGGCCGGTCGTAGAAAGCACCAATAATCCGGCCTTTTCGTGAACCACTGCTCTTTTTTAGTTCCACACCAAGTTTATTGGCAGAAATAAAAGCGATCTCAAGCCCCGAGAAAAAGGCGGACAGCATTAGAAAAACTACTATTGCGAATATTTCCATAATCCGGTGCAAAAATACAGAAAAAAGGTCAGCACAATACTTTCAGTTACTTCACAATGTCCAATACCCACATTTCGAGCTTTGAATTAGTCATCAGAGCGGCCTCTGGACATGGTTTCAGGGTCAAGCAGTCCGGCCCCTCTGGAAAATGAGTACTCTGTAAATTCCTGATTGGAGGAAAATTTGTATCCGTAAATCTCCTCATTGGCGTTACTAAACCTGAAAAAACGATTGTTGTAAATGCGCTCTGCCCGCTCGTCCCAAATCAATTCTTCAGTCATCAACGTATCGCCCGAGATATTGATAAGGACCACATTGTCATAGAGGTAAATCTTTTTCTCCGCATCGTTGCGAATAGCGCGGTCGGACTCCACCCAACTGACTACCTGGTCACCGCTCCCATAAAATTCAGCGAACACCCCATCCGTGAAATTCTCCACAGTTCTCGTCCCCCGCATCTCACGAACCATCACAGGGGCCTCCACCCTCACTTTCAGAATGGTGGAATCCGTGTAAAATATCTCCACATCCCTGGCCATTTCCTGGGGCAGATCGCGGTCCATCACTTCGGCTATTTCCGCAAGTTCATTTTTGCAGGAACTCATTCCAAATAATATTATCATGCTGAAGATCAGGATGAAGGGCGTAAAACCTGTTCTGTGTTTTTTCATGCAAATCTCCTTGAACCGCCTAATTAACAGTTCGAATGTAAAAAATATAGAGTGCTTAGATATCAATCCTTTTCAACCGGTGTGCTCAGGTCAAAAACAGCGTGAAATCGGAGATTTCCGTGGCGGTGTAATATGTATTCAAACTCTTCACGATCGGGATGGATTACCATATTCCAAACATTGGTGCTGGCTTCGGGCAGCATCTCAGCCGTTTCGTCATCAGCAGGAAAAAACTGAGACCAGGCTGTTCCCTCATCCGTGGCCACACCTCCGTACATGGTCAAATCCTCGGGAGTTCCATCTTCGTGCCGGTGATCGTGCTTTAAAGTGAGTTTATCATCCTTCATTTCGAGCATCCAGGTACGCGAACGGTTCTCACCCACTCTCAGAGGTATGTGAATTTTATCATCCTCACACTTCACGAAGGTCATGACCAATTCCTGATCTATAAAATCTGTGGCATCTTCTTCGTGAAATACTGCTTCCCCGGCAAATGACTGGCCGCACATGTCTCGAAGATTATCCAAAAAGTCGCGGTACACATTATCCTCAACCGGCTCTTTGGTCACCTCTCCGTTTTCAATCTCTATATCCTTTTCCTCGACTTTCTCGCGCTCACCATTGGGTGCACATGCGGCCAGAAGGCCAATTCCCATAAACATAATCACGTACTTCATTACCTATTCATTTATTTTAAAATGATAAAATTACGGAATATTTGCCGCACCACCAACAAATCGGGTCTACACACTGTAAAACACCCTGTAAGTTAACGTATTGCAGGCCTCATTCCTTATTTAATTCCTCGCTTTTCCCCAGGGTTTTGACTTCCACTTCCCCTTTGGCCGAGAGCAAAATGGCAAATGGCCTGGTCTGGGGAAACTGTGCAAAGGAAATGATTAGCACCGCCATAATGGGGACGCTGAAAATCATACCCGCAAACCCCCAAATACTTCCCCAAGTAACGAGTGACAGTATAATCACAAGCGGACTGATGTTCAAACGGCTACCCATCAGCATGGGATCGATGTAATTGCCCACCAGAATTTGAATACCAACGAGAAGTACCAGCAGTACCAAAAAGGTGCTGAGTGCCTCAAACTGAACCAAAGAAAACAGCAGCGGCAATGAGGTGGCCGTAATGGATCCCAAACTTGGAATGAAATTGAGCAAAAATATCAAAAAGGCCCAAAATAAGGCAAACTCCAAACCAAACAACTCCATCACTATATAACTCAGGAGGCCGGTGAGAAAACTGGTAAAAATCTTAACCGTGATGTAGGTTCTGATAGAATCGTTCACCTGAGACATCACTCCGGCAAAATTATCATAATTGCCCTGGTCGGAAAAAAGTCTGCGCAATTTGGTTTTAAAGGTGTTGCGCTCCAGCAAAAGAAATATGACATATATTATCACCAATATCACACTTGCAAACAGATTGGCAACCGTATCTACAAGAGGCCGGATCAATGCCGGCATGTCCAGTTCAGCTACTATGTCAGTCACCTCAGCCATCCCTTCAATGCCCAGGAAATCACCTACAAGAGAAAGGAGATCAGTGAGTTGCTCTTCATATTTTGGGGTAGATCTGGCCATGTCCTGAAAGTTTTCAACGACAATTTGCACCCCTCCGAGAAAGGTTCCTATTACCAATACAGATGCAAACAGAATAGCTATCCATCTCGGTATTTTCCGGGTGGACCTACCGCGAAATCTTATACTGCGAATTCCAATGGCCAGTGATTCGATCACATACCATATCGCCACGGCCAAAACCAACGGTATCAATATCCGTTTGGCCGCTACCAAAAAAACCACGATTACTGCTACTGCAATTATCCACAGTGGTATCGTCCACGATTTCATCTTATCCATACTTTAAAAGGGCAATATACAGATTTCTAAAATAAGTCGGTTTGACGTTTTACAGATATTCATTCCAAACAAGCTTAAAACCCACAAAATTCAGTTTTTACCCGGCAAATTAATTGCTGGTCCAAAGTTTTTTTCACTAACCTCCTGAATTCTATTGGCAGTGTACCCCCATTAACCATAAAAATTTGGTTGGGATTGCAGTGTGGTTGACAGGATGTATTACTTTCGCATATTGAGATCGAGGTATGGCTAAATAAATGTTATCAGATGAAAAAAAGAGGTGACTGGACGGTGATTTCGAAGGAAAAAGTGTACGATAACCCCTGGATCGCTGTTTACCACCACATTGTCAGGGATCCATCGGACAATCCAGGCATCTACGGCCACGTCCATTTTAAAAACCGGGCCATTGCCATTTTGCCGGTGGACGAAAACCTCAACACCTGGATGGTCGGTCAATTCAGGTTTCCATTGAATTCCTACAGTTGGGAAATACCGGAGGGTGGTGGCCCCGTGGGCACTGACCCATTCGAGGGAGCCAAAAGGGAGCTTCGCGAGGAGACAGGATTGAAAGCCGGCATTTTCAAACCTTTTTTAGAAATGGACCTCTCCAACAGCGTGACGGACGAAAGCTCGGTTTCCTACATAGCTTTGAAATTGTCTGAAGGCAGGCCAGAAGCAGACAGCACAGAAAACCTGCAGCGGAGAAAAATTCCACTTTTTAAAGCATTTCAATGGGTGGAGGAGAAAAAAATCAGGGACGCACTTTCAGTGGCATCTCTGATAAAACTTCAATTAATTATGTACAAAAACAACATCCGGGAGTATCCGGCATTGTTGGAATATTTCAAGCATTTCAACCCAGGAAAGGATAGCGATAATCCTTCGGTGGATTGAATGTCTCCTTGATCGTACGCTGCGATATCCAACGGTAAAGGTTTAATATATCACCCGCTTTATCATTGGTCCCTGAACCTCTAGCACCTCCAAAGGGCTGTTGACCGACTACTGCGCCTGTGGGCTTGTCATTGATGTAATAGTTTCCGGCTGAGTGTCTGAGCGCCCTGGTAGCCTTGTCGATTGCGTACCTGTCCTGCGAGAAAACCGCGCCCGTCAGTGCGTAAGGTGAGGTATTATCGACAAGTTCCAGTACTTCGTCAAACTTATCGTCCTCATATACAAAAATCGTAAGTACTGGACCAAATATCTCCTCGCACATTGTCCGGTATTTCGGGTCTTTTGCTACAATTACCGTAGGCTCAATAAAGTAACCCCTGGATTTGTCGGCCTTTCCACCTGCGATGATTTCAACATCTCCATCACTCTTTGCCTGATCGATGTAACTCTTAATCTTATCGAAGGCCTTTTCATCAATTACGGCATTCACAAAATTTGAGAAATCCTCCGGACTACCCACTTTGATTGAGCTGAGGTCCTTCAAAAGCATTTCCTTCACCTCCGCCCATATAGATTTGGGGATGTAGGCTCTGGAAGCTGCAGAGCATTTTTGTCCCTGGAATTCAAAGGCGCCTCTAACCAGAGCTGTGGCCAATGCCTTCTTATCAGCCGAGGGATGCGCAAGCACAAAATCTTTTCCACCTGTCTCCCCTACAATTCTGGGATAGGATCGGTATTTGTCGATATTCTCTCCAATGGTTTTCCAGAGCGCCTTAAAGACGCCCGTACTGCCCGTAAAATGAAGGCCTCCAAAATCAGGATGATTGAAAATTACATCCCCGGCAACCGGCCCGCTCACATGGATAAAGTTGATCACTCCGGGAGGAAGTCCGGCCTCGGTAAGTATTTCCATAATCACATTGGCGGAATAAATCTGGCTCTCAGCAGCTTTCCACACCACGGTATTACCCAACATGGCAGGCGCCGATGGAAGATTGCCGGCAATGGCTGTAAAGTTGAAGGGGGTTATGGCAAAAACAAAGCCCTCAAGTGGTCTGTATTCCGTTCTGTTCCAAATGCCGAAATCGCTTCTTGGTTGATTCTCGTAAATTTCGGCCATGAACTGGACATTGAACCGCCAAAAATCAGCCAATTCACAAATGGCATCGATTTCTGACTGAAATATATTTTTTGACTGGGCCATCATGGTGGCAGCATTCATTTTAGCTCTGTAGGGTCCGACCAACAGATCCGCAGCTTTGAGAAAGATAGCTGCGCGTTCCTGCCACGGAGTATTTTCCCACTCACTTTTGGCCTTCATGGCCGCATCAATGGCATCTCTGACATGACGCTCCTCACCCTTGCTGTAGGTTCCCAACTCCTGAGAGAGGTCGTAGGGCGACCGCATGGTCACTTTGTTATCGGTAAAAACCTGCTCGCCACCAATGTACATAGGAACATCCACTTTTTTGGATTTCATTTCCTTGAGCATTTCAACCAGTTGTTCGCGCTCGCGGCTACCGGCTGCGTGGTCCAGAACCGGCTCATTGTAAGCTGTTGGCGGAATAAAATAAGCATTTGACATAGTCTCTAAAAATTTTTTATGTTAAGCGTTTTAAATCAATTTCCTCCGGAATAAAAGGCCTTGCATCTCCATTGCCAAGTATAATTTCCCGAACTATCGTAGAACTGATATGGGAATACTCTGGTCGGCTGATTAAAAAAATTGTCTCCATATCCTTGCCTATGATGCTGTTTAATTGGGATATGGTTTTTTCGTAGTCAAAATCGGATGCATTCCTCAGTCCTCGCAACAAATAAGATGCACCAATGTTTTCGCAATACTTAACTGTCAGGCCCTCGAAGTAATCAACCTCTACAGTGGGATAGGGCTTAAAAACCTTGCGCAACCAATCCAATCGCCTGTCCAGTTCAAAGAGGTATTTTTTCTTGCTGTTGACGCCTACTGCAACCACAATTTTATCAAAAAGAGGTAGAGCCCTTTTGACGAGATCTACATGCCCTCTCGTGATCGGATCAAAAGAACCCGGGAAAACACATATTTTTTGGTTGGAATTCATATTGACAACAAATCATTTTGCACGACAAGAATCCGGTTAGAAGCCGCAAGTTATGAAATACAGACACTTTCAAAGTACCAAAAAAGAGAAAAATTACTTTTGGAGCATGGCCTGGTACTGATAATCGGAGTAAAGCGCCTCTTTGGCCATTATGACAAAAGGATCGTCGCGATTGAGCTGCTTGTAGTAACCGACTTGTCCATGCTCATAACGCGCTATCCGCGCCATAAGTAGATTTTTTACGCGGTCACTGTAATTCATCAGGTCCTCTTCAATATTGCGATTGCCAAACTCCTCTTCGGCCAATTCCATAAAATCTTCCTTCCAATCAACGGGAATATCGATGGCAGATCCCATTGGTGTATTTTCTTCGGTGCTGCCGAGTGATTCTCTGAAATAGACAAAAGCCAATCTGTTGATGGTGTTTCTGAACATGGCGTAAGAGCGCTTGGTGAGAAAGCTGTCCTGCTCAATGAGAATATCGGGTTCAATGGCTCTGCCCTCAAACACCTTTCTTCCATTGGCTGTCAAAAAGGTTTTTCCCACATCGAATATCTCCTCTGTGACATCGCTGCTGTAGTAATCATCCCCTTCTTTCTTGTAAATGGATCTTCCGGAAGGTATGTAATACCTGCTTACAGTCAATCGGATAGCGCTGTCGTCTCTGAGCCGGTAGTGTTCCTGCACGGAACCTTTTCCGTAGGAAGGTGTACCCACCACAATGGCCCGGTCCTTATCCTGTAAAACTCCTGCTATGATTTCACTGGCTGAAGCTGAGGCTCCATCAATCAACACGGCCACCTTCCCGATCTGAAAAAATTGTTGGCCGGTGGTTCGATAAACCCGCTCCTGGGAAGAGTATCCCCTTGTTTTGACAAGCTCCAAACCGGACTGACCAAACATCTGACTCAAAATTTTTACCGCTTCTTGCAAGTAGCCTCCGGGGTTGTGCCTCAAGTCCAGAATGAGATCAAACTCCTCGGATTCATCGATTTTTGATTCAATAGACTCCATGAATTCCCGGTAGGTCCTTGAAGTGAATGAGTTTATTTTGACATAAAGCAAATTGTCGTCAATGAGATAGGAAGCGCCAATACTGTTGATCGGTACAGTTCCTCTGGTGACGATTTTTTCATTAATCTCTCCTTCGGAAGGTCTGAATAATTCAAGCCTCACAGGTCGCTCCGGCTCTGATCTCATAAGGGTCATAATATTCTCCAAAGATCTGTCCATTCCGGTAACGAGACTGTCATTGACCGAAAGGATGACATCCCCAGTCCTGATATCGGCATTGTCTGCCGGACCATCCGGGAATACGTCTATAATGTGGAGGCTGTCTCGAAAGACAAAAAATTCCACTCCGATACCCTCCATGTTTCCCTGCATACGTTGGTTGACCGCGGCTGTCTCCTCTCTACTGATGTAGTAAGAATTGGGGTCTAGTTCTTCGAGTATGGCGCGGGCAGCCACATCCGCGAGATGATCCACATCGACACTGTCCACATATTTTGTCTGAACGAAATTGAGGATTTCACCCAATTTATGCATTGAGCCGGAACTGACTGTCCGGCTTTTGTCGGATTTGATAATCTGCACATTACTGCTGCCATTAAAAAAAACGCCCAGGCTAAAGCCGAGGGCCAGCAAAAGTGCAAAAATAAGGGGTTGCATCAGCCAATAACTGCTTTCTGCCTGTGGTTTTTCTTCGTTCATTGGCATATTTTGTTTCAGAACGAATAAATGGGATAAAAAGTTTGTCAGCCTGACTACTGAACGCCGGCTCAAATTAGCTTATCTTATTCAGATGAATTGAGATCAGGAGATCAATAAAAGGCAAACCTTCGCACCCTGGAAGCGTACTTGGCCAGTCTCACTACCTGACAACAATACCCGTACTCATTGTCGTACCAGGCATACACTGTTATTTGACGACCACTGGAAGAGACAATGGTGCTCGGCGCATCAAAAACGGCAGCACTGGTTGATCCAACCACATGACTGGAAACGTACTCCGTGCTGGTGGAATAGTGAATTTGCTCGACCATTTCTCCGTGCAAGGATGCTTTTCGCATGGCTTTGTTGACGCGCTCAACATCCACTTTTTCGCTAATCACCAAATTCATGACGGCCAGTGACACATCAGGGGTCGGAACCCTTACAGCATTACCTGTCAATTTTCCAGCGAGATCGGGCAACACTTTGGCAACAGCAGAGGCAGCGCCTGTCGAAGTCAACACCATGTTGATTGCAGCGGCGCGTCCCCTTCTGGGTTTTTTGTGGAAATTGTCTAATAGGTTTTGGTCGCTGGTGTAGGCGTGAATGGTTTCGATGTGTCCACTCTCTACTCCAAACTCGCTCCCGAAGACCTTTAAAACCGGAGCTATTGCATTGGTAGTGCAACTTGCAGCACAAAATATCTTCTCTTCAGGATCGAGTTGGTGGTGGTTAACACCGTACACAATGTTATCCACATCCTTGGCCGGTGCAGTGAGCATGACCTTATCAATCCCCGGTCTCAGGTGAATAGATAGAGCCTCACGATCCCTAAAAACCCCGGTGTTGTCAATTACCATAGCATTTTGAATACCGCAATCCAGGTAATTGATTTCCGATGGATGTCCGGCAAAAATGATCTTGATTCGATTGCCATTGACCACCAAATCGCCTGCTTCTTCATCAACCCTCACACTGCCACCAAATTCACCGTGAATAGAATCCGATTGCAGCAATGAGGCACGCTTATGCAATTCGGCATTTTTGTCCTTCATCTTGGGACGAATAACCACCGCTCTCAGTCTAAGCTGGTCTCCCCTGCCGGTGAGTTCGATGATCCGCCTGGCGAGCAGTCTTCCAATCCTACCAAATCCGTATAATACGACGTCCCTGGGTTCAATGTCACCCGACTCCCCGGTAAGTGCATCCGCAAACAGGTCTTTAAGCCAACCCTCCAACTCCATCCCATTTCCACCTTCCTTAAAGTTGGCGGCAATTTTCCCAATGTCAATCCTGGAAGGTGCCAGGCTTTCCATTCGCTCTATGGCCCTGGCTACATCCAGAGTGTCATCAATGGTAATGGGATTGGAGGTGTAATTGCTACCGTGGTGATGGTTGTGGATTACCTGAGATGGTCGACTGTCATAGATATCTCTTCGGAAAAGAACAAGCTCAATGCCTCTGTCGAACCGCAGATCTCCGACGACCTTAAGCAGCTTTATGGCTTTTTTCTCCTCTTTTCTCCAGTTCTTCAGGGTACTGTCCACATGGGACTTTATTTGTTTTGGCATTAGTAGTAGCGTTTATTTTGAGCTGCAAATTTCAGCAAATAAACTGACTAAAGCAAAAAGGGGAAGCAGATATTGATCCACTTCCCCTCAAAGTTATTTTGACATTCTCAATGTATCAAAGGGCCAGGTAATTTTTCAACAATTTACTCCTCGATGTGGAGCGCAGTTTGTTGATGGCCTTATCTTTTATCTGGCGAACCCGCTCTCGCGTAAGTCCGAATTTGTCTCCTATGTCTTCCAGCGACATGGGATGCTCTATTCCAATCCCAAAGTACAGCTTAATTACATCGCTCTGTCTTTCGGTAAGAGTACCGAGGGAGCGCTCGATTTCTTTGCGAAGTGAGTCTGCGTAATCAAGACTGTCGTCTGTATCCGGTGTCGTATTATTTTCCAACACATCCAGTAAGGTATTGTCCTCTCCCTCCACGAAGGGCGCATCAACTGAGACATGGCGCGAAGCCACACCAAGGGTAGTTTCCACCTCGTCGGTAGAGATTTCAAGAGATTCTGAGAGTTCCTCGGCAGACGGTTCTCTTTCGTACTCCTGCTCCAATTCAGAAAATGCGCGGTTTATTTTATTCAGGGAACCCACTTTATTAAGAGGAAGTCTGACAATACGCGACTGTTCAGCCAGTGCTTGAAGAATAGACTGCCTGATCCACCATACAGCATAGGAAATAAACTTAAAACCCCTTGTTTCATCAAATCGCTGTGCAGCTTTGATGAGGCCGAGATTGCCCTCGTTAATAAGGTCACTAAGAGAAAGACCCTGATTTTGATACTGCTTGGCCACAGAAACCACAAACCGCAGATTCGCCTTGGTCAACTTTTCCAAAGCGACCTGGTCGTTCTCTTTGATACGCTTGGCCAAATCAACTTCCTCTTCAGGAGTCAGGAGATCAACTTTGCCAATTTCTTGGAGATATTTCTCCAGGGATTGACTCTCCCTGTTGGTTATAGATTTTGTAATTTTTAACTGTCTCATGTAATGATTAGTTTGTTGTAAAATAAATCAATCGTACATTCCAGATCTACTAGAATGAATCAGGTTATCCCAATACCATATTTTGTTGTTGACGAACCGATAAAGCTGAATATTGTTCGTTGCCAATGTTTGAATCCGGCTGGAATTACGGATCTGCGGTTTAAAAAAGCTGCAAACATACCATCTTCAAGCCTTTTTCAGAAAAAAAAGTTCAAATAATTATTAAATCCATAAAAAAATATTTACTTGCGGGCTGTTTAGGAACATTAGGCATCCGGGATAGTCAATAAGTGCTTGCGCTACATTCTCGTGCAGGGCAATTGCTTAGAACTGCCAATGCATCTAACTAAACCCGGTAGATTATTATTGCACAGTCAAAAAAAATGATAAAATGAAGCGAGTTCAATTCGATATGGAGTTTCTGTTCAAGGCTTCACCAGCCATACTTCACAACTTTCTAACGACACCATCCTGCCTGGTTCGCTGGTTTTGTGACGAGGTAGATATCGACGGTGATGTGTACACCTTCTATTGGGAAGGTTATGCCGAAAGGGCGATCCTGGTTGAGCATGTTGAGGAAGAGCGACTGCGGTTTAAGTGGGATGATGCGGATGATGAGGATGAGTATTTCGAATACCGCCTTTCAAAATCCGGGGTGACCAATGAAACCATCCTGGAAATAACCGATTTTGCTGATGAGGATGAAGTGGATGATCAAAAGCACTTGTGGGAAAGCCAAATTGCAGAGCTGAAAAAGGAAACAGGAGGATAATTACTCAATCAATCCCCATCCGGTGCCAATTGAACAACCAGTCCGTCCATATCGGACTCTATGCGCAATTGGCAACCCAATCTGCTGTTATCTTCAACTAAAAAAGCAGAATCAAGCATATCTTCTTCGTCTTCCGTGGGTTCGGCTAAGCTATGGTCTGTGAGAATATACACATGACAGGTTGAACAGAGGGCCATTCCTCCGCAAGTGGCCTTTACATCCAAACCCGATCCCTTGAGTGCTTCCATCAGGTTGAGGTTCATATCAACCGGAGCTTCAATCATGTGCTCTACACCTTCCCTGTCTATTGCTTTTATCTTAACACTATCCATAATTTCAGAATCCCTCTATACCGCTTACGGTGGTGTACTTAAATGAAACCTTTTTGTCCGGGTTGATCCTTTTGTAGGCCGATTGACACATAAGGGTAGCTTCGTGAAAACCGCATAGGATAAGTTTTAATTTGCCAGGATAAGTATTGATATCCCCGATGGCGTAT
Source organism: Saprospiraceae bacterium (assembly GCA_007121335.1). Lineage (GTDB taxonomy): Bacteria > Bacteroidota > Bacteroidia > Chitinophagales > Saprospiraceae > PWJY01. Next base: position 14,011 of record SKLY01000209.1, on the reverse strand, counting down.
ATCCCGGGCACATTGGTCGAGTAATCAAAGGTATCCACTCGAATGGCATTGTCCTTAATGTCCAGCCCCCAATCTGCTATGGGGCCGAGCTTGGGAATCAAGCCAAACAGAGGAATAAAAAAATCGGTTTCCAATTCGATACCGCCTTTTTTCTTGTGGTTGATAAGTACAGTTTCCAGTCGCCCGTTCCCACTGAGGCCTGTTACCTGTGCGCTGGTCAGCAAGCGGATTTTTCCCTCTTTATCCAGCGCCCTGGCCTTCTCAACTGAGTCAACTGCTGCGCGAAAACCCTCCCGCCTGTGAACGAGTGTCACCTCAGAGGCCACATCTGCAAGGTAAATAGCCCAATCCAGGGCGGAATCTCCCCCACCTGCAATTACGACCCTTTTATCGCGGTAATCCTCCGGGTTTTTAACCATGTAGGACACACCCTTGTCCTCAAAATCAGCAATGTTGCCCAACGGCGGCTTTCTGGGTTCAAATGAACCGAGGCCTCCGGCTATCGCCACTACCGGAGCACTGTGTACTGTACCCTTGTTGGTGATCACTAAAAATTGACCGTCCTCTGTCTTTTCCAGTGTTTCGGCCCGCTCACCGAGAGTAAAGCCGGGTTTGAACGGAGCCGCCTGTTTCATAAGGCCATCTACCAAATCTCCCGCTAGCACTTCAGGCATTCCGGGAATATCGTAAATGGGCTTTTTGGGGTATATTTCTGCCAACTGACCACCGGCTTGAGGCAGTGAATCGATCAGGTGGCATCGAAGACGCAACAGGCCGGCTTCAAAAACCGCAAACAAACCCGTGGGGCCCGCTCCAATTATAAGTATATCTGTTTTGATCATTTATTTCAGCGATTAAACCAATGCGACTTTGATATTAAAAACCGGAATACCGGTAAACGAGGATTTTGAATAAGCAAATCACTTACCCTTGAATTCAGGTCTTCTCTTTTCCAAAAATGCATTCACCCCTTCCTGGAGGTCTTCTGAGTCCATGCATTTTCCAAAAGCCTTTACCTCACTCTCAAAACCATCCGTATTCGGATCGTAATAGGCATTCACACATTTAATAATTTCCTCGATGGCAATGGGTGCCATGGAACCAGTAACCTCGAGTATTTCCTCACATCGCTTCAACAGCTCTTCCTGCTCCACCAATTCATTCACCAATCCGAGTTCCAAAGCCCTGTTTGCATTGATCATTTCACCGGTGAGCAACAAGTAGAGCGCCTGTGATTTACCGACATATCGCGGAAGTCGCTGGGTGGCGGCATATCCCGGAGTAAGGCCGAGTTTGGCTTCCGGCTGTCCAAATTTTGCGTTTTTGGCAGCTATCCTGAGGTGACAGGCCATTGCGAGTTCCAGTCCTCCTCCCAGCGCAAAACCGTTTATCGCGGCAATGACGGGAAAGGGTGCATTTTCAAAACGGTTGAAAACCTCATTCCCCTGACGGGACAACTGAATACCGCCCTCCTCACCCAATTCGGGAAAGCGCTTCAAATCAGCCCCTGCCGCAAAGGCCTTTTCACCCGAGCCGGTAAGAATAACACCTTTGACGTTGACCAATTGGCCCGATATTTTCTGGATAGCCTGGCCAAGTTCTTCAATGGTGTCCCAGTTCAGAGCATTAAGCGCTCGCGGCCTTTCAATGGTAATGGTAAAAATTCCGTTGTTCTCCGAAACGCTGATATTCTTGAAGTCAATCATAATGTTGCTGTTTTAGTTATCAAACCGACCGCGGTCTCCTTTGTTTAAAAGGGCCGACCACCGTCTTTCAAAAGACCGCAAAGATAAGAAATTCACGGGTTTTTCACAAAGGGGGGAGTTGTTGGCAGATGACCCGATGGGCGGATGGCCTAACTCAGTTGTGAATTGGTGAGTCTGTGATTTGGTGAGTTGTTTGCGAGGCCGCCACCTCGCTGTATCCAGCAGAATATCTATTCGGAGGGATTGTTGATTTCGGAGGATTTTTTTCTGTTAAAAAGGTTTCTTTGCCCCCAAAGTTTTCTCGTCCCCCCACCAAAGTTTTGGGGGCAGGCTATGCTTTGGGGAGGGGGAGCAACCGATTCGCACATTGTCTGAATCACGGATTTTAATGGATTAGAGGAATTACACGGATTTTCTCTTGTTCCGCGTAATTTGACCATTCGATAGAAAGGAATTCCGTAGAGGGGAAATGATTATAAAATCCCACTAATGAAAGAATAGAACCATTTAGCGGACGCAAGGCATTGCGTCCCTACACGAAAATTTATTCAAACCCTATCCGCTTGCCCCCAAAGCTTTGGTGGGCAATTGTCAACTTTCCAAACTTTGTACTTTCAATACTTTCTACTTTCAACTGAACCCTTTGCGGCCTTTGCCTCCTTTATGGCCTTTGCGTGAAACCAAAATCCTCATTGTCTGAATCACGGATTTTGACGGATTAGATGGATTTGGCGGATTTTCCGTGGCCCATGAAATTAGACCCTCCCCCGGGTTTTTAGGTACCCAATATCCTACATCCCGAACCACCCAAAAGTCGTTATTTTATACCAGAACCTCCGAATTATCACACAAAAAATTGTCAACTGTCTATTATCCCCCCCAATCCGCAATTAAACCATTCGTAATTGACTAACCCCTATCCACATTTCACACACCCCCATCATTCATACCCTATCCACACAGCAATGACGAGAACAATCGAACAGAGGACAAAAAGTTTTACCAGGAGAGGTGCGATAAACCGGAACCAGCGTGTGTAGGGAATTCCGGCCAGTCCCAAAATTCCCATGAGGACCGGGCTGGTGGGAACAATCATATTCATAAGGCCGTCTCCGAACTGGAAGGCTAGTACGGATATCTGCCTGCTCACACCGACAATATCTCCGATGGGGGCCATCAGCGGCATAGCTACAAATGCCTGTCCACTTCCGGAGGGAATAAAAAAGTTGAGAATGCTCTGAATAAACAGCATGCCCACCGCGGCAAATTCAGGTCCGAAGGCGGAAAGAGGAGCTGCCGCGGCATCCACTACTGTGTGCAATACCATACCGTCTTCCATCAGGAGGGCAATAGAGCGAGCAAACCCAATCAAGAGCGCAGTAGTGGTTAATTCAGCTGCACCTTCACCAAATACAATGGCAGTTTTATTGGCACCCAGACCTGAAACGATGCCAACAACAAGAGCCAATCCCACAAACAATGCGCTCAATTCCACTAAATACCAGCCCGCAGTAGCTATTCCAACAATCAGGCCGAGTAATGCTGCACCGGAAATTAGAAGGATCAATATTCTCCTCCTGTTCAAAGGAGGGTGGTCAGCAAGAGAAATGTACTCCTTTGGCTTAATACCTTTCATCAGACTTTTCGAGGGGTCTCTTTGTATTTTTCGAGCGTAACTCCAGACGTGGTGAAAGCCAACGAGAATAAAAGGGATGGTAATGGCCAGGCGATACTCGTATCCGGAAAGCGGTTGAAGTCCTGCTATATTTTGCGCTATAACCAGAGTGAAGGGATTCATAAATGCAATGCCATAGCCCACACCGTAACCAACTACCAGAGTCCCGATGGCGGTAATGGCATCCAACCTCATGGCCACGCAGAGACTGACCAAAATTAGGGCAAAGGGTATGTATTCCTCTGCAACTCCGATGGTAGCCGAGACCATTGCAAAGGTGAACATCATGGAAAAAAGCAACATATTGGGCCGTCTGCCGTACTTTTTGATCAAACTACCGAGAAATGCATCTATCGCACCGGTTTCTCTAATAACCTTGATCGCTCCTCCAATGATCAGCACAAAGAAAATGATGGCCTGCGCATCTCCGAGGGCCCGGGGAATGACCGTGAAAAGTGAAAGTGGACTCAGGTATTCCTTGTCGGGAATTTGACTGAAGGTTCCCGGCACGACAACTTCCTGTCCGTGCTCATTAACAGTCGTTTCAAAAGAACCGGAGGGCACCAACCAGGTCACGACCAGGGAAACTACCATCAGGCCAAACATCAACACCAGGGTGTGTGGCATGGAAATGTTTTTCATTCTTCTGCTTTTGTTTGTGAATCAATTTTCCAACCCTCCTTTTTCTTCAATGGCAGGACAGGAATACCCCAAATTCAAACGCTCCAAACCCCATGCTGACTCACAGCCCTCAAAGGATTGGCTTCTCCCGCCCGGTTGGCAAAGGGGTAAAGGTAAAAAAATTACCCAAATGTAAGAGGTTGACATGATTTCTACAGGACTGCCTAAGGGTTTGAAGATTTTCCATCGGTTGGGTCAAAGTAGATTTAGTCGGGTCTTCCGGGAATGATGGGGAAATAAATCAACTCCCTGTATGCATCATAACCCATTCCATCCAGAAGTTTGAGGTCAGCCAAACCCGCTTCGTAGAAACTCTTATCCCTGAGTTCATCCACTATCCAAAAAAACATATGGTTATTATAACCCGCCGGAGGCATTTGGATAAGTTCCTTTTCGCCATCCTCTGTTTCAGAAAGTACGGAGACCTCAGGAAAAAAACCCGGAATCGCTGCAGCAAAGAGCAGCAAGGTGGTTTCACCCTCCAGATCAGTGGCCAGATCCAGTCCGAAAAAGTAGAGGTCCCCGGATACCTCCCTGATACCGAAATCACCTAACTCAGCACTTCCGATCAAACGGCCCCTGTTGTAGAGATCATAAGTCCAGAATCCATCACGGCCCTCAGAATATATGCTGCCACCGTGCAATTCGCCCTCCCGGAAGCCCCTGCTTTTGACCGGCAGACATTCTCCATTGTGGTTTTTGTGGTATTCCCACAAACCTTCTTTTTTAGCATTTGCAAGGCCTCCCCCACTCCAGCAGCCTTTTTTTGCCATCATCCAGGTTCCATGAAGCTCTCCACCGGAGAAAAAAGCCTGTAAAACGGCCTCCCCCTCTTTATCAAAAATTTGGTAACAACCGTGGTGCAGAGAATCGATATCCAGTTCAATACGCTTTACCAGGCGATCATCGAAGTCGAAGTACTTTACCACATAGCCTTCGGAGGATTCGATAGACTGGATACGCACTTCATCTCCTCCGCTGCGACACATGGCGAGGATAAAGGGAAGTAGGATAAGAAATGTCCACCTCGCAGATTTCATTGGGTCTCTTGATTCACTAACATGAAAAGGCCAGGTGCTTCCAATGAAGATTAAGCCCCCGGCGATTCACCTCCGGCTTTAACCTGTACAATTTTCTGTTTGTTGACCATGCTAAAAATAGTTCTGACCACTTTTTTCCGAATCTTCCTTTCCAACTCCAGGTTGGGGTTGTACAAAACATACTGAAACTTAAAGTTTACGAAATCTTTCTTAATGTCCAGTATTCGAAGGTTGTAGCTGTCCGGCCTGATCAAATCTTTGTATTCCTCCAGGGCTTCTTTTAGCATATCTTCAATTTCCGTGACACTTTCAGCAATTCCGTTGTTCATTTCAAAGCTGATGCTGGTCTTTTTGATATCGCGCTTGGTGTAATTTACGATGTCAGAAAAGAAAACTTTGGTATTGGGGAAAAACACCAGGTCATCCTCATCGGTCAGAATGGTGGTTTTATTGAGGGTCATATTTACAATTTTCCCCTTGTGTTCACCCATTTTGACCACATCACCCACTTCCAATTCCCTGCTGAAAGTCATCAGCATACTACTCAAAATGTCGGTCAAAAATTCTTTGGTCAAAATAGCCAGAGCGGCAGCCACGATACTCACTGAAAATATAAAGGACGTGAGTTGTACATTGGTAATGGAAAGAAGGAGGAAAAACAGACCGAAGGTGTACAGCAAAATATAGAGGTTGCTTATACCCAGGATGAAATTATCTGTCTCCTGGCTGCTCATTTTCTTCCTACGTCGGTAGAGTTTGATAATTATCGAGCGGACTATTTCAATGGTCAGCAGATAAATTACCACGTAAAACACGCCCCTCGCAATAGCGCTGTCATCTAACAAGTCATCAATACCGAACAAATTGGTCCCTCTGGATATGAGCAAAAACACCAGTAACGCGGCTTTGAGAAACAGGAAGTGCCTTCTCATCATTTCCTCCTAAATTTATTGGTTCGAAACTGCAAAGTAACGCATAAAATGTGGAACTGAGACCAATGGACTCAGCGGATGGTATCCACACTGATGGTGTCTCGCTGCATCATGCGCCGGGAAATCAAAAACCGCCTTTCCCGCAACTCCTCTACACGTTCTTCTATGCGGAGATCCTCCTCATTGAGATGGAGGTGGAAGGACTCAATCACAAAGGTCACCATGTCGTCCGGATGCGAGAGTCCGAGCCCCCTCAAATAATGAGAAAACCTGCTGCCTTCGTAAAATTGCCAATTTGACTTCATCCATCTGCCCAATCCAAAAAAAAGTTTGTTTGAGAGATCATCACCGGGCGCGTTGCGAAATCGACTTATGGCCTGATCACTGGCATTTCTCTCCAATTCGTAAAAAGCATCGTTTAGGTCCTGGGGTATATAAATACCGTTGAGCATCCGCTGCATGATACGCCAATTGTAATCTTCAACCATGTCGGTATCGGTGGTGTCGATTTGGGCATGTAGCGGTTCACTCAAAAAGCCTGTCTGCAGAATCAGGCAGAACAAGACTGTGGCGACTGTTCCGCCAATTTTATTGATCATGAGAATTTGCATCAAAGAGTAAATTAATTATCGGTAAAAACATCTATAGCCCTGCGATTGAATCCATCCTGGATACCGTCAACCTGGTGATAATTGGGACCCTCGTGGATATTGGGAGCATTTTGATAAAGGTCGCGTATCCAATTGGGATTATTCAACTCACCCCGGGCATTGGTGTGGAGTAATTCATACATATTTCCTGCCAAACTGGGGTTGTAGAACACGAACTTGACCTCGGTTTGTCCCGTACCGGGCAGCCTGGAATAGGTCCAAACTTCATAAGGGGGTGCATCTGTCTCTGTCTGCACATTCTCAATATCATCCGGTCTTCCGTACCGCAAGAATATCCTTCCGCGGTCTGTTTCAAAGCCGCGACCAAAACCGGAGTAGTACATTTTATCAACCGCGCGGGCCACCTCCATAAACTGCTCGTAGGAATTTTGGGGTTCATAAGGATCTACATTACACCAGGTTTCAAAAAGGAAGTACCGCATCTGATCATCCTTCTTGTTTCTCAAAATATTATTCAACCTTGTCACATCCTGTGGACTGATCAGCGGGGCAATCGCTTTAAGTGAGTAAACCAATTCTTCAGTGTCTAAATCCTGAACAAATGAATTGTCGAAAGTCACGAGCTGCTCTTCAACCAACTCCTCATCCAAAATGGGATTGTGGCGGTAGAACAAGGTAGTTGTACTGCCAATTATTTCCTGCTCTCTATTTACCGCATTGATGGTGAGGAGGTACTCGCCGGATCCTAGTTCAGAAATATCCACAGATCTTAGTACCGGGTCCACCTCGCCTACGGAACGGCGACTGAATGTACTCATCATCACTTCATTACTGCCCCTCCTCTTCAACTCTATGCCCAGAGCGTAGTGCTCCTCGCCGGGAAAGGCAGTTTGTAGACCGTATATTTCATTGTAAAAATACATCCGATCCACTCCCGGAGGGAAGTAGTTCAAGGGAGCAATTTCCATCCGGAAGCCGTTTTTTACAAAGCGAGACTGGAAGTCATCATCGGGACTTGCTGAAAATAAAAGTTGGATGGTTGAAAACTCAAGCACTTCAGGCTGGAATGAAACTGAAAAGTCGGTGGTGCGATTAAGCTCATTCTCAGGATTGAGGGCATCTATCAAGGTCAGATCCACCCGGTAATCTCCATTTTCAACGGGAATTCTTCGAATGTCGTAAAAATTTTCTGGCTCCTCGCCTACCGGACCGCTCAAGCGAAATCGGTCGGCATAAACAACCAATTCAGTAGCATGATCTGAAATTACTAGTGTGTATTCCACAACGGATTGTCCATTAATGGAATCAACCATTTTGCGCTCCAGCTCACCGGCATTGATGTAGAGGCACAATTCTGTGAAAGCCCCATCAGGGCTATTGAAAGTGTAGAGACTTAAATGGGCGTCCAGTGCACTCAATTGAAAGGGGAACCATATCAGGAGGATACCTGAGATCAGTTTATTGAATACTGTGCTCGTCTTCATTGGTGATTCTTTCCAGCTCAAACTCAAAGTCAAATCCGCTTATCGTGGTCTTTAATATCATTCTTCTGTCTGAGTAGCTAACGACGTGAAACTCTTCGGGGTTCCTCAAACCGGTAATTATGGTCTCTCCATCCAGTTCGTAATTTCCCGGCATGCCATCCTGAATAAAATTACTGGAAAAGGCACCGTTTTCGAAGGTAAATATACCTCCGTCAATAGTTGATGTAGGGCTTCCGTTTCTCAGGGCGAAGGTGATTTCCCATTCGCCCTCAATGGTAGTCTCGTTCAAATCATCCGTAGAATCACCTTCCTGTGCACATGCAGTTAGCAAGAGCAGCATCACGACTAAAGACAAAATTCCAACAATCCATTTATTCAGCAAACTCATAAAACCTAAGCAACTTAATTGATTCGCACAATAGCACTTATTAAACCGTAAATATAGGAAAACAATTTTGTTCTCCTACAGCAAAGTATTTCTCCTCAGCGTCAAAAGGGAGATTTCGGGTAAAATCCCAACCCTTCCCGGATAACCCAGGTATCCAAGGCCGCGATTTACATAGAGGTACTGCTTGCCTTTTTTATACAAGCCAGCCCACTGATCATAAATCATACTTCCCGGACTCCATCTCCCAACGCCCGGAATTTCAAAGCCGAACTGAAATCCATGGGTGTGGCCTGAAAAGGTTATTCCAATGTCGGGATTTTGATTGACTATTTCAGCATCCCAGTGGGTCGGGTCATGTGTGAGTAAAATTTTAAATGCACTCTCAGGAACTTCAGCCATTGCCTTGTCTAAATCACCGTAACGCGGAAATTGTGGCAGTGCAGAGTAATTTTCTACGCCAATTACCGCCAGTTGGTCTTCGCCGATTTCAACCAATTCACTCTGATTCCTCAACAGCTTCCACCCCATGGCCTGGTGGGTGTCGAGCAATTGTTGAAAATTGGCGCGTTTGTCTTCACTGCTTTGCCACCGGAAATAATCGCCGTAGTCGTGATTACCCAACACCGAATAAACACCGTAGCGGGATTTTATTTTTTTGAAAACAGGGATAAAGGGCTCCATCTCAGAGGCGATATTGTTCACCAAATCACCGGTAAACAACACCAAATCGGGTTCCAACTCATTGATCATATCAACTGCCCTGCCAACCGGTTCCTGAAACACCCAACTACCGGCGTGGATATCCGATATCTGTACAATTTTAAGATTCTCCAGGCCGGGCGGCAGATCATCTATCAAAATGTCAGATTCATAGACAGTGTAGCGGTAGGGGTTGCGAACCATGCCGTATAGCAGGGTAGTAAAAGGCAGCAAACCAAAAGCAGCCGCAGTTATTTTGAGGAATCGCTTTCTCGAAGGACTGAAGTAGGAAGTCCCTGAGAAAAAATTAATTGCCCGGTCCCCAAGCAACAACAGCTCTGTAAGTACTCCCAACAAGAGAGAGGCGAATTTCGCGATGTAAAGCAGGAAGAAAAATGCATTGATATAAATCCAAAAGGGCACTTCGCTGTAATGAATTATGCCGTAGAATTGTAATCCCCAGTTGACAAAGAAGGCCACTGTCAATCCCCAGTAAACCACTGCAAACCAAATCCTCTTCATGAAGAGCTGAAATACGGGTCTGTCCGGGTTCTCGCCACGTCCGTAAAATGCAGTTTTCAGCAAGCGGAAAACAAAAATCTCCATTGCGAAGAAAAGCGCCAAAAAGATGAGAAAGCCCATATATCAGATGTTCCTCACAGCAAAACACCTTTTTTGAGTAAAAGGGTTAGATAAGTGGGTGGTTTTTTCAGGAATTTAGAAACGGGAAATCAAAATAGCCCCGGGCACAAAAAAAGCTGTACCACCGGAAAATGGGCAGTACAGCTTTGAGTTTTTTCTAAACAGAACGAGTGTTTCAGGAATCGGCCTTGATGTGAGTTTTCTCGCGAATTCTGGCCTTTTTACCAACCAGTTTACGGAGATAAAACAATTTGGCGCGGCGCACTTTACCTCTTTTCACCACCTTAATTTCAGCAATGTGAGGAGAGTGAAGTGGAAAGATTCTCTCCACACCAACACCACTTGACATTTTGCGCACAGTAAAGGTTTTGTTGATACCAAAACCGTCGAATTTTAGGACATCTCCTTTGAAATCCTGCAAGCGCTCTTTGTCACCCTCTATAATCCGGTAGCTCACTATGATATTGTCGCCGGGCTTGAACTCTGGCCAGTCTTTTGACTTGGAAACCTGCTCGTGTACATATCTTATCGCGTCCATCATCTAAAATTTTAGGCTGCAAAGGTAAGGCTTTTTACAAACATACAAGCCGACCAGTCAATTTTTTTTGAAAAAGAGGATGAGATCAGCGGATCAGGGTAGCAAATTCTTTGATAACCTCCCTGGATCCATCGGGATTCTCGTACTCTACAACCGCCACATAGACGCCCTGATCAAGCATATCACCGGTATTGAATTTCCGACCGTTCCAGCCCGTTTCCGGATTGCTGGTTTCAAAAACCTTTTCACCCCACCGATTCCAAATGGTCATCCTGAAATTACTGATGTACTCGAGTATTCCGGTGCCGCGGTACTCATCATTGACCCCGTCCCCATTTGGTGTGAAAGCATTGGGCAGGTGGAAGGAAGTAAAAGGCACCACATCCAGATAAATTCTGGCAGTATCTGTACAGCCATTCCCCTTGAAAACCACCTGCTCGACGAAAACCCTTCCTGTATCTTCAATGGTGTGAGAGGGTTCCCGGAAAAAATAGTTGGCCTCATTATTAAAATTGTATTGCCAACCCTCAGCCAGGGAGGACAGGTCGGTCACAGATACCCGACTTTCAATACTCGTGAGCTCAGTTGGGCTGACACTAAACCCGGCCTCAGGACCTCTAAAAATTTCAACGATTGATCGAAATCTTCGCTCTCCTACACAGCCAAATGGTGAGATAATCCTTATGAACACATCGTAAGTACCAGGGTCTTCATATAAATTGGAGGGGTTCAGTTCTTCACTGGTATTCCCGTCACCAAAGTCCCAAAAGATCTCGTAATCCTCGGTTACAAAGTCACTGCGGTTTGTAAAACTAATTTCTTCCGGTGCACAGCCATTGAATTTACCGGGTTCTACCACTATAATTGGAGGCAACGGAAAATAGGGCACTTCCTTAGTTATGGTGTCAGTGCAGTTGTTGTCATCGGCGACCTCCAGTAATACTTCTTTGGTGCCCGAGGTCGAAAATTCGAAAGAGGGGTTCCGGAGATCAGTAGTTTCTTCAGGCTTAAATTTCCAATCCCAGCCCACCAGCTGCGAACCACCAGTGAAAGACAAATCCTCAAACTCAACGGGCCCGGCACTGCAAGTGTCATAGTCAAACTGAAATTTTGCTTCTACAAAAGGAAAAATGTTCACTCTAATTTCAGCGGTGTCGTTGCACAATTCAGCATCCGGATTGGCAATTAAGATGCCTTTGTAAGTGCCAGTATCGGGAAAATTTACGGTGGCATTTCGATCAGAATTTAATAACGTATCCCCTTCAACAAAAAACTTCCATCGATATTCGTCGATAAATTGTTCCTGAAAACTCTGATTGTTAAAAGTCACTTCAGTATTTCCACAGGAATTAACCACAAATTCACGTTCATCAATAATCTCATCAGCCTCTATTTGGGCAAAAACGGTAGGTTCGCAAGAAGTAACATTGAACTGAAAGTCCCGGCGAATAACCGAGGCCAGTTGACCATTGACGTACTGTTCGGCCTGCACACCCACTACGAATTGACCGAGTATATCCGGTCTGCCTGAAATGACCCCGGTACTTGAATTAATACGGACGGCAGGATCTCCGGCCAGCGGAGTGTTTCGGCTGTACAAAGGAGGAATGAATAAAACCTCAGTGTAAGGTGGAAAAGAAGTGGGTTGAGGCGCCACTCCATTCACACTAAAAGGATTTCCTGGCAACTGTGGACTTCCTTCCAGCCCCCCTCCTACAAAAGGTGTATAATAAGAATAGACCAATTCGCTATTGGGTTGATCATCCGAGGCCGAATGATCAAATTCCAGATCAAAACCACTGCAGATCACGGGTGGGGGAAAATTATCAAAGGTCGGAGTGCTGATGCAATTTTCCTGCGCATAAGGGGTGATCTCTATAAAATAGGTCGCCCCAGTAGATTGAGGTTCGAAAATATTATTGATGGTGTTGTTTCGGCAACAGCGTTGATAGACAATGTAATAAGACTCATCGCTGACGGGAAGAGAGACATCAAAAGTATAAGTTCCGCTCTCCACACAGATATTGGGCGGAACTACCAGACAGGGATTTTCAGCATCATTGGGTATGCTCTCTACTAGAGGTGGATCCAATCTAATCTGCCCGTCAAGATTACTCCCTCCCTCACTGAAAATAGATACTGTACCCGTAAGACCACCTGCCTGAGAATCAAATGCAGCCAGTCCAAGTGCACAATCTCTATACACTTTCATTGTGACTCGATACTCCCCCGGAGACAGGCATTCAAAGGTCATTTCTCCACCTATAATGTGAGTGGCATTGAGCGAACCGACCAATAATGAACAGGTCAACAGTATGGGAAAAAAAATTTTGTAATGTATCTTTGCAGCCATTCGTCAAATAAGGGTATCTATTAAATTACAAGATTGTTAACGCAACACCACTTTAAATGTTACTGAGCGAAAGTATTGTTAAGGCTGTAGAAGTATTAAATGAGGGAGGAGTCATATTACATCCCACTGACACCGTATGGGGAATAGGCTGCGACCCCTTCAATGAAGATGCTATCAAGCGGGTTCAGGAACTGAAAAACAGACCCGACGAACAACCCTTTATTCTGTTAGTCCACAGTTTGGAAAAATTGCGCGAATACGTTCCGCTCATCCACCCGCGAATTGAAACGCTTTTGAGCCTCCACCAGCGGCCACTCACTATTGTTTATCCCGATGCCGAAAACCTGGCACCCCCACTGGTCAATGAAAAAGGCGAGGTGGCCATGCGCATCGTGAAAACCGGCCCCTGTCACAGCATATTGAAAACCTTCGACAAACCCATGCTGTCCACCTCTGCCAACACCCACGGCAATCCAACGCCAAGCTTTTTTGGCGAAGTAACCTCCGATATCATCAGGGGATGCGACTTCACCTTCCCCTGCGACAAGAACGAAAAAAACGGGAGAGAACAGGTACCATCCGTTATTGCCACCTACAATGAGAAAAACGGAGAGTTGGAGTTTATTCGGTCGTGAGGGTGGTTGATTCCCAGTGTTTTGAAGGAGAATGTTTAATCGCTTTACTTGTGGTATTTTTGCTGTTGCACCCCTTCAGGGTGCTGTTTGTGGGAGTTCCTGAGTGATGGGTAAGACAATCACCATAGGGTTACTTACCACCTCCCCAATGCGGGACAAGAAAAATTTGGAGGGGGCAGGCCAATCGTTATGTTGATTGACCCCGTTGGGGTCTTTTGTGTAGGCATGGTAATAGCTAAGGATTTCCTGCAATTTGAAGGTCGTTTCTATGATTGCATACCTATTCCTCAATGATTGCATCAATAAACGCCCTGAAAGGGCAAGACAGCAAAGCATCGGGTACCACCCGACGCAAAGACCAACACCATAATTCACCCTGAAGGGGTGAGACAAGATCCCGGCCACAGGTTAAATTACGCGGTTGAAAAATACGCAATGTCCTGCGCATCCACGGAATTTACATTTTTCCCACCTAACGGGAAATAAATATCAGCAAAACGGCATTCAGAACATTGTAGAGAGTATCTTTGCGCGATTTTTAAGAAATGCCCGATCCTTTATTTTTCACAAGGGGGAACGAATGCCAGTCAAAAGCCCCTAAATACCGGACTTTTCAGACAAATGACC
>SKLY01000215.1 GCA_007121335.1 Saprospiraceae bacterium | reverse complement strand
GATCCGGGAATAAACTCTCAGAAACTTTCATCCCCGCTAACGGCCCTGCCACAGAGCGAAAGTATTACTCAGGGTTAGAGGTAGTGGATGGAGCGTTTTTTCAGATGCACTCGAAAGGCAAATATGTATATGAAATTGGCAATTACCCTTCTTACTTTGAAAATATCATTACTGATCATCTTTCGACTGTCACTCAAGACAGCGTCTCCGCTGAGTTTTGAGAATACTGTGGATTCTACAGAGGAGTGCTGTTATGACGATTTTTTATGGAATAGAGCTAAAAAAACTCACTCCAGTATCCGAAAGGTAGTCCTCCGGTTCATCTGATGTTCCTCTTCTGTGCACTCCTCACAGGGACAGTCGATCAGTAAGCGGGATTTTCCGTAGCCCGTGGCAACCAGTCGATCCGGATCGACTCCGATATCTACCAAAAAATCCACTGCGGCCTGGGCCCTGTTTTGGGAGAGTTCGAGATTGTATTCCTCCGAACCCCGGCAGTCAGTATGGGACGCCAGTTCGATTTTGATGCCGGGATTGTCATCCATCAACACTGCCAGGTTTTCGAGGGTGGGCATTGCATCTTCTCTGATAAACCACTCGTCGAAGTCGTAGTAAATGTCCTCCATAATCACTTCCCGGTCGATAAACTTCCGGTCCAGGATGATATCTACAGAAACCACCCTGTCCGGCCGGTTGGGATCTTTTTCGATATCAGAGAGATCGAGTCTGACGGATTTTCTGAGGTAGTCCGGTGCAGAGGCAGCCACCCGGTATTCCCGGCCGTATTCAATTTCTTTTTCAAAACGCGAATCGCGCCTGGTGCGAATGGTATCCGTACCCTCGGGACCGATGATCTCCACCATGGCATTCGGCAAATTTTGGCGACCCAATCTCCGGCTGTTGGGATCGTCCGGGTCCTCGTAAAGGTGCTCATAAACCACTCCTTCTACCCTGAGCGTATAAACCACCGGATCCTCCTCCTCTTCTTCAATTTTTTCAAACTGCTCAAAGTAAAAAATCTGGTCTCCCATCTGCTCCCTGTTGCTTGTAAAGTACCCTCGACTCAAAAGGGTTTCGGTCGGCTTTAAGGTCTCGTCAAGTACAAAGCCAAAATCGTCTCCTCCGGAGTTAAAGGGAGGCATCAGATTGAATACCTGCACCCAATTCCCGTCTGCCTGCCGCACCGTCCTGAAGATATCCAACCCGCCAAAACCGGGATGACCGTCGGATGAAAAATAGAGCGTGTCTTTTATCAAAAAGGGGAACAGTTCATTTCCGGTGGTATTGACCGCGCCGGGGAGTTTCATGGGTTCCAACCACTGTTGACCGCGCCTGTATGCCACATACAAATCGTAGCCCTCTCTATCTTCTTTGGATTTGAAGGAATAAATCAACTCCGTGCCGTCGTCGTTGACAGCGGGATGTGCATAATTGCCCTCTTCCTCCTGAAATGGCAACATCTCGGGGTCTGCCCACTGCCCGTTGAGCTTTTCTGAAAACCACAACCTGCAGAAGCCATCGCCGTCATTTTGAGGTGCACAGCGGGTGAAAAAGACCTGTTTTCTGTCTTTTGAAAATGCGATGGAACCCTCATTGTAGGATGAGTTCAAAAAGTCAAACTGGTCGGTGAATTCATCTCTTTCGATATCGTAGGTAAAATAATTGAAGTAATTCCTCCCGGTCCAGGAATAGGTCTCCGCATCCCTGCTCAAGGGTGCGCGATCACTGGAAAAAACAATGGTGGTTGAATCGTAAAAGAAAGGGGCATAATCGGTGAAAGCCGAATTGAAGCCTGCTTCATCGATTTTATAGGGCAGCTCCTCCCCTTTGGCTATCCACTCTCCGGCATCCCTGGCAATACGGCGGGCGTCCTCCCACTCATCCAAACTTCCGTAATCCCTCAACAGCCTGCTGTAAACATCTGCAGCAGTTTCGTATTCTTCCATTTTCATCAAGGTCCCGGCAAAGGCCTCAATGGCATCGACACCATACCCCAGGTTAGCAGCTTCCCGATACCACCTGGATGCCTCCCGAAAATTGCCCTTGCGGTTGTGGCTTTCCCCCAATAGAAAGGCCTTCTCCGATTTTACATCTCTGAATCGAGCACTTTCGTACTCATCGGACAGCAGCTCAATGGCCAGGGCGTACTTCCTCAGTTCAAAGGCGGTGTTCCCATCTCTCACTTTCATCATTCCGCCACAGGCCGTCAGCAGCAGCGCGACAATCAGGCCAGGTGGCAATAGTATTCGAATCATTAAATCATATCGGTATGGGTTCCTGACTTAAACGCAGTATCCCGGAAAGTAGTTTCTGCCCTGACGTCATTTAGCTACGGAAGTCAGCACGGTTACTTCGGGGCTATTTTCTAAAGAATATTGAACCAACCAGTTATTGGCGGATGGATATCTCAGTTGTGAATTGGTGAGTCTGTGAGTTGGTGAGTTAGTTTCTGAGCGCAACTTTGATGAATACAGCCAATTAACTATTCAAGGGGTTTGTTGATTTTGGAGGATTTTCCGGCTCACACTGTTTCGGTTGCACTCTGGCGGTTTTCTTTCTCGCCCGACCTTGGGGTACTAGGTTTCACGCTGAGGTGAAAGTGGCTGTATCAGTAATTATTTGATTTTTCGGATATTTCTGGGATTAAGGATGGTTGGTGCCTTTTCCTCTGCGCCTTCCTTTGCGGCTCCGCCCCCAAAGCTTTGGGGGTGAACCTAAAATCCTGGAAACCGAATTACCTTCAAATTAATTATCTTCCCAGGACCCCGCAATTCTCGCACGAAAACCCATCCCAAACACGCAATTTAGTAATTGCCTCTCATGGCCCAAACTCACACCCAAATTGTCTGAATCACGGATTTAATGGATTAGGCGGATTACACGGATTCTTCTTTTGTGCAGGTAAATGATACATGCAAAGAATATGAATCCCGGAGAGATGACATGAATAAAAATGTCCGTAATGAAAAAATAGACCTGTGCAGTGGACGCAAGGCATTTCATGTCGATGGGATTTTGGATTTACATTGGATGGGCAGGACAAATACGCACGGCCGTGCGTATCTACAGATATTCCCCCCATTTACATATCTAATTGATACCAGAGCGCGGAACCAATATTCTACATAACGAATCAACCAAAATCATCATTTCAAACCAGAACCCCTGAATTCTCGCCATCCCCACCAATTCGTAATTCGTCATTCGTAATTGTCTAGGATTCTTTTTGTCTGAATCACGGATTTCCACGGATTAGACGGATTTCCACGGATTTTTCTGTTGTGCCAGGCAAATAGACCATCCCAGGTTTTTTAGGCACCCAACATCCTACATACCGAATTACCCTAAAATCACTCATTCCTGCCAAAACCACAGAACTTTCGCCCGAAACATAAATTGTCAACTTGCCTGCCCCCCCCCAAAGCATTGGGGGGGTAGATCAACTAGCCTGGCCCCTAGACTTTGGGGATCCACTGTCAATTGAAATTTCAGCGGCCTCCGCGTAAAATCCTATGCAGAATTCGTAGGACGTCAGCTCTAATAATTTACGGAAAAACAATGAGCCATTGAATACTGCCTCTGTGTCCTCAGCGTGAAACCAAAATCCCAGACATCGAACTTCCCCGGGATTCCTCAAAACTGCCGGGATGTCAGAATTCTCGCCCGAAAAACCATTGTCCACTGTCAACTTGCCTGCCCCCCCAAAGCATTGGGGGGTGGGTCAATTGTCCATTAAAAAACCCCAATTCGTAATTCGTAATTGACTAGAATCCTACACACCGAACCACCCAAAAATCATTACCCTTCCGAAAATTTAAGAAATACGGTCCTAACCCCAACCTGAACCAAATCGAGTAGGAGACAAAGATAGGCAATCTGCCTAACTTTGTCGTCCTCTCACACCACCCAGCGTACGCCTTACGTACTGGGCGGTTTCATTAATTTTGAACAATAGTAAGCATATATGT
>SKLY01000253.1 GCA_007121335.1 Saprospiraceae bacterium | reverse complement strand
GAGTTTGGAGTTTGGAGTTTTGAGTATGCGTAAGTGCAATGGGATCAGTTACATATCCCATTTTAGGGGTTTTAGATTTTGGAGGATTTCTTTTCGGCACATAATGTCCTAATTCCCCCTTTGCGCCTTCCTTTGCCCCCTCCCCAAAGCGTAGGGGACAAGAAAGCTTTGGGGGAGAAACCAAAATCCTACGTAACGACATTCCCATAAAACCCTCATTCCAGCAAGAAGGTTAGAATTCTCGCCACCACCCCCAATTCGTAATTCGTCATTCGTAATTGACTATCCCTCATTGTCTGAATCACGGATTTAATGGATTATACGGATTGCGCGGATTTTTCTGTTGTCCCGGGTAAATTAACCACGCGCTAGAAAAGAAATCCCGTAGGGATGACATGATTATAATTACGCCTCTTACTATTTAATAGAATCATGCAGTGTACGCAAGGCATTGCGTGTTCAGGGTTGTAGGATTTGCATTGTATGGGTAGGACAAATACGCACGGCCGTGCGTATCTACAGATATTTCCGCCATTTCCAATTTTCATTTGGAATATAATCAATGGGATTTTGGGGTTTACAGGACGCAAGGCATTGCGTCCCTACAAAAGAATTTTTTCAAATCCTTTCCGCTAGCCCCCCACCCCCCAATGCTTTGGGGGGCAGGCAACCCTTTGGTGGGCCATTTTCATTTTCCATTAATACAACTCGAGAAACCAAAATCCTTTTTGTCTGAATCACGGATTTCAATGGATTGCACGGATTTTCTGTTGTCCCGGGTAAATTAACCACGCGCTAGAAAAGAAATCCCGTAGGGATGACATGATTATAATAAACGGTTTCAAACAATAAATTAAGAATCCCGTAGGGATGACATGATAAATACGCAAGACAGTGCGCCTCTACAAAGAAGGAATTTAGGGGTTCGAATACCCACGAACTCACCCACCACATCAATAACCCAGTAAAATCAGGTTTTTCGTCAAATTATCGCCGCAGGCTTCCAGTTCGATTATGTATAGTCCGGGAGGAAGCCCCTCTGTGGGAATCCGCTTTGGAGAATTTCTATCAGCATCAAGGACACCAGAGGTATGCAGGCGGCCATTGGAGTCAAAAACACTCCATTTCTTCGCGGCCCGGCAATTGCCTTTGTACTCCATCAAAAAATAGGTGGAGGCGGGATTGGGGTATAACAGGAGGTCTTGCCGGGAAGACACAGTTTCAGTAGTCGTTGAAGTGGTTGAATCCACGGTAATTTGAAAGGAAATACGCTCCGATTCGCAGTACATTTCACCCGTGGTAATCTCCCAGTCGTAAAAATAATAGTAGTAACTGGCTCCAAAGGTGGTAATTAAGATGTCGGCCACACCAGCCACTTCGTAGGGGAAAGAAATCCCTTCATTGGAGCGCATGAGCCGCGGCCCAAAACTTCCAAAAACAGCCATGTTGGTATCCCTGTTGGTCGTGAGCAAGTATTCGCTTCCGGGAGGCAGGTCCCAGCCCAGGTCAACCCGCTGCCCCTCACTTGCATCCTGAAGCTCTACCGAACCGGAGACGACCAATACACCGTCTTCATCAAAGAGTTCCAGTGTTCGCTTGCCGTCGAAGTCGGAGAACAAAACCAGCGATTCCAATCGGATATCTTCGTGCACATCAAAAATCAAACCGCCGTTAATGTGGGGGGCAGGATAGGCACTGGACCCCTCAAATTCGGTTTTTCCAAGTTGGTATTGCTCTCCCGGGAATAACACTCTGTTGGAGACGTAAAACGGGTGAATGCCTTGGGGTAGGTTCAATTCTCGAAATCCACCAATATAATCAGGTTCGGGTGAATCCTCATCCTCGTACCACAGAATTTCATCACCCTCTACCTCAATCACCACCGCTGAAGTATCGAAATCGAGTGGGCTTGAGATGATCGGCAACGCAGGATTCAGCAGCTCGATATCAATGGTATCCGAATAAAACATACCGCAGTTTCCTCCGTCGTAACGGGCGTAAAATGAATCCGAAGCATCCACAGTAAATTCCCTGCCTTCGGAACCATCCTGCCAAACCAACTCCCCCTCGCCCGCAGCTACCACCTCGAGCACGAGCTCTTCCCCACTGCATATTCTCGTGGGATAATCCGTCGCGAATTTTGGCCTTAGGTCCGGTTCCGCTTCGTAATACACCACTTCAGATATGTGAACGCAGCCGGTTTCCCGGTCAATGAGCTCGACCCAGTAGAGACCCTGTTCATCCACATGGATACTTCTCTGGTTTTCTCCCGTTATCCAGCGGTAATCAAACCCATCGGGACCGCGGAGTTCCACCCCCTCACCTGTGCAATCGGCCAGCTCTCCGATCACCTCCAGTTCAAAGGGACTGGTGATGCAGGCACCCTCTGTGAGTAAATATTTTTCATTGACATCCAGATCGCGGTACACTTCTCTAATCCCTGAGGGCCAGGTTACCACAAGGGAGTCCAGGGAGTTAAGTTGTCCCATTCCAAAGTGTACAATACCGGAATTTTGAATACCAAAACTCTCCCCTGCCCTCACCTCGCGCGTCTGCTTTCCAAGAGGTGAATAGGCGTGAAGAATGGCCCCGATTCCATCTCGATTGGATTCTGTGCCCCGGAGTTTGAAGCGCAGCCAGTGGTTGTCATTTCCGCTGTTGAGCCAAAGGGCATCGTCCACAGGGCCGGGCGGCCGGTTGTACAATTCGGTATAACCTGCATACACATCGATAAAGCCGTTGTCGTTGAGGTCTCCCAGGGCAAAAGTAGCAATGGGGTTCACATCAAAGGGATTGGGCTGAAGAGTAAAGGTGTGGTTGCCATTGTTGAGGTAGAGAAAGTGGTTAAAACCGGCGATGAGGATATCGACCAGACCGTCGTTGTCAAAATCAGCAAATTTTACCTGAATGCCGAAATCTGGATGTTGGAGGCCGGAACCCAGCGTAATATCAGTAAATTCACCATCCCCTTCATTCAGGTAGAGCACCACTTCATTCGGGTGATTGACGGTAATGAGGTCCATCCGCCCATTGTTGTTGATATCACCAAAATCGGATGCCCAGCTCTGCCCGCCGTTGGCCACTCCATAGTCGGCCGCTGCCTCCACAAAAATACCATCTCCCTGATTTAGAAAAAGAGCATTGACCCGCCTGGGGTCGGTGGAGTCCGCCACACCCGGTTTGCATTTTGAGATGTAGAGGTCCATTTTACCATTGCCGGACACATCAGACCAAACAGTGCCATAATTTCCGGAATTATCGGACTCGGGAATGGTGGCCATATCGATCCAGTGATTTGCATCTACAAAAGAACCATCGCCCGTATTAGCGAATATTTTACTCTCTGCATCGTCATCCGCAACGAAAAGGTCAGGATTACCGTCACCGTCAATGTCGATCACATTGGCAGTTTGTGCAGACATTTCCGCGGATGGTCCGCCATCTTCTTTTTCAAAAACACCGTGCTCTGCCTGTCGGAATATATTCACTCCGTCTGAAAACCCGGCGGAGACAATATCAAAAAGACCATTCCTGTTGAAATCGCCACTGACGATATTCCACTGTCTGACTGAACTGATCGACAGTCCATCAGCCACATTCAAAAAACTCCCATCCGGTTTTTGAAAGTCAACATAGAGCGAGCGACCTCTATCTTGTCTCATGAGGTCATCCCTGAAGTTGCCGTTCAGGTCAGCGACCCCCATGGCAACACCCGACCGGAATCCATCGGTTAACTCCTCCGTGAAGGCCCTTTCAAAGGAAATTTGAGATATACCGAAAAGCGGGAAGGCTAATATGCCAATAAAAGCAAAGGTGTATTTCAATAATACTCCCGGCAGGCTAATTGCCCGGTTTAAAGGCATTTTTTTGCAAAAAACACAATTAGCTCCCATACGGCATTCCTGTTTTGCTCGTCCAGAAGCAAATATACGATTTTTTATAAATGGTATAACATTGTGAACCAATGT
>SKLY01000101.1 GCA_007121335.1 Saprospiraceae bacterium | reverse complement strand
TCTCTGCGTTTCCTCCTGGCGGCTCGAAAATGCGACCGGTTGGTTATTCATCACTCGGGGGGATGGTCTGCCGTGGCCCTTTTTCTGCTGCCATTTTTTTCCACGGCTGCAAAAACCGTGATTTACGACCGCAACTGGGGCGCCGGGAAAAGACGGTCAAGAAGCGAGCGGCTGTTGCGGCAATTATTGAGATGGAAATTTTTCACCAAAAAATTGCAGATATTAATTTACAATGAGCCCAGCTCTAACCAGGCTTCATTCAGGTCCATTGTGCAACCCCTGTATGATAGAAGCCCCGGTGAAGAAATCTCCCCGCGAATTTTCTCCCAGGGCATAAAAATTTTGCATACAGGAGGTTTGAATCCCAAATTTCAACCCCTTTTGGCGTGTAAGTTAATCCGGAGGTTGGTAGCAGAGGGCCATGATGTTCAACTTCACTTCTACTGTGGGGAAAATGAAAGCGAAACAGAATCTGTGGTAGATTTTATCAAAAAAAATAAACTGCAGGACCGGATATACCTGCACAGCAAACAAAAAAATGTGGAATTCTCACAAATTTACAGCGAGGCCCATTTTTTTCTATACCTCGCCAGGGATGCAGCCTGGCCAATTTCAATGGCGAGGGCCATGTCATGGGGTTGTCTGCCCGTCGCCACCCCGGTTGGTTGTATCCCGGAATTGGTTGGTGATGAACTCGAGCGAGGCATACTCACCATTCCCGATCCCGCTGTCATGGCTTCCAACCTCAAGGGAGTCCTAAACAATGAAACACTCTACGCAGAAAAAGTCCGTGCAGCAATCCTGTACAGTGAAAACTTTTCCCCGGTAAAAGGTCGTAGGGAAATCCAGCAAATATTGAGCATTTAAATCGGTTTACGGAATTCTTTGGCTAAAGGACTTTTGTCGATAGAACCAGTGTGTTGGTCAAGTATTTTGTATAACTGGGGTACTTTGCAATGCAAGGTTCTATATCTGTCGTATATTTGCAGTGGTCAAAGCGATTAAAACAAGTAAACCGATTTTCTCACCTCTTTAGGGGTGTAACATCAGGAAAAGAAATTTTGAATGAAAACGGATAATATTCAGCGACAGATGAAAAAGGGGGTGCTGGAGATGTGCATACTCGCTATAATCTCCAGGAGAGAAGTTTATACCTCCGATATCATTGAGAAGCTTAAGGAAGCAGAGTTGATTGTGGTTGAAGGGACTTTGTACCCCATGCTGAGTCGGTTAAAATCTGCGGGTTACCTCGAATACAGTTGGCGGGAGAGCAAATATGGACCTCCCCGGAAATACTATCAATTGACCGAGGCAGGAAGTGAATTTTTGAATAATCTGGAGGGATCCTGGGGAAAATTGGTGAACTCTGTTGAAAACATTGTAGAAAAAAACACGAATCATGAATAAAGTAGTCAACATTAATTTGGGAGGCATGCCATTTACGGTAGATGAGCCTGCCTATGAAAAGCTCAGCAGGTACTTGAAATTGTTGAGTGTGCACTTTGAAAAGACAGAGGGCTCAGATGAAATTCTCAAAGACATAGAAGTTCGGATGGCTGAAATCATACAGGGTAATTTGAACGACCGTAAAATTGTCAGCGATGCGGATGTCTCCATGGCCATTGACATCATGGGTACCCCAAAAGACCTGGGAGCCGAGATGGATTGGGAAGAAATCAATGCCACTGAAGACCACCAAAACAAATCCAAAGCAGGCGAAACCCGCTACAAAACCGGGAAAAGACTTTTCAGGGATCCTCAAAATTCGATTATTTCGGGTACCTGTTCCGGTTTGGCTGCATATTTCGGAGTTCATGACCCTGTGTGGGTGCGCGTTGCTTTTGTAATTTCCTTTCTGATATCCGGAGGAGCCATTGCTGTTCTATACATAGTGCTTTGGGCAATAACCCCGGAAGCAATAACAGCCAAAGACCGGTTGATGATGAGGGGAGAAAAGATCGATGTAGATGCCATTTCCAAGAAGGTGAGGGAGGAGTTTGACAAAGTGGAGAAGCAGTTCTCTGATTTCGGCAATTCTTTCAAGTCCAAAAAAGAATGATTCCTAATTGCCCCTCACTGCCTCTTTTGATTCACTTGCTGAATGGGCACACTCCGTCAAAAAAGAATCACTGGAACAATGTAGCATCCAGCTTTATGACAATTATTCCGAGGATAGAAGCCTGGTTTTTTTCACCACTCACTTATACCAGGAGGAGTATTTCACGTAGTTTTTTGCAGTTCTCTTTATAAAAAAGTCAATTTGCTCCTTAGACAGGGGTTTGACTTTTCTTGCCGGCATCCCCATGTAGAGGTAACCGGATTCCAAAACGCGACCCTCGGGAACAAGGGCCCCGGCCGCAACCATGCTAAATGAAGGGATTTCTGCTCCATCCAGCACCATTGCTCCCATTCCAACAATGGTATTGTCGTGAAGAGTGCAGCCGTGAATAATGGCATTGTGACCGATGGATACATTGTCTCCGATGGTGGTGCCAAATTTTTCGTAGGTACAGTGCACGGTGGCGTTGTCCTGGATGTTGACACGGTTGCCGATTCGCACGGTATTTACATCGCCCCTAACCACCGCATTGAACCATATGCTGCATTCGTCACCCAGGCTTACATCACCTGTCAGCACCGCGGTTTCTGCCAAAAAGCATTGATCGCCCACAACAGGCGTTTTCCCTCGAACCTTTTTGATGATGGCCATTGGATTGTATTTGTAAGATATTCCAAAATCCCGAATCGGGCATTATACCTCAGGCCTGGCTTACAGGAATCTGAAGTGTATTTCTTAATTTTTTACCGGGGTGAGCGTATATCCTTCCTTTTTAAGTAGTCGAATCACTCCTTGATTCCCTCCGAGGTGACCGGCACCCACCGCAAAAAATACCGGTTGCTTTCGCATTTTTGTGATCATTGGTTCAATCCAGGCTTTGTTTCTGCTCTCCAGAATGAGGTAAGTAAAATCACCAAATCCCGCTTCATCCTCTTTAATCATCGACGCCATGGCCTCAATGTCCTGCGAGGTGTAAATGCTCACAAGTTCATCAAACCCTCCGCTTCCGTTTCCGGCAGTGGGGTTTTTGATGGATTCTACCAACATATCCGCCTGCATTTTATAGGGAATAGAGTCAAAAAGGCTGATTTGGAATTCCACACTCTCCAATCCGGCTACGGGTTTTCCGGCAGCTTGAGCCAGGTTGTTAAGTTCTATTTCATAGGATTTCGTGTTGCCTCCTGCGCTTCCAAACAGGTCCAGGTCCATACCTCCGAAATCAGAATCTCCGGTGAGAATGGTAAGAAACATCGGTTTGATGCGCTCCATCATAAACATGGGCAGACCCATATTTTGAAAGTGTTCACTCACCAGCTCATAATCTTCTTCCGACATCAAATCGCTCAGGGTGGTATTGTCCCGCATAAAGGCCATTTGAAAGAGATTGAGTTGGGAGCCGATGTCTGTCATTTCATTCATGTCGATTTCAAAAACCACTTTCTCTGTTTTATCAAAAGCGGAAAGGGTCCCTGCCGGCCAGAAAAAATCATCGGCCGATATGAGGTGAATGGTTCCAAACAAATAGGAGGTGTGCTCCAGGTCGTTAGCCGAAATTTCCCAGAGCAATGCATTGGCGAGGGGTTCATCAGCGGTATGTACCTGTTCGCCAGCTTTGGGTGAACAGGCGGCCAGGGCAGTGGCTGAAATGGCTGTAAGAGTGATCAAAGCCCAGGATAGTATATTTTTCATGGTGTCTATTTTCTTAGTGATTTTAGTTAAAACGTATAAAGGTCGAATTACCTTGCTTATTGGCTTTTATTGCCGGCCTGAATTCCGGTCTTAAAATTGCGCTGTCTGGCTATTTCGTAGAGCAAAATTCCCGTTGCTACCGAGACATTGTAAGATTCTGTTTGTCCAATCTGAGGAATGTGAATCCAACTATCGGCATTTCGCATCAGGTGTGGACGTACGCCCTTTTCCTCGGAACCAACTACCAAAGCCAGCGGCCCACTCAAGTCAGATTCGTGAGCAGATTTACCGGATTTTACATCAGTAACAACAATCCCTATGCCGTGAAGTTTCATGTGCTTGAGTGCTGTCAGCAAACTCGGGACCCTGCAAAGTGGGATATTCAACAGTGCACCTGCCGAAGCTTTTATACTTACTTCATTGATCTTAGCGCTACCACCCTCAGGAAGAATGATGGCCGAGACCCCTAGCAACTCTGCACTTCTCGCTATTGCTCCCAGATTCCTGACATCACTCACCTGATCCAGAACTAAAAATACAGGATCACCCTTTTCATACATGAGTTGATCCACCGTATCCTCAAATGGTGAAAAGTCCAGCACAGCTGTTTGCGCAACCACTCCCTGGTGCATGGCTTTAGACACACCATCCAGGACATGAACAGGTACCCGTTGCAATGGAATGTTTTTTTCCTTGCACAACTTCCTCAACTTTATCTCAACCGCACCGGTTAATTTCTGATCAATCATCACCTTGTCCAAAGACATTCCGGACTCTATGGCATCCAGCACCGGCTTACGTCCTGCTATAATTTGCGTTGAATTTTTCAAAATTTTATATGGTTTTAAAGCGCTTAGCCATTTATTGTTGGCTACAATGTTAAGGGATTTTTAAATAAGCGAAATGAAGACTGACCACCTGCGTTAAACAGCTAACTTCACTTAATAAAATTGATTCAATATGTGGAAGTACGTTTACCTCTCTTTGTTTATTTTGCCTTCCTGGATGAATGTCCAAGGACAAAATCAGGAAAAACCGGTAGAACAATACGCACAACACTTACAAAAATACGCATCAGATTGGAATCTGACTGCAAATGACCTGATGGAATTCAGAGTCAGGGATAAATACACCAGCCGTCACACAGGGGCGAAGCACATATATCTGAACCAACAGTACAACGGCCTCGATGTTTACAACGCCATAGTAACTCTGACCCTGCGTCCCGATGGGGAACCGCTTTCTGCATTCAGTAGATTCGTACCGGAGCTCGAGGATAAAATTGTGGGAGAGCGACCCACCATGGCAGCTATTGATGCCGTGGTAGCTGCATTCAGCGAAGTCGGAATTGAAGCGGAGGCCAGTGACTTTGTGCTGTCTGAGCTCCGAGAAGACAAAGTAATCTTTCGCGCTGAGAGGTTATCGAGATCCGACATACCTGTAGAACTGGTCTATCAACCGCTTCAGGATGGCCGAGTTGAACTCGCATACGATTTGTCATTTGATCCTGAGAGTCAATTAGATTATTGGAGTATTCGCACCAGTGCAATAGATGGGCGTGTTTTGGATAAAGTGAGTTGGACGGTGAGCTGCAAGCTGGATGACATCCCCAGTCATCGCCACACTCAGAGTTGCTTTTCCAAACGAGCGGAGCAAGGATACTCTGCAAGGGGTGCGGATGGAGTTGTTGCCGACAATCTGCACTTTGGCGCAAAGAGACTGGGCCAGGTAAATGAGGAAAGTGCATACAGGGTTGTTCCATTCCCTTACGAGAGTCCGATTCACGGGGATTTTGAATTGGTGGAAAGCCCATACGATGAAGAGTTTTCCCCCCTGGGGTGGCACAGTATATCCCCCGGTGATCAGCCAGATTTTACCACTACAAGAGGCAACAATGTAATTGCCTTTGTAGATCGGCAGGGAAGTGGTTCTCCCGATATTTCAGTTGACGGAGGAAGTAATTTGGTATTTGATTTCCCATTTGATCAGGATTGGGAGCCGGAGGAGTACATGGAAGCTGCTGTTACCAATTTGTTTTACTGGAACAACATCCTCCACGATTTTTCCATGGCGTATGGATTTGATGAAGCGGCGGGTAACTTTCAGGTGACAAATTTAACCGGTCAGGGCCAGGGTAATGATCCTGTACGGGCTATATCACAATCCGGTGCCAATACCGGCTTCAATTTCAACAACGCTACCTTCTCTTCTCCCCCTGACGGCAATCCGGGCACCATGAATATGTTTGTCTGGACCAGAAACAGTGCCGATGCCAGCTTGCTTACGGTGGAGGAACCAGTTGACGTAGCCGGCTCGTATGAAAC
Organism: Saprospiraceae bacterium; assembly: GCA_007121335.1. GTDB lineage: Bacteria > Bacteroidota > Bacteroidia > Chitinophagales > Saprospiraceae > PWJY01. The sequence goes on along the minus strand of SKLY01000101.1, from coordinate 7,831 downwards.
CGGAACCGCTACTTTTGGAGCTTCGATAACCGAAGACCCTATCATTGCAGATGTGGTAATAGTTAATGATGGTGTTGGTATTGTAACCGATGCCTGTGAGGATATAATAAACAGTTCAGAAATTGCAGGAAATATTGCCCTTATTGATCGCGGACAGTGCGAATTTGGTGCCAAGGTGCTGAATGCGGAGCAAAGCGGTGCCATTGCAGTTATAATTTGCAACAACCGATCAGGAGGAATAGTCAACATGGCTCCTGGAGCTGTGGGTGATTTGGTTACCATTCCATCGGTATTTATCTCTCAGAGTGATTGCAACATCATACGTGCACATGCTGAAAACGGACTTAAGGTTAGACTGCAAAGACCGGAAATTGGTGGTCCTGACATGTACGATGCCTCGTTCGACAATGGGATTATTGCCCACGAATTTGCACACGGGATTTCTCTTAGAATGACAGGTGGGCCATCTTCATCCGGCTGTCTGTCCAATTCTCAAAACGGGAATCGAAGCGACGGACAGCAAATGGGAGAAGCATGGAGCGACTTTTTTACACTAATTACAGGTATGAGACCCGGTGACACCAAAAACACCAACCGGGGTGTTGGAAATTATGTAATCCGGGCTTCGACAGATGCAAGGGGTATCAGATCGTATCCTTACAACTACAACATGGATGCCAATCCGGTCACTTATTACGACACCTACGATGCGTCTGTTCCACATGGAGTTGGGCACGTTTTTGCCTCCATGCTCTGGGATCTGTTATGGGCAATGATTGATGAATACGGCTTTGATCCCGATTGGTACCGCGGAACAGGTGGAAACAACATGGCTGTCCAACTGGTTATGGACGGATTGAAAATACAGCCCTGCAATCCCGGTTTTGTAGATGGAAGAGATGCCATACTGGCCGCAGATGAATTGCTGTACGACGGAGCCAATCAGTGTCTTATTTGGAGTGTTTTTGCCAGAAGAGGGTTGGGCTTCGGAGCAGAACAGGGAAATCCTATGAGAGTCAGAGATGCCAGGGAGTCTTACGACTTGCCTCCCACTTGTCTTCCCACTGTAAAAATCCACAAAGAAATGACCCCCAATATTGAAGCGGGTGATAATATCGACGTACAACTTACACTGGTCAGCCACAAGAGTGAAAATCCCACAGGCGTGGAGATTAGGGACCAAATCCCCGAGGGTGCCTCAGTAATTCACGAATCGCTTCCCGCCGGTGCATCGGTAGATGGAAATGAAATTGTCATTCCGGTGGGTGAGCTTGATTTTGATCAAGAGGTAATCTTCGAGTACCAACTCGCCACAGATATAGCCCTTTTTTCAAAAATCATTTTGGAAGAGGACAATGAAGATCAGGTAAGTAATCGGTTTATTCCCGGGGCGCTCGTTGGAAATGATTTCTTCGAACTCACTACAAACGATGCCTTTTCGGGAAGTCAATCCTGGTTTGCTCCCAACACCAACCGCAGTAACGATCAATCACTTACCTATACGATTCCAATTGAAGTAGAAGGAGAATTCCCGGTACTTAGGGTTGCACATAGATACAATACGGAAGATGGGACCGACGGGGGATTGATCACTGTGTCCAACGATGGTCTTGTTTCTCAAATCGACCTTGGATATGCTATGTTCAGAGAAGACTATCCAAACCGCATCTCCGGTGCAACCTTCTCCCAGGGAGACTTAAAGGCATTTTCCGGCAACTCACAGGACTGGGTGCAGACTTATGCAGACCTCTCTGATTTCAGAGGTGAAACTTTGTTTTTACAGTTCAGGTTTGGTAGTGACGATAACGTAAGCATGGAGGGTTGGTACATTGACGATTTTGAGGTTTTTGAAGCACACAACTACAACAGCGAGGTGGTGGTCATATCAGATAATGGTATAGAAACTACAGCTTATGCAGGTGGGCGCGGAACTATTGTTGAACCACAGCTCCCCGTCTCCACAGAAGAGCCGGTTGTTGAACAGCCTTCGATAAGTTTGTTCCCCAATCCAGCGAGGGACTTCCTCAATGTAGTTCTTAGAGAAATGCCGGCAGAGAGAGATGCGAGTCTTGTTATCACCGATGTAAAAGGCAGACAGGTAGATAACCGCAGTATTTCCATTGAAGGATCCCATCAGAGTGAAAAAATTGATGTGAGCGGCTTCCCTTCAGGGACGTACAATATATCCCTGGTGACAAATGGATCGGTGTGGACAGAGCGTTTTATCGTAGTAAAATAATTGCATAGACATAAAGATAGTACGAAGGGACAGATGCTTTCTGTCCCTTTTTTCGTTTACTGCCGGAATGAACAGATGGTTGCCTCATTTGAATAGTAAAAAATATGAATGTATTTTTGTGCGACTATCAGCCTGAAGAACTGACAAAATGAATCAAAAAGGCCCGGAAAACAAAGACGATAAGGACCACGGATCAGAGGGGACTTTTTTTCCAAAGTTGAAAGAGATGCTCATCGACTTCGGCAGCTACGTACGTGAGCTGATCGATCTGGAAAAGGACACCAAAGCAGATGCCCATGAAACCATCGGACAGATTGAAAAAAGTGTGGTTTTTAAGGGGACCAACCTGTGGATTCTGATATTCTCGGTGCTTGTTTGCTCAGTGGGTCTAAACATAAACTCCACTGCGGTGGTAATCGGAGCGATGTTAATCTCACCGCTTTTGGGACCCATCATGGGAGTGGGCCTCGGTGTGGGTATTAACAGTTTTGCTCTTATCAAGAAATCTCTGCTCAACTTCGGGGAGATGGTTTCCTTTTCTGTCGTTGCATCCGCCATATACTTTTTTATCACGCCCCTTTCAGAAGCACAATCCGAGTTGTTGCTGCGGACCAGCCCAACCATTTTTGACGCTTTTGTCGCGCTTTTCGGTGGTTTTGCAGGTATTGTAGCTTATTCCAGAACAGATAAGGGGGGAACTGCTATTCCCGGTGTGGCCATCGCAACTGCGCTGATGCCACCGCTTTGTACAGCGGGTTATGGTCTGGCTACCATGGAGTTCAGGTTTTTCTTTGGTGCGCTTTACCTGTTTTTGCTCAACAGTATTTTCATCAGTCTTGCCACGGTAATTACCGTGCGTTACCTCAAATACCCCAAAAAGGTTTTTGTGGACCCCAAGCGTGAAAAGAGAGTGAAGTGGTACATCACTATATTTGTACTCCTAACCATTATCCCATCCATTTTTATGGCCTACAGAGTGGTTATGCAGAGCTATTTCACCACCAATGCCAGGACTTTCATCGCGGAGAATTTCGACTTTGAAAATACCCGGGTCATCAGCAGCGATCTGGAATATCGCCCTTCCGATACATCGGTTATTGACCTCACTCTTTTTGGCGAACCACTGGAGGAAGACCTCATCAGGGTACTCGAACGGCGAATGGGCAACTACGGTTTGAGAAATACCAGACTCGTCATCAATCAAAGAGAAGGCCCCGTGGATGGGGTGGAAGACTGGAGAGCCGAGTTACTCACCACCAACCTCCGGTCAGATATTATGGAGGAACTATTTGAGCGCAATGAAGAGCGGCTCGCCAGACAGCAAAATCAAATCCGGGATCTACAGGAAAGTCTCAATAAGTACGCAATGCTCGACCAAATGTCCACCGAGGTTTTCAGGGAAATCAATGTCCAATACCCCTCCATTCAAGGTTTTTCACTAGGTAGAATGGTGTATCACGAGGAGGAGCGACCGGAAAGAGACACCCTCATTACGGCTATTGTCACCATCCCGGACGAAGATTTTGAACAACGTGAAACCTTTGAAAGATGGCTGAAAGTTAGACTGGGTGAAGAGAATATACGGTTTGTCTATTTTAGATAAGCGGAGGCTTAAACTTATAGATTTAATGAATCAACCGGTGTGTTTCCCGGCCGACCAGTTGTCCTTTTTCAACCATTTTTCGGCAGATTCCCTGGCGGGTACTTCCAACTCGGTAGAGGCTGAGTCGTTCCACCTGTTGAGATACCCAAAAAGAGAGATGACGCCGAGTAACTCCACAATCTCTCCCGCATTCCAGTACTTTCCCAGGCGCTCCCCTATTTTATCATCTACCTCCCCGGGCTGAGCGGAGGCCTGCAGTGCAAATTCCAGGGCAGCTCTTTCAGCTTCTGAAAAAGCGGGATGAGTCCGGAAATCCCAAATATTCTCCAGTTTTTCACGCGATGCCCCATAGCGCTCGGCTGCCCGTATGGTATGAGCCTGGCAGTATTTACAACCGGCTACTCTACTCGACAAATAGCCCACCAGACGCTTTAGGTCGCTGGTCACCCTGCCCTTGTTTTCCATGACCGCTTTGTTCATTTCGATAAAAGCCTTCGCAATGGCAGGCCGGTGGTACATGGTTTTTACGCTATTGGGACAAAAGCCGAGCGTTTCGTTATAGAAATTTACCAGGGCTTCCAGATCCGGGTGGAACTCTTCAGAAGCCGGTGGAATCAAAGGTTTTGCCATGGTGAGATTACTTCTTTACGACCAGTACCTGTCCGATACTCAATTGGTTGTTTGTCAGACCGTTCAATTCCATCAATTCATCCACCGACATATCGTACTTTCTGGAAATGGCAAAAAGCGTTTCTCCGGGACTGACGGTATGCCTGAGCTTTTCAGCTTCGCTATTTTCTTCCCCGATTTTCCGGACGTCAATAGATGTGGAAGATTCGGATTGCTCCGTCCTGCTGCTATTCGCCGATGATCCGACGGGGTCTTTATCTGATTTTTGGGCAGCGGGTTCAGCATGGACACCGGTATCAGCGCTGGCAATTATATCCTTTGCATCGATTAGATCCACAGGTTTCGGCTCTTCAGGAGATTCCGGCTTTATCTCTTCTTCCTTGGTTGGTGGACGGTAATTCTCAGGTCTGTACCTCACCGGTTGGTTTCTGTTGCGCCTTCCTCTGAGGTAAATGCGCTCTCCCACAGCCGGCTCACGGTCGCGGTCCAATCTGTTTCTCCGATGGAGGGCGTTAAGTCTGATTCCATGAGCATTGGCAATGTCAAACATTTCCTCTCCTTCGCGGACCCGGTGAACTTCCCGGCCACCCCGGTAATTTCTTCGCTTGCGCTCCAAAAACACATACCGCTCCGAATCAAAGGTCTCAAATGCATCCTCAACCCCATCATTATAGCGGAGCAATGCCCTGAGAGAAACCTCCAGTTCAAGTGCTATATCCGCAAGGGTTTCACCGGCATTGGCTTTAACTGCAGCCAGTCTGTTTACAGAGGTTTGTCTTCTCGGGGGCGGAGGTCCCTGGGTGCGGAAAAAGCCGTCGTCTTTTCTTTTTTCAGCCATTCTTTCTCTTCGCTCCTCCCTCTCAGAAGCAGACGCAAGTGGTCTCTCCATGTGATCCAATTCGTATAGGCTGTAATTTTCTATTACGTTGATCAGCAAATTCCCGTAGCGGCGATTGGTCGCATAGCCGGATTTTTGCAGTCCATGTGCCCACGCCTCGTAATCGGTGGGATCCAGATCAAACAACCATCCGTAACGCGATTGCCTGGAAGGTCCACTCAGAAATTCAGAATGAGCGATAAACGACTCCTCAACAGTTTGATAACTCCTGAAACAACTTGGAATCAGACGTCCACGGGAATCACGGTCATCGTCCTTTTGATAGAAAGTTCTTCCATTCCAGTCATTCCCGCATTTGATACCAAAGTGGTTGTTGGCATTTACTGCCAATTTGCTGCGACCGGCATTGGACTCCAAAATGGCCTGGGCCATTTTAATACTGGCCGGTACGCCGGTGCGCTCCATTTCGGCAATTGCAATATCTTTGTAGGTGGCAATATAGTCGTAAATAGCCTGGCGTCCATTGTCGGATGCCTGCAATTGAGGTGCTGCCATAATCAGCAGTACGAGGGGTAAAATCAATGTTGGTTTCATATTACAGCTTTTTGCCCTATTATAACAAAAACCATGCCTTTTTATTGACTTGCAAATGTTAATATGTTAAAAAATTTAATCATATGTATGAGGCGCGGGAAAAACTTTACGACTACCTACCAAAACGGCGTTTCCAGCGTTAATTAATCTGAGTTTGAAAGGACTTAACATGAAATTATCAATAATTCCTAAGGATAGATCAATAAATACGGACACCATGAAGAACCACAGAATAAATGTACCTGAGAGCATTAGATATCAATTTTGGGGTTGGGCAGGGCTGCTTGTCTTTGTATTGGCAGCAACCCTGGTACTGTCTTCTTGTGGAAATGAAAGCAGTGATGCCCGGGAGGATGCAGGACAAGAAGAGAATGCGGGTGTGAGTAGCGGGGTACCTGAAATAGATAAACTGAGCCGTATGATAGCTCAAAATCCCGAAGACCCGGAATTGTATCACGACAGGGCCACCATTTACTACGAGCGGGGTGTGATGCGGGAGGCAATCAGGGATTGGACGCGTGCCATGGACCTCGATTCACTAAATCCGGAGTACTACCACCGGCTCTCTGATGCATTTATGGACGACAATGCCCCTATGCTCGCCATCGAAACCATGGAGGATGTGGTGAACATGTATCCCGAGCGGGTGCCAAGCTTGTTAAAATTGGGTGAATTTTACCTCATAATAGGTCAGTTTGACGAAGCTATACAATCATTTAACAGGGTGTTGATCGCAGAGCCCAACAACCCGGACGCTCTCTTTATGAAGGGGTTGACATTCCGGGACCAGGGTGACACGACCCGCGCAATCCGGTTTTTACAGACCTCTATAGATGTAGATCCAAGCATCGAGGACGCCTATATTTTACTCGGTCAGTTGCACATGGAAAAGGGCAATCCACTGGCGGAGCGATATTTCCGCAACGGCATCCGGGCCAACCCCAATGAACCTGTGATGCACCACGCTCTTGCTCACTACCTGCATTTTACAGACAGACTGGAGGAAGCCCTGGAAAAATACAGGGAAATCCATGTGAAATTTCCCTCTTATGCGGAGGGTTTTTACAATGCGGGCCTCATTCACATGGAATTGGAAGAATATGACAATGCCTTCGAAATGTTCGATATGGCGGTAAAGATAAAGCCGGCCCTTTCGCGTGGCTATTTCTACCGTGGTAAAATTCATGAAAAGCGCGGTGAGTACCAAAGGGCCAAAGTCGATTACGACCAGGCAAGAACATTGGCGCCCAATTTCAGAGCGGCTGAAGATGCGTTGAACCGACTGGTGGCTGAAACAGATCCCGAGAGTTAGGACCGCGCTGTTTCAAAACCTGCAAAAGCAATCCAAAGCGCTTCCAATTACCTCAAAAGCAGGAGGTTGTGCATTCGGCCATTGGCCACTACGTAGCGGTATTCGCCTTCTTTTTCCATTAAAAGCGCTGCATTTTTGCCGAGCATAGGGAATTTGGGGCGTTCTTCCTCAGGCCCGAGCACCACAAAAGGCATTATGCGCTGCAAACTTTCAGGTATGGGTCCATTGAGTCGGAAGTAAGTATATCCCTCTTGCAGTCGCTCTGCCCAATTGCTGTTCGCCAGCTCTTCTGAACTTTCAAAAACTTCAGGCCAAATTTCGCCCTGAGTCAGGGTATAACCGGATGCATCGTATTCATTGTAGGCGCCGAATGTAGAAAGGTCTCCCACATCCACCAATCTGGGACCGATTTCCGGTGAACCCACGTGGCCATCTCCAAAAACAATATTTTCTCGGTATCCCAGGTCCAGCACAAAAGTTCCCTCCGGCAACTTAACTTCTCCATTTCGTATTACCAAATCAAATATGGAGATGCGATTGGCAGGAATGGCTTCGTAGGCCTCCCTGGTATAGTTCCTGAATTCTCCATCGGCAATGCTGAAAAATGAGCTCATT
>SKLY01000063.1 GCA_007121335.1 Saprospiraceae bacterium | reverse complement strand
CCTCCGCTTCACTCTGAGGATGTAAAGATAATAACCCCGTTTATTTTTTAACCGGGAAGTTATCCACATTTTTAATGGTTAATGGGGGTACCCTGTCAACCTATATTATGAGGGCACACATACCATCAACCACCGGCCATCAACTGTCCTACCTCACACCCCCCTTTATTTTTTAACTGGGAAGTTATCCACATTTTTAATGGTTAATGGGGGCACCCTGTCAACCTATATTATGAGGGCACATCAGAACCTTACCCCACCAAACAACATCTACCAACATAACCACGCCAATTCCCCCTCATTTTTATATCTTTACGGCAGAATGAAAACCTGGTCGGTGCGTCTCGTTTCTATCGTTTTCAGCGGGGCGGGGGCCGGAGAAACAAAAAAGCGAAGACAATGAAGAGTAAATTGGTAGAGGGCAAGGCAAAACCCAGGGGTAACTTTCCCCACATAAAGAGAGTCGGTGATTTTTTGTACGTTTCAGGGACCAGTTCTCGCAGGCCGGACAACAGCATAGCCGGGGCTGAAGTGGACGAAATGGGAACCACCAGCCTCGATATAAAGGAGCAGACCAAAGCCGTACTGGAAAACATCGATGACATCCTAAAATCTGAGGGTGCATCGCTGAACGATGTGGTGGACCTCACTACCTTTCTGGTGAATATGAATGACTTTGGCGGCTACAACGAAGTCTATGCCTCCATTTTCGATTACGACGGTCCCACCCGCACCACGGTCGCAGTCCATCAGCTCCCCCACCCCCACCTGCTTATCGAAATAAAAGCCATCGCCTGGAAACCTTTGAAATCCTGATAGATGACCATGCCTGCGCAATATTTCACCCGATGCCTCGATCTTAAATTTTTCGCTCATTCTCATGACGAAAGGGTTTCTGGAGCAAACTCATACATGCGCTTTTTCAACCTCTGTTTCTGTGTTGTTTTTTGTGTGCTGGTGGCATGGGGTTGTCAGACACAAGCCGGGGATGAAGCCAACCGGGAAAAGACAACCACTGTCATACTTTCTCTCGACGGATTCCGCTGGGACTATGCGGACCACACCCACACCCCTCATTTGGACCGGATAGCGGAAAAAGGAGTGCGGGCAGAGGGTTTGATACCGGTTTTTCCCAGTGGCACCTTTCCCAATCACTACTCCATGGCAACCGGCTTGTACCCCGACAACCACGGCATAGTGGCCAACCGGTTTACCTGTCCGGTTTTACACGAGGATTACAACAAGGGCGATCGAGCCACAGTGCGGTCCGGCAGGTTTTACGGCGGAGAACCGATCTGGGTGACAGCCCACAAAAACAACTTGAAAACGGCCTGTTTCTTTTGGGTGGGCAGCGAAGCGGATGTGATGGGAATTCGACCCGACCGCTGGCAAAAATACAGCAATGATTTTCCCTACGGCGACCGCATTGATTCCGTGGTTCACTGGCTCAGTTTGCCAATGGAGGACCGGCCTGATATCATCATGTGGTATTACCACCAGACCGACAGCGACGGACACCGCCACGGACCCCTCGGGGACAGTCTTTTACTCACCGTTCAAATGAAGGACAGCCTGATCGGGGTTTTTCTGGATGGAATCGACCAACTGCCCCATCGCGACCACATCAATTTTATCGTGGTTTCCGATCACGGCATGACCGAAATAAAATCGGACGGGGTGATCTACCTGGACCACTACGCAGACACCTCCATGATCGAAATAGCGGACGGCAGCAGTGCTGTACTCAATATAAAAGCCAAAGAGGGGAAGGCAGAGACTTTGTACCGGTCCCTCAGCGAGATTGAAAATGTGAGCGTTTGGAAAAGGGGTGAAGTTCCCGAAAGGTTTCATTACGGAAACCACCCCCGCACCCACGACCTGATCGTTTTGGCCGATTTGGGTTACGTACTGGGTTGGAGTTGGCGGAATTACACCTTCAGGGGAAATCACGGCTACGACAATCAAGAGCGGGATATGCACGGCATTTTTTACGCCAAAGGACCCGATTTCAAAGCGGGCGAGACCATTCCCGCCTTTAAAAATCTCCATATCTACCCCTTGCTGGCGCATCTTTTGGGTATTCAGCCCGCCCGTTCCGATGCCGAATTGGAACCAGTAAAAAAGGCCCTTTTTTCAGTGAAAAACAATAAACAATGAGCGAAAAATACACCAGTATTCATTACCACAAATACCTGCAATTGGAAAAGATACTATCCGCGCAGGACCCGAGAAGTGCCCTGGATGGGGAAGCAGCTCACGACGAGATGCTGTTCATCATTATTCACCAGGTTTACGAGCTCTGGTTTAAGGAGATAGCCCACGATCTGGGCTCTGTCATCGAAATGTTCCGCACCGACAATGTGGATGAGCGAAGCATCAGCACTGCCATCGCAAGGCTCGACCGCATCATCGAAATTCAAAAAGTGCTGGTGGCTCAGATCCGCGTTTTGGAGACCATGACCCCCCTGGACTTTCTGGATTTTAGGAACTACCTGTTCCCGGCCTCCGGCTTTCAATCTCATCAGTTCAGAATGGTGGAGCTCATGCTCGGATTAAAGTCAGACCGCCGCATCACTTACAACGAAGCGCCTTATACCGATGCCTTCCGCGGCGAGCAGCGAAAAATTTTGGAGGAACTTGAAAAATCGCCCTCCATGCTCGATCTTCTGGAGGCCTGGCTGGAGCGTACCCCGTTTTTGGAATTCAAGAACTTCCATTTTCTCAAGGCCTACCGGGAAGCAGTGCAAAACATGCTGGACGAGGAGACCCGGGCCATCGAGGAGTCCGATATTCTCACAGAGGACGAGAAAAAAATGCGTCTCCAGATGCTGGGGGATACCAATTCCTATTTTGCCTCCGTGCTCAATGAGACCCGGCACAATGAATTAATTGAGAAGGGGGAATTGAGACTGAGTTACCAGGCGACCATGGCGGCCCTGCTGATCAATCTCTACCGGGACGAGCCCATCCTGCAGATGCCCTACCTGCTTATCTCCAAATTATTGGAAGTGGATGACCTGCTCACTACCTGGAGATTCCGCCACGCGCAAATGGTCATGCGAATGTTGGGGCGAAAAACGGGAACCGGGGGTTCCTCGGGTCACAAGTACCTGAGAAAAACCGCCGATGAGCACAAGATTTTCAGCGATTTACACAACATCTCAACCCTACTCATCCCCCGGTCCAAACTCCCGAAATTACCCACAGACTTGAAAAAGGAGCTCGGTTTCTACTTTACGGAAGCCAATTCAAACAGTTGATTAAACCCGCAAAACAAAAATATGGACAATACGAAAGGAAAGAAGCATTTGAAAATTGACATTCACACCCACATCATGCCGGAGCACATGCCCCGCTGGTCGGAAAAATTCGGCTACGGTGGCTTTATCCGCCTGGATCACCACAAACCCTGTTGCGCCAGGATGATGATGGATGATACGTTTTTCAGGGAAGTGATGGACAACTGCTGGGATCCCGACAGCCGATTGAAGGACTGCGCCGAGCACCATGTGGACGTGCAGGTGCTCTCCCCCATTCCGGTGCTGTTCAGCTACTGGGCCAAAGCCCGCGATGCCAGAGACGTATCGCGTTTTCTCAACGACCACATCGCAGGCATCGTTGAGCGGTACCCAAAGCGCTTTATCGGACTGGGAACCGTGCCCATGCAGGACCCCGACCTCGCCATTGAAGAAATGGAGCGCTGCATTAAAGACCTCGGTCTGGCAGGTATTGAAATCGGCTCCCACATCAACGACTGGAATTTGTCAGACCCCGCCCTGTTTCCATTTTTTGAAGCAGCAGAGCGACTTGGCGCATCCATTTTTGTGCACCCCTGGGACATGATGGGTAAAGAAAAAATGTCGAAGTACTGGCTACCCTGGTTGGTCGGCATGCCGGCTGAAACCTCGCTGGCCATTTGCTCGATGATTTTTGGTGGCGTTTTTGAGCGATTGCCGGATTTGAAAGTGGCTTTTGCGCACGGAGGCGGTTCCTTTCCCGCTACCATTGGAAGAATCGAACACGGCTTCAATGTGCGGCCCGATCTCTGCGCCGTGGACAACGATGTCAATCCCAAAGAATACCTGGGTAAATTTTACCTGGACTCCCTCGTACACGACCCCACCATGCTGGATTACATCGTCAATCTGGTGGGCAGGGACAAAGTGGCGCTGGGAACCGATTACCCCTTTCCACTGGGAGAACTCGATCCGGGAAAACTGATTGAGAGCATGCCGTACGAGGACGATCTCAAGGGGCAACTCCTGGGGAAAAATGCACTGGATTGGCTCGGCCTCAGTGAAGAACAATTTTTGACCTAATTGCATTTTAGAGAAAAAGTAAATGAGCATAGAAATACCTGATCACGTAATGGAACTGGACCGCAGGGATTCCCTGGCAGGTTTCAGGGAAAATTTTAACCGGCCCGAGACCTTCAACGGAGAGAAATGCATCTACCTCTGTGGAAATTCCCTCGGACTGCAACCGGCAGAAGCGGAAGAATTTGTACGGCTCGAAATGGAAAAGTGGGCCAAAATGGGGGTGGAAGGCCACGTAAAGGGCAAATACCCCTGGATGCCCTACCACGAATTTCTCACCGAAAAAATGGCTGAAATTACAGGAGCGAAAAAGGAGGAAGTGGTGGTGATGAACTCCCTTACCGTCAATCTCCACCTGCTCATGGTCTCTTTTTACAGACCGGTTCCGGGACGCTTCAAAATCCTGATCGACTATCACCCCTTTCCCTCCGATCGCTATGCGGTGGAATCACAAATCAGGTTTCACGGATTCGACCCCAAAGACGCCATGATCGAATTACAGCCCGAACCGGGGACTGCTTATGTGAGCAAAAAACAAATAGAGGATACTTTTGACAGGCACGGAGATCAAATTGCCATGACCCTGATCGGTGGGGTGAACTACTACTCCGGTCAACTCTACGACATGAAATTCATCACCGACCTGGCGCACAAGCACGGGGCCATTGCGGGTTTTGACCTGGCGCATGCAGCGGGCAATGTACCCTTGAAATTGCACGACTGGGGGGCGGATTTTGCAGCCTGGTGCTCTTACAAATACCTCAATTCCGGTCCCGGAGCCCTTTCGGGGATTTTTGTCCACGAGAGACATGCGAAGAGATTCGACCTGCCCCGGTTTGCCGGATGGTGGGGCCACGACAAGGAGACCCGGTTTAAAATGGGGCCAGATTTCGTACCCATGCCGGGGGCCGAGGGATGGCAACTGAGCAATCCACCCATTTTGCCCATGGCCTGTATGCAGGCATCTCTGAATCTCTTTCACGACGCTGGTATGGAAGCCCTCCGCAAAAAGAGCAAAAAAATGATCTCACTTTGCGAGGAACTGGTCAAAGACCTGGAGGGAGAGAAAATCGAACTGATCACCCCCAAAAATCCGGAGGAACGGGGCTGCCAATTGTCCATCCGAGTAAAAGACGCCAGACGCGACCTGTTTGACCGCATTTCAGCCCGGGGAGTGATTGCAGATTGGAGAGAACCGGATGTAATTCGGATTGCATTTGCACCACTGTACAACACCTATGCAGAAGTTTACGAATTTACTCAAATTTTAAGAGACAGCATTGATGAGTGAAAAAAACAAGGTAATCGTAGTTGGAGGCGGTTTGTGCGGCACATTGTTGGCAATCCGACTTCGCCAAAGAGGTTTTGAGACACTGCTTTTTGAAAAGCGCCCGGATATGCGAAAAGAGGAAATCAGCGCCGGTCGCTCTATCAACCTCGCCCTTTCCAACCGCGGACTTCGCGCACTGGAGATGATTGGCCTCAGGGAAAAAGCCAAAGAGATCACCATTCCGATGAAGGGTAGAATGCTGCACGACCGGGAGGGCAATTTGCGCCTTTCGCCCTACAGCGGCCGACCGGGAGACCACATCAATTCCATTTCCAGGGGCGACCTCAATTCCATGCTCTACGATGAAGCAGAAAGGCTGGGCGTCCCCATTCAATTCAACACCAGTTGTATCGCCGCCGACCCCGACAGTGGCAAGGTGGTTTTCAAAGATCAGGATGGAGTAGTCACCGAGGTTCATGGTGCCGCGGTTTTTGGTGCAGATGGTGCGGGCAGTGTGATTCGCCGGGAAGCCATGAAGCGCAGCAACGAAATCCGCTTCAATTTCTCGCAGAACTTTCTAACCCACGGATACAAAGAACTCTCCATACCTCCCGGGGAGGGCGGCAGCTTCCGCATTGAGAAAAACGCATTGCACATTTGGCCGAGAAAGACCTTTATGATGATCGGCCTGCCGAATCCCGATGCCACGTTTACCATCACGCTGTTTCTGCCCTTTGAGGGTGAAGATGGGTTTGATGCCATTCAGAGCGATGCTGATGTCCAGCGATATTTTGAAAAGTGGTTCCCGGATGCCATACCCCACATGCCCCATCTGCTGCAAGAATACCGCGAAAACCCCACTTCCAGCCTCGGCACCATCCGCTGTTACCCCTGGAAGACCGGAGAAAAAACCCTGTTGATAGGAGATGCCGCCCACGCCATAGTACCATTTTACGGACAGGGTATGAACTGCGCCTTCGAGGACGTGGTAGTTCTGGATCAAATCATGGACGAAAAAGAGGGCAATTGGGGTGCTATTTTTGACAGTTTTCAAAAGCGAAGAAAAAAGGATGCCGACGCCATTGCCGACCTGGCGATTGATAATTTTATAGAGATGCGAGACAGCGTGGCAGATCCTGTTTTCACCAAAAAGCGCCAACTCGAAATGGAACTGGAGCGCAATTTCCCCGACTACTACTCCAAATACTCACTGGTCACTTTCCGGGAAGACATCCCCTACTCCACTGCCATGAAAGTCGGCCGCAAGCAAGACGAATACCTGCTGGAGGTCTGCGCCAAAGCGGGGGATATTGGTTCGATCGATAGGGAGGAGTTGGTTGAACAGTTATTGGTCAAACGGTTGATGGCGGATGGTTGATGGCCAAGCGGCGGATAGTCGATGGTTGATGGCTGCTTGCGGCGTTAGTGCAAGGTTTCTTGCATCATATCGATTTTATTGGGTTTATTTGGAGGATTTTGTGCATATCGTTTCGGTGGCACCCTGGCGACTGTCTTTGAGGCCCTGGTCGTTGCTCAGTTTTTGAGCCTGCTGCACCCCCATTTTTCACTGTCAACGATATTATTGAACCCTCTGCGCTTTCTCCGCGAACTCTGCGATCTCTGCGGTGATTCTTTACTTCGTATTAACTCACCGCGGAGGACGGTATGGACGCAAAGGAAGTCGCTGAGCTTTTCTCTGCGCTTTCTCCGCGAACTCCGCGACCTCTGCGGCGAACCCAATAAACTATCAACCAATTATTTATGATTGATTAAAATTCTTAAATCGTAAATGTTTGACTACCAGTTGTTGACATGAATTTTGATGAATGGAATTTATGGTAGGGCAAATCCGCAAGGCCGTGCGTATCTGTAGATAATGGCACCATAATCTACCTCCATTTTTATCTTAAGTTCTCTGTACCCTCTGTGACTCTGCGGTGAACCATGACCAGTTGTGAATTGGTGAGTTAGTGATTTGGTGAGTTGTTTTATTTAGACGTTAGTGCCGAATAGCGATCAATATATCTAATTTTTGATAGTGTAGATTTTGGAGTATTTATTTCAACCAATCAGTCCATGTAAAAGAAATGAATCCCGAAGGGATGACATGATTATAATAATCGCTTCACCGAAAAATTAAAACCCCGTAGGGGTGAAATGATTATAAAAAAATGCTTCAACGACAAATTAGGACCGCGTAGCGGACGCAAGGCATTGCGTCCCTACACGGAAATTCATTCAAAACCTATCCGCAATTATCAACTTTCTACTTTCCGAACTTTCTACTTTCAATACTGCGTAACGGATTCCTCCAAAACCGAGAATAGCAGCGTCCTTACATTGACAGAGAAATCCCGGAACCGGGCAGCAATTTGACGGTTCAATAAGTCCAGCGCTTCATTTTCCGACTCCTCAATTGCCATTTGGCGGAGTTTCTGTAAATCGGATGCATGGCGGGCCTCAATCATAGGGTCATCAACCAGAGACCGGGGCATGGCATCGATAACCGCCTCGCTCATTTCATCCGCCCTTTGGGCAGCATTAAATGAGGCCACCTTTCGCGCAAATTGATAATCGAACTCAGGTAATTCCGACTCCCTTCTCAAAGCCCTTAAAAACAGATGATCTTCTTTCCCACTCCGATGGGCTTCTGTCAAAACAGCGTGTTGATAGGCTTCAATAACCATGTGCCGATTGGATACCAATTGAATCATATCCCTTTGCCGGCTTTCGTCACCCCGCATTGCGTGAAGTTGGCTCACAACCATTTGAAGCACTGAAAACCCAGGCAACGGACTGCTGTGATACGGCATACTCAAATCCCCCGCGTAGTGCATACTCCAGCCGAGAAAACGCCAGCCCCAGTATTCCTCACCTTGATTAAATGCAAAAACCGACAGCGCACGGTAGAGAAAAAGCCTCGATTCGAGTAAGCTGTTGTCCAAAAAGGGCGCAACCGCATATACTATCCCGGGTTCGTGGTAAAAAGCCATGTGAAAAGGCCCTTGCGAACTGTTGACCAGGTTGGGATTGCCAAAGGGCTGGTTTCCAAATCCATACTCCCGCCCGTGAGGGGTGTCATTGTCCTCAAAAAGCCCCAGGTCAAAGCCGTAATCCGGTTCGTCATTCGCACTCACCAATACATCCAGTGCATCGGCTTTTTGTCCCTCCCGCAATTGCCGGTAAACGGTCTCCCGCTCTTTGCCGAGGTTGTCGAACAGGCTGATTTCGGCCGGGTCCAGGACCAGGTGTTCTTCTGTAGTTTCCCCGGGCATAAGATGCAGATAAAGCGGAATTTTGCTCTCGGGGTGTATCCTGATAGCGCGCAAAAAAGAGGTCCTGAGTTCGGCACCTTTCAGTTCCGGATTAAAGCGGAGATCGTCCGGCCTCTGCCGGTAATTGTGCAAATGCCCCTCAGCCCATTTTTCGTGTTCTTCCAAAAAAACGGCCAGCTCCCGACTGTTTGCTTCCAAAAAAGTAACCAGCTCCCGCACCTCCACCGAATCCATTTTCTCCCAAATCTCCAACTCCTCCAGGACAGGCCGAACCAGCAGAGGATGCTCCGCCCACGCGCTTCCAATCGCGGGAACCAACAACAATACCACAGCAGAAAAAATCATCCTCAATCTCATGGCAACAAAGATAAGGTTTATGGTTTACTTGATAAGCGGATATTGGCTGATGGCATACTCAGTTGTGAATTTGTGAGTTTGTGAGTGTCTTAATTAGACGTTAGTGCCGAATAACGAACAATATATCAAATTTTTAATAGTGTAGATTTTGGAGTATTTATTTCAACCAATCAGTCCATGTAAAAGAAATGAATCCCGTAGGGATGACATGATTATAATAATCGCTTCACCGAAAAATTAAAACCCCGTAGGGGTGAAATAATTATAACTGAACCCTCTGCGCCTTTCTTTGCGACTTGGCGGCTTTGCGCGAAACCGATTCGCACATTGTCTGAATCACGGATTAAATGGATATCACAGATTTCACCGATTTTTCTTTTATCCCGGGTTAACAGGCCAGGCGATTCAAAGGGATTCCGTAGGGGTGAAATGATTGTAACTGAACCAAGTGACCTGCGAATCCTGAAACGGTGATGCAAATATAGGTAGGACAAATACGCACGGCCTTGCGTATCTACAGATATTAACCCTATCCGCAATTATCATCTTTGTACTTTCCGAACTTTCTACTTTCAACTGCCCATTAAACATCATCAGTTCGAATAATAATCAAATGCCGGAAAGCCCACATACCGGAGATGGAAAAATCCGCATTTCCTTCCGGGAAAGCCCTGTGCAACAAGCCCTCCCACTCCGCTTTTTTAAAACCGCGCTTCACCGACAGCGGAGCATCGTGACGGGTGTATCTCGACGAGGAAAACAGGCCCGTCAGTAAGCGAATAGATTGGTAGGCCAGCCGGTTTCGCTCCAGATCGTTGATCACAATTCCGAACTTGCAGACCCGGCCCAGCCCCCTCAACATTTCCACAATTTCGTCCTCATCCAGGTGGTGACACAGCAAATTACAACACGCAATATCAACCGGCTCACCGGCCGAAATATAATCCTTCAGAGACCCCACTCGCCAGTTGACCGAACTTTTCAGCTCAGGAAAACGGGTCTTCGCAAATTCAATGGCGTGCGGTTCGAGATCGAGGCCGGTGAGTTGCAATTGCGGTGGGAGTTGGGATGATTTTTGGTGGAGGAAATTCAACCAATCCCCGGCTCCGCATCCAATATCCACCACCCTCAGTTCCCTTTTATCCGCCGGGATCAACTTTCGCATTTTCTTGAAAGTGGTGGGATAATTGGCTGTGAAGCGATTGATGAATACGAGTTCCCTGAGGTTGCGATACAGCTCTTCGGGATCCTCAAGCGGACCATCCATCAATTCCTTTTCCCGTGAGCGTTTTTTCAATGTGAGATTACTTCGTCATTTCCAAAATAGCGGCCTCAATGGTCAATCCCGGACCAAAAGCAGCAGCAAAAACCAGGGCCCTGTCCTTATCGGATTCCATAAATGCCCTTCTGATGTCCTCCAGTACAAAAAGCACCGTCGGCGAGGACATATTTCCGTACCGTCTCAACACATTGAAAGAGGGAGCCATCTCCTCATCCGTGAGCTCGAGCGCCCGTGCAAAACCCTCAAGTATGTTTTTTCCCCCGGGGTGCACAGCAAAATAATCGACCTTATCCCGGCCTGTCTTTTGAAGCAGCGCATCGTACACCCCGGAAATGTGTTTTTCAATAAAGGCCGGTACTTCCTGAGTGAGGTTCATCTCAAAACCAAAATCTCCCACCTTCCAACTCATTTCATCGGGCGCAGGAACGAGAACTGAACTGTGACCCAGCCATTCCATCCGAACCGGATCATTGGACCCATCGGCCGTCATCAAAACCGAAGCAGCCCCGTCTCCAAAAAGCGCTGTGGTGAGCAGATCATCCGAAAAATCGGTTTTTCGAAAATGTAGCGTGCAGGTTTCGGCGCAGCAAATGAGGACTTTTGCAGACGGATCGGTCGAACAGATGTAATGCCCCATTCTCAATGCGGGAAAAGCCGCATAGCAACCCATGAAATTTACAGCGAGGCGCTCAGTGGATTGGCCCAAACCAAGGGCTTCCCCGAGTCCCACCTCCAGTCCCGGAGCACCGAGGCCTGTGCAACTCACAGCTATGAGATGGGTCACCTCGGTGGGGTCAATACCCGCTGAGGCAATCGTTTTTTCAGAAGCGCCCTTTGCGAGTTCGATTATCTCGTTTTGAAAAACGGTCATGCGGTCGGATGTGCGCGGATTCTCAAATTTTCCATTGAGGGAAAAAAGACCGTTGGGGCTTTGCTCGCGAAAATCGGGCACTACGGAAAATCTGTTCTCAATGCCCGAGCGAGCGACGATGAACCTGAACTTGCGAAGCTGGTCAGATTGACCGTACACTCTGCCGGCCCATTCCACAATTTCCACTGCGGAAGTTTTGTGCCCGGGAACATGAAGTCCTATCGATTGAATTACAGCCATTCAAAGAATTTGTGAGGCCACAAAGAGCCAGGTGAAAAAAATATTGGTTCCGATGGCACCGCGCCAACTCATCTTCATGCTGTTTTCAAAATTGGCTGCAGCAGGGTCCTCGAGTACTTCTCTCGACCATCTGAAAAAATGCGCAGTGACCGGGGCCGTGCAGAACAAAAACAGCACTATATCGTACAATCGGCCGAATAAAACCAGGTAACTAAACAGCATGCCGGTAAAAAAGATGAGCAAAACCATCGAAAATACGAAGGTGCCACGAATTCCCAACAACCGGCTGATGGTCATCACCCCATCCTCTTCGTCCTGCCGGTGCTGGTAAACCTGGGTCAGCGGATAGGAAGACGCTATCATAAGGGAGGAGAGCACCATGCCCATGTTCATCTGCAAGGGCAATTCTGTCAGGCCCGGAGCCTCGAGATCCACCATGCAAACCGAGTAGTAAAATACCGCAGCTCCCTGAAAGACAACCACCACCAAAAATCCGATAACCGGGTATTTTTTCAGCCTGATCCCCCGCCAGCTATACGCCCGCGAAGCCAAAATATACATCAACAAAACGACCGCCGCACCGGGAGACCACAGCCAACTCAACAGCACAGCAGCAATGTCCATGGAAATGGTAAGCGGGAGAATAGATGAGGGAACAGGAGGAGGCCTTTTTAATCCGCCAATACTGCCCTCGTCTCTGTCCATGGCGCTGTTGTAACCATTGCTGGCAGGATACACCAGGAGATGAAGAATAAAAAACGCCACAACGAATCCCAGGGGATCAAAGTTGACCGCAGCAATGGCAGCAAAGAGGAAAACCGGCAACAGCAATACCGAAAAAGGTATCCTAAGGTGAAGTAACAGGTTTCTCAAATCCGGATGCATGGCCAGGTCTTATTTTGTTGTAAACCGGAAACAGCCCAAAATGGTTTTACACTGCAATATAACGACAATGGCATCTTAATCGACAAGGAAATGGGTCAAGGGGGATTATTTTCCCGACGGATTTGTCCAGGTCGGCGGAAGTGCCTAATTTGCATTGCCAAACAAAACCTAAACCACTGAAAATGCGCATTACTCCGGTTCTTATCGTTTTATTCAGCTTCTTGCTAAGCTCACCACTTTACGGGCAATTGGAAAAGGGATCTTTTTTGTTGGATATCCGCGGTCAGACTGGATATGATAGTGAGGAGGATTTTTTTATACCCCGACTTTACGCT
Source organism: Saprospiraceae bacterium (assembly GCA_007121335.1). GTDB lineage: Bacteria > Bacteroidota > Bacteroidia > Chitinophagales > Saprospiraceae > PWJY01. Next base: position 1,166 of record SKLY01000063.1, on the reverse strand, counting down.
AAAGTGGGTTACTTCCCAATGCCAGGCCTCGCAGTCGGGATTAGAGTTGGTGGATACGGGCATTTAATGAGTGGGCGAAATTTTGGAGATGCCATGTACGGCGGATTCGCGCGCTACTATTTTAATCCGGGCTCGGAAAATTACTTTTTTTACGGTGAACTGGAAGCCGGGGTGATCGCAAACTACCAGGAATCTCAAGACACCAGGACACTACCCATCATTCAGCCAACGGTCGGTGCAGACTTCCTCACCGAGGAATTTGTGATCATTGAGGGTGCGCTCGGAATTTCCATCATCGAGAACCCCAATACAGGTCAGATGAGATTTAACAACTTTGTGATGAGAATCGGATGGAAAACCCTGATTTCTGAGACCAGCCGCGAGATTTTTGATGAAATGCGGGAGGAAAACGAATCCTACTTCAGGAGTGGAACCGTGAGTCTTTCCAGTGGATTTGTGTTGAACAGCGATTTTGTGCCGGAGCGTTTCCTGGCTACCCCCATCACTGATTTTCCTTTCAGCAGTGAATCAATTAATTACAACAACCTGTCCGATAACAGAAGCAACTACTTTTCATTCAATGCAGGAGTCGGCTTTTTTCTGTCTGACAAAACCATGTTCGGCCTCAATATGGGCATCACCAATTTCGGAGGTTCCGATACGGAGGCCACTACTACCCTTTTCTCCATAGAACCGTCACTCCGCTACTATCTCTCCCTCGGAGAGAACAACAGAACTCATTTGTATTTCCGGGGTGGCTATGAATTCGGCGGTCTCAATATCGAGGGGCTGGGTTCAGAGTACAGCTACGGCTATGCCAATGGCGGGGTCGGAATCAACTACATGCTAAACCCCGGCACAGCCCTGGAACTCGGAGTGGACTACGGATGGATGAATGTAAGCGAAGCCATACTCGCGACTGAGTCTTTTAATGTGATTAAGTTCAATTATGGGCTTAGGGTGTTTTTGTGATGGGAAGGATGTAGGGGGTGTGTATGGTGTTATTATCATTTCACCCCTACGGGGTTCGGAAAACATTTTTCTGTATCGGGTTATAATCATGCCACCCCTACGGGGTTATTTTCATATCGTCAATTCAAGACTTTTAGGATTCAAATCTGGAGAATCTTTTTTGAACTCAAAGCAACAAGCTATTCAACTGAGGG
>SKLY01000132.1 GCA_007121335.1 Saprospiraceae bacterium | reverse complement strand
TTGAAGACCAGTATGGATGGTTTAAAAGATTTGGTGCCCGGATTTGAAGCTCCTGACAATTTTTATAAACTGGGTAACCTGGAGTTTGCGGGTCGGTTTGATGGCTACTTTCGAGATTTTGTGGCCGAAGGATTGCTCAAAACCGACCTCGGATTGCTAAGAACCGACATGCGGCTGGACGTTTTGAATGGTGTAGAGAATGCGCTTTACAGTGGTATGATCGAGATAAAAGATTTCGACCTCGCCACATGGACCGGAAATCCGGATTTCGGCCCCATGACTTTAAGCGCGGAAGTCGATGAGGGTATGGGTCTTACGGAAGACTTTATTTATGCAGACCTAAGGGCACAGATCAAAAATTTTTCTTTCCGCGGCTACGATTACGCCAATCTATCTATGGATGGATACATTACCAATACCTTTTTTGACGGATTCTTCAGCACAGAGGACCCCAACCTGGACTTCGAGTTGATTGGAGCTGTTTTTTATGGAGGCGATCGCTTCAGGGTCAATGCCGATATTGACCTGCATAAGATGAATACCAGAGAATTGTATTTGACGGAGCGGGAGTTTGAGTTGAGCGGTGTGTTTTCCGCAGACATCACCCAATTAAATCTAAAATACCCCGAGGGCTCCCTTTCCATAAATGATTTTGCCATCACAGTGCCGGATAGCATGCACACTAAAATAAAAGAACTGTCCGCCTTAGCTACTGTGACAGCGGACAGCCTGAAAAACTTTATTGTGGAATCAGATATATTGAACCTGGAGTTGGACGGCATCTATTTTTTCGAGGACTTTAATGCATTGTTTAAGAATTACGCATTGAAAAATTTCAGCTATGCACCCCTGGTTTTTGACTCAGATACCATAGAGCGGGTGCCGAGTGCAGATTTTACCTATGAGTTGGAAATTGTGGATTCAAGGGCCTTGACCTGGCTTTTCGCCCCTGATTTGGATACTTTAAGAGACAGCAGGATATGGGGAGAAGTAAATTCCAATGAGGATATTTATCGGCTCGAGTTCTCTTTCCCTGAGGTTCGTTTGGGTGACTCCGGAGCAGAGACATTTTACGGATTGGTTGATTTTAACGGCCCCATTGGAAATGCTGTGATAACTTCAGAAAAACTCGATCTTGGCAATATCAGGGAAATAAACCCCACCACTTTTTTTCTTGATTTTGGCCCCGATACCATTGGATTCGCCTTAAATACTTCTGAATACGGGACAGTTGTCGATCGAATGCAAATAGAGGGCAGGAGTTTTATGCTTGATGATTACTGGGCCTTTAGGTTTTCCGATAGCCAACTAACTCTTTTTGGTGACGATTGGAGTGTACAGGATCGAAATCAGTTGATAATAGGTCAGGAGTTTTTCCAAACGCAAAACCTCGCTTTTTCAAGTGAGGAGAAAAAACTGGAAATAAAAAGCATCAATGACCGGGGTGTAAACTTGAGTGTCAGTGGTGTAAATATTGACCTGGTAAACGATTTGATAGATGATCCACGATACCTGCTGAGTGGTGACCTCAATGCAGAATTGGAGGTGGCGAATATTTTTGACATAGATGCCCTGGCAGCCGATTTGTTGGTGAGTGACCTCGTTTTTCAGGGCATAGGATACGGAGACCTGAATTTAACCGCCGGTTTGCAAACCGGACCACATCCGCTCAAACTGGATTTTGAAACCTCACATCCGGATCGAAGGCTCAACGGTGGTGGAGCTGTATTTTTGAACCAGGATGAGGTTCCTGAAGACAGCTATCTTGTGGACCTAAACCTCGGGATTGAGTCCTTCCCAATGATGATCTTTCAAAATATTATCGAAGATGGTGTGAGCGGCACTACCGGCACATTTGATGGAGAGTTATCAATTACGGGCAACAATCTCAGCCACCTCAATACCGACGGCCACGCCTACATTTTCAATACGTCCACCAAGGTTGAAATACTGGGGGTGACTTTCAATATAAACAATCAACGAGTCAATATCACCGGGGATATGATTGATATGACCGGTGTTGAATTAACCGACCGAATGGGAAATAATGCCCGGATAAACGGTGGATTAATGCATAGAAATTTCGGTGATATGGTCCTAAATACAGAAATAACCTCCGACCGAATTCTCGGACTTGATACAAGGCGGGAAGACAGTGACCTCTATTACGGGACCATTTTGGGACAGTTGGACGCTTCCTTCAGAGGGAGTTTTCAAAGACCGGAAATCAGAGTAACTGCGGTCAATGGCCCGGGAACGAAATTCAATATTTTGGTTGGTGAACATATAGAATCAGGCGAGCTTGATTTTATCAGTTTTGATGAAGACCTGGTGGCGGAAGAGCGCTCCTTTTTCCGAGATGTGACAGGCGTGAACTTTCAGTTGGATATGACGGTCAATGAAGAAGCGGAAGTGCAAATCATTTTTAATGAACAGACCGGAGATATTCTACAGGGTAGGGGCAATGGTAATTTCCAGGTGAGTTTGACGAGAAACGGGGATTTCAACATTTTTGGAGACTATGACATCAGGGAGGGTAAATACCTCTTCGCGAATACTTTCGCTCTTTTGCAGATCAATAAACCCTTCGATGTGCTCAGTGGCGGAAATATTCAATGGACGGGCGATCCCTTTGATGCGATAATCGATATAGAAGCCACTTATTCGGGCTTGAATGCTGCACCATATGCTTTTATAGAGGATTATTTGCAAGGTGGATCTGTAAGTGCCGAAGTATTGGGAGAAGCCAGACAGTCTACTCCTGTGGACCTCAACATGTTGCTGCAGGGATACCTCAATAACCCCGAGATTAACTTCACCATCAACTTCCCCAACCTAACCGGTCAATTGCGCACCCTGACCGATCGAAAAATACTCGACCTGGAGGACAACCCCGATGAGATGAACCGCCAGGTTTTTGCCCTGGTGGTCATCGGTGGATTTTTGCCCTCTTCCTTTAACATAGAAACCTCCGTAGCGGCCATTACAAATACGGTTAACGAATGGCTTAGCACACAGCTATCTCTCTATTTGTCCGATCTGCTCTCCAACGCCTTTGAGGATGTTGGATTTATCTCCGGAATTGAAATGGACGTGGGGTACGTATTGCCCACAGGAGAGTTTGTTGAAGCAGGGCGGATCGACACAAGGCAGAGCGAGGTGCGGGTTGGATTGCGACCCTCACTATTTGATGACCGTATTCAATTGGATGTGGGTGGCAATTACGTCCGTGAGAGCTTCTTCTCCAACGAACCCTTCCTCGCACCTTACGGAACGGTGGAATATTTTATCACCCCGGACCGCCGTTGGCGCCTTCGTATGACTACCAATTACGACTACGTGGCCGAAGGCAGGAGAAACCGACACAGTCTGGGTATCTCCTTTAGACGAGAGTTTGATACCATCGAGGAATTTATGCAGGGCATTCGCCTTTTCGGAAGAAAAGATAAAGAAGAGCGAGCGATCAGAACTTTGGACTCCGGCAGAGAGGAGGAGGGACCTTTGTTGGAGGAATGATTGTTCAATGGACAATGGACAGTGGACAATTGATAATGCTTTTACGGCGAGATTCCTGATTTTTTGCGAAGGTTCAGACTTTTGGGAAATCGATGTATAGGATATTGGTTTCACGCAGAGGGGGCAAAGGAGGCTGAGGACGCAGAGGGTTCAATTGACAGTAAAAAGTTTGGAAAGTGGAAAGTTTGGAAAGTGGAAAGTTGATATAAGCCGTTAGGGTTTTTGGCCAATAACTTTAGATACGCACGGCCGTGCGTATTTGTCCTGCCAATTCAATGCAAATCCTGGAACCCTGGACACGCAATGCCCTGCGTCCTTAATATCCCTACATCCCATTCCATTGATCATAATACACCATGAAATTCCCGATCAGAATTCTGTGCTCTAATACACAAAAACAGGTGTAATTTTGCGTATTCATGCACAAATTTAGGTCTAAAATTGTGTATTAGTATCAATTAATGTCTAAATTTACGTTTTTATAAAGGTAATAATATCTGTTGTCGTGATTCAAAGGAAATTAGAGGAACAAATATTG
>SKLY01000294.1 GCA_007121335.1 Saprospiraceae bacterium | reverse complement strand
TTATAATGCAATTCCTTATTGCGGGGCTGCTGTTGGTGAGGTGCATATTGGCGCCACTGGTGGCGGGTGAAGTCCAACTGCCGGAAGTGGACGCCCTGCCACCTTGAATGATAAAACCATCGAGTACTGCACTCTCATCCAGATCGGCACCCCTCACCACTGTGGTACTGTAGTTGTTGCCTCCGTCTATGTTTCCGCTGAGGATTGTCTGATTGGCTTCCCAGTCCCTCTCGTCTGCCTCACTCTCATTTCCCGCAAAGCCCCCGAGGATGGTAACGCCATTTCTCAGCACAAAAGAGGAGTTTGTTCCCGGATTGTTGTTAGGTCCGCGATCCGGCTGGTAAGTACCTGCAGCCACCCATATCGTGCTGCCGGGGGATGCATTCTCCAGAGCGGTTTGCAACTCACAATAGGCTGATGCCCAACTATTGCCGTTCCCCGGACAACCGGCACTGGCATCGACAAAGATAATTTGTTGGGCGAAAAGACCGGGCAGTTGCCAGGCCAGGAAAAACAGGAGGGGAAGTAAGTGTTTTTTCACAGGGGTTGTTTAGATAGTACTTGAAATAAGATAGCTCGTCCAGCCTTTTCGCTGTATGTTCGAAATTTTATTTTTGGAAGAAAAATTGGGCTAAGATAAAGAATTGTCAATTGTTCACATGTTTTATTCGGCGTATGCGGAACAAAACGGTGAATTGATAGATAATTGCCGTTGCAATGGCAGTTTTAACACTCAATGCGTCTAAGGAAAAGTGTTTTTTTGACGCTGATGTAGCAAAATCCGGCGAATTATTAGAAAATATTTGCTTAGGTAACTACATAAATTGTGAATTATCGCAGGCAATAGTTTCCCGTGAGTAATTTCAGGTGAATTTTCGCGAGAGAAATGTGCAATATTATATTACTGAAAAAACTAATATTAACTTCAATCAAACATTTTTCAATATGTAAGCCAGTTGCTTGCGAATCTTCCGAAAGGCGAGAAAGAAGGAGTGAAGTCTATTGTTGCAAAACTTAATTAACTGGACTCAAAATGAACTCAATAAAGGTATTTTATATTATTGGTTTAAAGGGATCTACGGTATTTTTAGTAAATTTTTTAAGGAAATGAAAAGGGGCGATTTATACGAATCATTTAAAGGTTAAATCATGGAAACTCAGACACAAATTAGGAGAGGCAAATTTTCATCCAGTATGGATTATCCCGGTTGGAAGGATGAAGATAAGGCATTGGCCTTCCACCTTACCTCCTTTTTCAGGGATGAATCATTGTTTAAAGATAAAGACGGAAGAACATCCCTCTTTTTCATAAAACAAACAATAGGTACCACTATATCTGTATTTGTGGCTGATACCTCATTGGCATCAAGTATGGATGATTACGAGATAGGGCATTTCAACGATGATTATGATTTGAATGCCAAACCACCGGTTGGCAAAAAAATTAGGGTGAAGGGGAAAGTGAGATACGTAAGGAAGCACCAACCGAAGGCCTTTTTCGATTCAGATGCTCTTGATTAAGGATCCGGGCTGACCGGGTGCGATTACTTCCACCATACCAGGGGCGTCTCTCACAGGCTTTTGCCAGGTATTTTATGCGAGTGGGCCTTCCTCAAGATATTGACATCTCTGACTTTTAACCTCATTTGCCATTCTGGGGCCTCTGAAAAACCACGCTGCTTCGGAATTTATTTCCCGAACTTAATACTGAATCACCTTCCAAACTCTGAGACCTTTTGACTTCAAACTCCCAATTCTGTTATATTTGCTTTCTGTAATTTACTACATATGACCTTGACTACCTCCATCATCATCCCCGTATTCAACGACGGTCACAGACTGCCGGCCCTGATTGAACAGATCAATTTCTGCCGGTCGGGATTTGAGTGTGAATTGATCATTGTCGATAATGGCTCTACGGATGGGACGGAGGAGATAGTCAGTGTAATGGATGGACTTGTATTTCTTAAAGAGACCAAACACCTGGGAAGTCCGTACTCAGCGCGAAACAGGGGCATTGAAGCGGCCACCGGGGAAGTGATTGTGCTTTTGGACGCCACCTGTATGCCCTCGGACGGATGGTTGCAAAAAGGGTTGGAATGTCTGGAGGAAAGCGGTTCGGATATGGTCGGTGGGGCCGTGCTTTTCGACTTTGAAGGCCGGATTACCGTCGCTAAAATTTTCGATGCCCTCACCAACATCAAGATGAAGGAGTCCATCGAACTCAGGGCAGTGGCCAAAACTGCCAATTTATTCATCCGCAGGGAGGTGTTCGATGAGGTCGGTATGTTTCCCGAGGGTGTGCGCTCGGGTGCCGATGTGCGCTGGACAGGGAAAGCTACTGAAGCAGGGAAGAAATTGACGTTTTGCTCAGGGGCAAAGGTCTATAAGGTCGCTCGTGGCTTTCGGGAACTGCTGCGTAAACAGTGGCGTGTTGGAAAGGGTAGGGCTGCAATAGATACCCGCCAAAAGAAAAACACCGGCGGTGCATCCGTCATGAAGAAATTCTTCAATATTGATCAAAAGGCCTTCAGGGAATTGCACAGAAATGCCGGTGATGGATTTATACCGTTGCTTGGGATACGGCTGTTTCTGCTCGGGGGATTGATCAAGGTGACCATGCTGCTCGCATCCGGCATGCAGAGGTTTAAAAAGAGATGAGGTTGGCGCTCTATCTCGATTTAACCTTTAAGAGAACCAACATTAACCCTCCATATCCCGACATTTTAATTAATTTTGCGTCAGATCAGACTGAAGCAGAGAAGCCGGTTGGCCGAGATCTGGTACGCGGGTTCTTTTCTGCAGCAAAATCCAACGGAATGCAATTAGGTGAATTACTGGAACAGGAGGCCAATAAGGCCGGTGCATTGATCGGGGAAAAAGGCTTTATGCCTGCCGGCCACAATGGGCCGTATTTTGATGAGGAGACCCCGGTGCGCAATACGGCGCATTGGCTCTTTGTGTTTTCGGTCCTCTACGAAAGGACAAAGGACAGCCGCTATAAAGATTTTGCTGAAAAGGCGATTGCTTATCTGACAGGTGCGGAAGCGCGACCGATGAAAGCTGCTTTTTGGATAAGAAAAAACCCTGAAAAGGACTTTTGCAACGGACTTATCGGCCAGGCATGGGTCATGGAGGCACTCATAAAGGCTGCACAGGTTTTTGACAGACCTGAGCTCTACCAACTGGCCGAGGAGGTTTACCTGCTGCACAGTTTTGACGAAGATTTGTGGATTTGGAAGCGGCTTAATGTGGATGGTAGCTACAATTCTCCTGACCCGACCTTCAATCACCAATTGTGGTTCGGTGCTGTCTCCACCATGTTGGATAGAACCCCTGCTGCGGTGGAGGCGTCCAGTCTCTTTTTTGAAAAAATCGCCACGCGGGTAAAACTCTACCGGGACGGGGTGATCAACCACGTGTCTCCGGTTACCCGGCTCTCTCTAAAGGTCAAGCATCCGCCCAAGGTGGTGGAGGGGGTAGTCCGATACGGCTACTACCAGGTGAGTAAGAGGAGTTTGCGAAAAAAGGCCGCCGGTTACCACGCTTTTAATCTCTACGCCTTTGCGCTGTACAGGCAGGCACTGCCCGATCACCCATTTTGGGATTCCCGGAAGTTTAAAAAGATGCTCAGGGTGACTGACAGACCGCATTTTTTAAAGCAGCAAAAGGACAATAAATACTCTTTTCCGTACAATCCCACGGGACTTGAACTGGCTTTTGTGAGGGAAACTTTTGATCCCGATCCCGGTAAGGTGGAGTACTGGTTGAATCAGCAGATAGCCTTCACCGGTGAGCCCGGAAAATCCATTATGACAGGGGGCACGGCCGATGAAAACACAGCCCGGGCGAGAATTTACGAGGCTGCGAGATTGAAACAAGATTATCAGATTGAAGGGATGATGCATTCATAATTTTCCCGGTAAAGAATCACCGCAAAGTTCGCAGAGATCGCGGAGAATGCGCAGAGAAAAGCTCAGCGTTTACCTTTGCGTGCTTGGCCCCCAAAGCATTGGGGGGTGAGTAAATGAGAGGTAAAGAATCACCGCAGAGTTCGCAGAGATCGCGGAGAAAGCGCGGAGAAAAGCTCAGCGTTTACCTT
>SKLY01000193.1 GCA_007121335.1 Saprospiraceae bacterium | reverse complement strand
CGGTTTTATTTATCCTATGCGCATGGTATGGATGGATTTGCCGGAGGAGAATTTGACTTTCAGCGATTGGTATTAACGGGATTGTTTGAAAGGAGGTTTCCTGCATTTGGCAGACTCACAGCCGAACTGACCGCGGGAGCTGTTTTCGGGGAGGTACCCTATTCAGGCTTATTTACAGGAAAATACAGTGCCCTGGACAATACCGGGTTTTGGAGGAGAATTAGTGTGGCTGACCGAAATTCCTTCGAGACCATGAGGCCTGTGGAATTCACCAACGACCGTTTTGTAATGCTCATGCTTCGCTACGACCTGGGCAGTTTGTTGTTCAGTCCCGATTCCAGAAGTGCTCCCCATCTCGAAATTGTAGGGCGTGGAATGTACGGAACCCTGGATGTGGACCTTGAAAAACATCAAAACATCGACTTGCGCTCAACCGATCAGGGGTATTTCGAAACAGGTTTTGAAGTCAACCGCATTTTTGATAGCCTGGGAGTTGGGTTTTACTACAGAATTGGCAACTACGCCTTACCCTCATTCTCAAAAAACCTCTCAATTCGACTGACTTCTAAGTTCGCCTTTTGACGTGATTGACAGGAGTGGAAAGAGGTCGAGTCGAGAATCATCTCAATTACCTCCCGGACTCCGCCTGGTCACAAACGAAAAGCATAATCAGTGTATGACTGAGCCTTGCCCTGTAAACAAACCGGAAAAGCTAAGGGGTCAAAGCGTACCCCTTAGTTCTTGTTCTCTTTCAATCGCTTCAAACAATGCCTTGAAGTTACCCTTTCCAAATGACTGGGCTCCCTTTCTTTGAATAATCTCGTAAAACAAAGTGGGCCTGTCTTGAACCGGTTTGGTGAAAATCTGCAGCAGATAGCCCTCATCATCCCGGTCCACGAGGATATTTTGGGACTTCAGGTCTTCGATGCTTTCGTCTATTTCTCCGACCCTGTCCAATAGATCTTCGTAATAATTCTCCGGTACGTAGAGGAATTCCACACCATTTTCCCGCAATTGACCTACCGTTTTGATGATATCATCGGTAGAGACGGCGATGTGCTGAACTCCTGCTGACTTGTAGAAGTCAAGGTATTCCTCGATTTGTGACTTTTTAAGTCCTTTGGCAGGTTCATTGATTGGAAACTTGATGTAGCCGTTGCCACTGGAAACCACCTTGCTCATCAGAGCAGTGTATTTAGTGCTTATATCCTTATCGTCAAAAGTAATGAGCAGTTTGAACCCTAGCACTTCCTGGTAGAATTTTATCCATCGGTTCATATCACCCAGTTCTACATTGCCGACGCAGTGGTCCACGTATTTAAGTCCGACAGGTTTCACTTTTCTAAGGCTCTCTTTGGGCTGAAATCCGGGCATAAATGCACCCGAGTAATTCTTTCTCTCTACAAAAGTGTGGATGGTCTCTCCGTAAGTGTGAATTCCAGACAGCACCACCTCGCCGTCTTCATCACTCATAGTATATGGTTCAAAGGCCGATTTAGCACCGCGTTCAACGGCCTTTTCGTGGGCTTCCCGTGCATCGTCCACCCACAGTGCCAGTACTTTAACGCCGTCACCGTGCAATTGCACATGCTTGAGAATTTCGTGGTCAGGCTCAAAAGCAGAGGTGAGGACCAGCCTGATTTTGCCTTGTTCCAGCACGTAGCTTACGGTTTCTTTGTTGCCTGTTTCCGGTCCTTTGTAAGCCACCAGTTTGAACCCAAAAGCGGCCTGGTAAAAGAGGGCGGACTGCTTTGCATTGCCCACGTAAAATTCTATAAAATCAGTTCCTTTGATAGGGAAAGTGTCCCTAACTGTTTTCTTTTCTTTACTTGTTAAAGTATCCATTTTTGCGCAGTTTTATTTTTTCCAACTCTTGTAATAATCCTTGTTTTCAATATCCACTGCATGAGTGGTCATCAACAGCGGTCTGAAGGTGTCAACCATAACCGCAAGTTCTTTGGTCTCTTTTTTACCGATGGATTTTTCCACTGTGCCGGGATGAGGGCCGTGAGGAATCCCACCCGGGTGAAGGGTGATCATTCCGCGCTCCACATTGTCCCTGCTCATAAAATCTCCGTCCACGTAGTAAAGCACCTCGTCACTGTCAATATTGGAGTGGTTGTAAGGAGCGGGAATGGCGAGGGGATGGTAGTCGTACAAGCGGGGCACAAAGGAGCATATCACATATCCCCTTGCTGCAAAAGTCTGATGTACCGGAGGGGGTTGGTGCACCCGCCCTGTAATAGGCTCAAAATCGTGAATGGAGAAAATGTATGGATAGACATATCCATCCCAACCAACTACATCGAAGGGGTGACTTCCGTAATGGTACGGATAGAGTGCATCCTCTTTTTTGATATAGAACAAAAAGTCGCCCTCCTCATCATGGGTTTCCAGCTCTTCGGGTTTTCTAATGTCTCTTTCACAGAAAGGAGAGTGCTCCATCAACTGACCGAATTGATTGCGGTAGCGTTTTGGAGTTACCACCGGGCTGTAAGACTCTACGATAAACAAGCGGTTGTTTTCATCCTTGAATTCCAGCTTGTAAATCGTACCCCTGGGAATTACGATGTAGTCCCCGTATTTGAAGTTAAGGTTGCCGTACTGGGTTCTGATCTTTCCGCTTCCCTCGTGTATAAAAATCACCTCATCGGCATCGGCATTTTTAAAGAAGTAATCGCTGTTTCCCTTCTTTGGGGCTGCGAGTATTAATTTACAATCTCCATTGACAAGTACCGGTTTTCTACTCTGCAGGTAATCGTCAGAGGGACTGACGTTAAAGCCCATCAGGCAGCGGTGCTTGAGTTGCTTGTCGTGAATGGTTTCCGGCTTTACATCCCTGGGGTCCCCAACCTGTAGTATTTTTGTAGGTGGCTGAACGTGGTAAAGCAAGGAGGCGTTGTCGTCAAATCCTATAGTGGAAAAAAGTTCCTCGTGGTACAACTCCCCGTTGGGTTGCCGGAACTGAGTATGTCTTTTGTGGGGTATTTTCCCCATTTTGTAGTAGTGCATCTTCTATTGTTTCTTGATATTTAAAACGGGCTCAAATTTACGAAATCCATTGGGTTAATGCAAGAAAAATGAGCGCTTGCATCTCAAAATTTAAAACCTGCAGTTAGTGCGATCCGACTGACGGTGGCATCTGTGAGTACGCGTTGTTGTACTTCAGCACCCGGAACCTGGTAGGGGTTATAGGCCCCTTCACGTAGGCCTCTCTGGTAAGCCAGGTCGAGAAAAAAGTCAGATTCTCGAATGCCCACTCCCAGACTCCAGATAAGGTCTCTGTCATCAACTGATTCAAATGGGCTTTCAATAAACTGCAATCCTCCTCGCACTCTGAAAAGGTCTAATGCTAGTTCTCCACCCAGTCTGAAATTCAGAGCACTGCCCAGTTCGTTCCCAATCTCATTGTTTCTGACCCGCTCATCAGATGAAAAGCGTGACTCAAAGTTGAATCGACCACTGGTGTAATCCAGATACTCGATATCGAAAGATATGAAACCTCTGTTTTGGATGAGGTAGCCAACCCCACTCATTATCCTCCATGGGGCTGTAAAGTTGTAGTCAAAAAGTCCGCGGGGGGAATTAGCTGTTTGAGGTCCAGGGGGAATGCCCTCTTCAATTTGGGTTACATCGTAATCATAGGTTGCTGATGTAGTGAATTCACTGGACATAGAGTACCAGGTAGGCGAGTGAATGGCAAGACCAAATCGCAATGCCTGGGAATGCCTGTAGATCATACCTGCCTTGAGTTGAAATCCAACTCCCGACAATTCATCGTTTTCTGTAAATTCAAATGATCTGAAAACCGGATTCACACCCTCATCGTCCTCTTCAAAATAAATTTTGTCCTCAGTGATGTTCACAATGGGCACACTGAGCGTAAGTCCCATGATTAGTTTTTCTCGCAAATTACCTGCAAAAGAGAGGTATATTTCATTGATACTCCCCTCAGTCCGGAATGTGTGTTCTTTTCGCAACGCAGTGCCGGCTTCGAGATCGCTGGAGTAAGTATTATCGGTCGGATCAAAAATAAGCGCAAAAACATCGTAGGCCGGCCCCACTTCGAAATCGTCGATTCGCTCGGGTTCAAGTCCTCTTCCCAATTCTGTAAAGCGGTCTAAAATACTTCCCTCATTGCGGGTACTTGAAAAAATATGGGAGTGGAAGTTGGCCAGTCGGTTGTATCCCACCGCGAATGATAAATTGGTGAAAGTTCCTGAATTACGGGGTTGCCCGGAGATAACCAGGCCAAAGTTAGAGAACTGAAGATTTGAAAATCGATCGTTTTCTCGATTGGCCGCCCATCTCGCGTCCGTATTGTTGGTGTAGAGCAGGGGAGTAAAGGTGAGTTCACTCCTGCGGATGAGACCTAAACCTGCCGGGTTGTAGGCTGAGGCTGAATAATCTGCACCGAGAGCAGTCATCGCTCCACCTGCTCCCATGAATCTGGCTGTCCCTATGTGGTCAAGAGTGGAAAGGCGTATGGCATCATCAAGAGTTTGAGCAGTCAAACCCACTGACATTAAAAGGCCGAAGGCGGCTAAAAATATTGATCGCATAGTCGTCATAGTTGAAGCTTTTAAATTTTTTCTCCTGATGGGTCATCCTGGCCAAGCTATGTAATTCGTTCAGTTCCTAAGCGGATTTACGGTTTTTGATGTTGGGCAGTTATCTTATCAAACGTCCATAATCTACTACAGAACATTCTAAGTGTAATATTTCTGCCAAAAATCAGCTTGCGGGATCGAGCATTTAACCGATCTGATTGAACACCAATAAAAAAAGCGAAGTGGTTTACATTGTTTACCACTTCGCCCTTAATTCTTAAAAATGATCCAGATTCGTTAATTGTTATTTATGATTTTAACCACAATTATCCTCCTCTTCCTGCGCGGTTGCTTCTGGTAGAACCGCCGCTGTTGTTAGAGCCTCCTCTCCTTGATGGAGAAACTCCGGAAGAGTTGTTGCTACCGGAAGAGCGTCTTGGGGAGAAAGAACCTGAACTTCGCGTATTGTTATTATTTCCTCGATTCAAATTTGGCGAGGGGCTTGTATTCCTTTGATTCCCCCTGGGATTGAGATTGGGTGAAGAAGAACCTGAATTGTTTCTATTCCTGTTAATATTAGGAGTGGTTCGCGTATTGGTTCTGTTTTGATCACTACTGTTTAGGTCGCGACCTTGCCTTTCCGTGTTTTGAGACCCCTGGCGGGTATTGGTTCTCGGATTATTAAAAATTCGGTTGTCAGTGCGGGTTCTGTCTGCCGAACGAGTTTGAGGTACATTGGTGCGCGTATCCCGGTCTGCTTGAGATCTGTTAACTCTGTTGTCGCGGAACTGCTCCTGAGTTCTTCTTGAAGGAATGGCCGCAGTGGTTGTTCCTTCTGAACCTCTCGCTCTTCGGTCTGCGCGCTGGGACTCCTGAGTTGATCTGTCAGCCAGGCCTGTTGACTCGCTTCTGTCAATGGTTTCACCGGTGCGAGAATCTGCAGTTTGCCTTTGTCTATCACTATCGCGGGGAGCCACTCTATCATTATCTCTGGCCAATCGCTCTTCAGTGGTTCTCGTCGGAGCTCTCAATTCTTCTTTGTCCTCTGGAGTAGTTCCAGGCATTGCTTCTGCAGTGCGACCTCTTCTAGCAGTTGTACCGCCTGTGGAGGTTCTCGGTCCGTACTGAACATTTTGAGCCACAGCGCTACCTGGAGATTGACCGGGAACAAAACCTGGAGAATTATACACATTGTAAATATAGTAAGTTGAACTTGAATAGAATGCAGGGCAACCAGCATATCCAAAACCACCGTAACCCCAACTGTGATAAGAGTAACCAAATCCACCCATTGGCCTCCATGGATTGTAAGGTCTATGGAAAGAATGAGGACGATAGAAAGGGTCGTAATAATGCGGTCCAAAGTGGGGATGCATACGCGGTCTCATTGGGCGATAAAAGCCTGAACCTACATAAATGCTTACTCCGGGAGTCATGTATCCGTAGTATGCCATATCGACGAACATAGGACTGTAGAAGTCAAAACTTCTATTGGGTCTGTGGAATCGCCGTATTCTCGATGAATAATAAAAGTCGTAATCTTTTTGGTAATCGTAGTGTTCACTATCATAGTCACCACTGTAATCACCAAAACTCAGGTCCTGAGTCCGGTCTGAAGTGGTAGTAGTAGTGGTTACAGATTGTTGCCTGTCCGGGTCGTAGTAGAGATCATCGTATTGAGAGAATCCCTGCGACGCAAACAAAAACATGGTAGCTAACCACAAGACGGAATTTTGAATCAGATGTCGCATTTTTGTATGAGTTTGTTCCTTTAAAAATTATAAGTTGCAAGGTAACACTTTTCACTATCTCTGTAAGTTAAATTGCAGGATTTGTTTAAAAAAACTGCCTGCGTTAAGCGCATATACCTTTTCTTTGCAACAGATTTTTACAACTTTCTACTTCTATTACGTATAGAGTGGCACATTAGTTTCAGACATATACAATATTAATACTT
The DNA here is from genome assembly GCA_007121335.1 of Saprospiraceae bacterium. GTDB lineage: Bacteria > Bacteroidota > Bacteroidia > Chitinophagales > Saprospiraceae > PWJY01. The sequence goes on along the minus strand of SKLY01000193.1, from coordinate 7,772 downwards.
CATTAAATGGGTAAAGGCATAGCTTCCAGATCAGAAAATTACTCTCAGTGGTACAACGACATTGTCAAGCGGGCTGGCCTCGCAGATCATTCGGCCGTGCGCGGTTGCATGGTGATTAAGCCCCACGGTTTTGCCATTTGGGAAAAGATAAAGGCCAATCTCGACAAGATGTTCAAGGATACCGGGCATGTCAATGCATATTTTCCTCTTTTCATTCCAAAGAGTTTTTTGAGTAGGGAAGCAAAGCACGTAGAGGGATTTGCCAAGGAGTGTGCGGTGGTCACTCATCACCGATTGATGAACGATCCCGAAGGTGGTGGGGTCGTGGTGGACCCGTCGGCCAAATTGGAAGAGGAGTTGATCGTGAGACCTACCTCGGAGACCATAATTTGGAACACTTACAAGGATTGGATACAGTCTTACAGGGATTTGCCTGTTCTGGTCAATCAATGGGCCAATGTGGTTCGATGGGAAATGCGGACCAGGCCTTTTCTGCGCACCGCTGAATTTCTTTGGCAAGAGGGACATACTGCCCACGCTACCAAAGAAGAAGCCATTGAGGAGGCCGAAAAAATGCACGAAGTGTACGCCCGCTTTGCGGAAGATTATATGGCAATGCCCGTTATAAAAGGAGTAAAAACAGAGAATGAGCGATTTGCTGGTGCACTGGAAACATACACCATAGAGGCTCTGATGCAGGACAAAAAAGCCCTTCAAGCCGGGACTTCTCACTTTCTGGGGCAAAATTTTGCCAAAGCTTTCGATGTTACCTTTTTGAATGAAAACAACAAGGATGAGCACGTATGGGCGACATCCTGGGGGGTGTCCACTCGCCTTGTTGGAGCCCTAATCATGACACATTCCGATGATCAGGGGCTTGTGCTTCCTCCCAAACTCGCGCCTGTGCATGTAGCCATTGTGCCCATTCCCAAGCCCGGTCCGGAAATTGACGAAGTGGCCCATAAAATTCGGGAGCAGTTGGAGGCGAAAAACCTGAGCGTGCAGTATGATACTGACCTTAAAAAAAGACCGGGGTTTAAATTTGCTGAACACGAACTCAAAGGCGTTCCGGTCAGACTGGCCATTGGGAAGAGAGATCTCGAAAAAAGACAGATTGAAGTGGCGCGAAGGGATACCGGTGAAAAAGTATCTGTTCCTCTCGATGGTGCAGTGGAATTTGTGGAAAAATTGTTAGACGACATCCAGTCAAATCTCTACAACCGCGCACTGGAATTCAGAGCAGCCAACACCCATGAGGCAAAGTCCCTAAGTGAATTCAAGGAGTTGATGGAAGCCAACAGCGGCTTTGTCAAAGCCCACTGGGATGGTACCACGGAAACGGAATTGAGGATCAAAGATGAAACCAAAGCGACGATTCGCTGTGTTGTAAAGGATGAAAATGACGAAGCCGGGATATGTATTTATTCCGGCAGGCCTTCTAAAAGGAAGGTTCTTTTTGCTAAAGCATATTAATTAAACAAATATATAAACCATTATGGCTTTTGAAATTGAGGGAAAACTCTACAAAAAATTTGACACTGAACAGAAGACTGAAAAATTTAAAGCCAGGGAGTTTGTGTTGCTGACTGAGGATGGCCCTTATCAGCAGTACATCAAATTCCAACTTACGCAGGATCGCTGTAGCTTGCTTGATCCCTTTGAGGAAAATCAGCAGATCAAAGTTCACTTTGACTTGAGAGGAAGGGAATGGAACGAAAAGTTCTTTACCAATCTCAATGCCTGGAGAATTGAAGGAGATACGGATTCGGGAGACCTCAATCAGGTGACCGATGATTTTGAGGATCCCACTTTTAGCGAAGAAAATCAGGGCGATGGTCCACAGGCTGAGGATTTCAGCAAGGATGTGCCTTTTTAATACAGGGATTGCAGACGGGTGGATCCTGGAAAAAAGTTTTTTTTGAGGCAATCCAATAATTGATACGTTTTTAGGTGACAAGTGGATTGTTGATTCTTGGGATTCAATTGAACTTCCGATCAATGTATTATTATATATTCGCCCTGCGTTTGATTCAAAAGCTATTTGGATGAAAACTGTTTATTCTTTTAAAATAGGCCTTTTGGTCGCAGTTTTGGCTGCCTTTGGTGTAAGGACCGAAGCCCAAACCATAACTGGAATTTCGACCATTTGGGACGATGATTTTTCAGAGTGGAGCATTTTCACCGAGGAGGATACCGTAAATTTTGGCACCCTGGAGTTGATCAATATGCGGGGAAGCCCGAGGCTCGACTGGCGATTTCGCATTTTGGAGAAAGATGGCAGGATAAGGAATATCGACCGGAATGATTTCAGTACCTGGGAAATTCAGGGACCAAATGACATTGTAACAGTTAGACAAATGTGGAGGGATGACCTCAGGGAATGGAGGGTGACCAACAACCGCACTGCTATGGTTTGGAGATCCCGGTATGCCAATCACTATGAAGAGTGGGTCATCAATACAAGGGACCACGGCTTTTTTTCCATGTATACCCTAAACCCCGGTGATCCCAGAGACTGGATAGTGGTGGACACTATGCGCGAGGATTTTCCTATTGAGATGAAGGTAGCCTTTATGTTTATTACTATTTTTCTAACCGCTCCCTATTGAATTCACGGACGTGCAAATTCTATTGATTGAAGACGATAAGCGCCTGGCTGATTTAATCAAAAATGGCCTGGAGAAAGTGGGGTACAATGTGACCACAGCTGGAGATGGAGATGCCGGGCTCAAATTGGGTTTGGAGAATCGCTTCGATCTCATTATTTCTGATATTATGCTACCGGGAAAAAACGGACTGGAAGTGTCGAAATTAATTCGGAAATCCAGACCAGGTGTTCCGATACTGATGCTGACGGCATTGGGAACCACCGATGACAAGGTTGAGGGATTTGATGCTGGTGCTGATGATTACCTGGTAAAGCCCTTTGAATTCAGGGAATTACATGCCCGGGTCCGCGCTTTGGCTAAAAGGGCTGAAAGGCTGGCCGGTGATAAGGATTCCGGCGAAAATAAATTGGAGTACGATGAGATAACCATGGACCTCAATGCGAAAACTGTCATCAGAAATTCTGTGGAACTCAATCTCACACCGCGCGAATTCAATCTACTGGAGTTCTTAATGAGAAACCCGGAAAAGGTCCTCAGCCGTGACCAGATAGCCCGCGACGTTTGGGATACCCATTTTGATACCGGCACCAATTTCATCGATGTGTACATAAATTACCTTCGAAAAAAATAGACAAGCCCTTTGATCACAGATTGATACATACGAAGACAGGTATGGGATTTGTACTCAAGCGAAAAAAGAAGAAGAAAAAGAGTGACTAATGAAATGCCGGAAATTCAGTAAATAAATCCATTGTGAAAATCAGGACAAAATTGAGCCTTCTCTTTACGGCCACTTGCGGGCTGCTGTTGTTGCTCTTTGCCCTGGTGATCTACTTCGCTGCGGCCAATGACCGGGAGGCCACCTTTTTTGACTAAATAAAAACCGAGGCTGTGACCAAGGCGGAGTTGCTTTTGAGTGGGAACATTGACCCGGAAATTCTTCAGACCATCTATCGCCAGAACAGAGAACACCTCAGCGAGGTCGAGATTGCCATTTACGATCCTGATTTCAATCTTCTGTACCACGATGCGATCGATATCGATATCGTGCAGGAAACGGAGGAAATGATAGATGAGATTCTCGAGCTGGGAAGCATAGAGTTTCGCCAAAACGGCTGGCAGGTCATTGGTGTTCACTACCGCCACAATGAGCAGGATTATGTGGTGACCGGGGCCGGATTTGACCGAATGGGATATGAAAAACTCACCCTGCTTAGGAATACGCTCATTAAAGCCTCTGTTCTCGGATTGATATTGGTGTATTTCCTCGGTTTGGTTTTTTCAAGAGAGGTGCTCTCTCCATTGAGAAATATTGCCAACAGCGTCAGCGAGATCACCGCCACCAATCTGAATTTGAGGTTGCGACCCCGCGACTCGGGTGACGAATTAACGGATCTAACTCTGCACTTCAATGAGATGTTGGACAGATTGGAGCAGTCTTTTCAGTCCCAAAGAGAGTTTGTCCACAACATCAGTCACGAAATCAAAACCCCGCTTACTGCCATTATCACAGAGATCGAACTTGCCCTCTTTGAGGCTGAAGAAGGAGACTCGCGTAAGGAGACACTTGAGGTTATCTTGAAAGATGCCCGGAAAATGGACAGGATTGTCCAGAACCTTTTGAATATGGCCAAAAGCCATTACGATCCATCCCAACTCAGCAAAAAAGAGATCAGAGTGGATGAGGTGCTGATGGATGCCAGGACAGAGGCTCTTAGAGGAAGGGAATCCGCCGAAATTTCGCTTCATGTGGATGAGGATATCCCGGATGATACAGCCCTTATCGTAAATGGAAATGCTTATTTGTTGCAGGTAGCTTTTATTAATTTGATGGACAATGCCGTCAAATTTTCCACGGATAAAAAGTGCGCTGTATCTCTAGGTGCGGAAGGCGAGTCGATAAAAATAATTTTTGCAGACCGGGGTCCGGGTATCAGGCCAGAGGACAGCAGCCGGATATTTGAGCCCTTTTACCGAACCGGGGCTTCCGCCAATTTGGAAGGCAGTGGCATAGGTCTTTCCATTGTGAAGAAGATAATTGAGCTCCATGGGGGTTCGATTAGTTTGATCTCCGGCGACCAAAAAGGCAGCAGTTTTACTGTAAGTTTAGAGCGTGCCGAACACGGTGAAAAACAATAGTTGATACAACCCTTTTGACCCAATTTTCCACTCCTTTTATTGTTGCCTTAAGGACAGGTGTTTTCAGCCATAACCCTACATTTTCATTGGTATAAAAAATTTTTTATACTGGTTTTACCCTGTTTCCGTACTCGTGTTACAATAGTGCAAGCTTTTGTTACAATAGTGCAAGTTCACTCTGCTCCTATCCCTCAATTTTACGATTGAAAATAAATCCGTACCAGGTTGCTGAAATTTTCGGCCTGGACAATTTACAATTCAAAGTCGATTACTTATGAGGGAGTTTTTCTACAATTTGCTACCGTTTTTAGTATTTAGTTTATTTGCCGTGACGGCTGTTTCAGCTCAGTCGGTAATTTTTGTCGATGAGTCTGTATCGGGAGGAGTCGGGGATGGAACCTCCTGGACCGATGCCTTTTCCGATCTTCAGGATGCTTTGGATGACGCAGAAGCCGGAGACAGTATCTGGGTTGCGGAGGGGACTTACTATCCCACGGATGATACCAATGACCGGGATGCTACCTTTCAGCTTTTAACTGGTGTGGCCTTGTTTGGTGGTTTTGAAGGAGGAGAAACAGAGCTGAGTGAACGAGACTGGGAGGCCAATGAGACCATTCTTAGTGGCGATATCAATGAGTCGGGTGATTTAAGTGGAAACAGTTACTCGGTGGTGACTGGGTCCGGGACTGACCAAAGTGCGGTATTGGATGGATTTACCGTTAGTATGGGGAATTCTGATGCTGCTCCACAATCAGTAGGTATAACCCATCCACGTCGGACCGGGGGTGGCATACATAACAACAATGGTTCTCCAACATTAGCCAATTGTTTAATCACTGGGAATCATGCAGAAATCGGTGGTGGAATTTACAACTATAATGGAAGTAATTCAGTGATTTTCAACACCACTGTAGATAATAATTCTGGTGATAACGGTGGAGGAATTTATAATGATGGAAGCAATCCTGAGATTACTAAAGTTAATATAATTGGTAACTCTGCGGTAAGTGGTGGAGGATTATATAACAGAGAAAGCAATCTTGAGATTTCAAACAGTACTATAAGTGGTAATTCAGCTTCTATTGCCGGCGGGATGTATAATATTGATAATTCCTCTCCCACTATCACGAACAGCACCTTTTCGGGGAATACGGCTTCATCTGAAGGCGGTGGGATGTACAATCAAGGTTCCTCCCCCAACTTAGTGAACTGTACCTTTTCAGGGAATACGGCTAATTTAAATGGCGGCGGGATGTACAATCAAGGTTCCTCCCCCAACTTAGTGAACTGTACCTTTTCGGGGAATACAGCTTCATCTCAAGGCGGCGGGATGTTCAATTTTTCTAATTCCTCCCCTACGGTAACGAATAGCATCATCTGGAACAATGCAGCTAATGATGATGCTGGGTCAACTTCAGCTTCTGTTCACAATTTTTCTAATTCAACCCCTGTAATTAGCCATAGCCTTATTGACAATTCAGGCGGGAGTGGTGGTAGTTGGGTCAACGGCATTGGTGCTGACAATGGAAACAATATTGATTCCGACCCGCTTTTTGCCTCCCCTGTCGATCCCGCTTCGGCCCCTACTGAAGCCGGTGATTTTCAGTTGACTGCCTGTTCCCCCGCAATCGACGCCGGAGACAACAACGCACTTTCAGCTTCAGACACCTTCGATCTGGCAGGTAACCCCAGAATATTTGATGCGGGGATTGCCTCAGGGCCTACCGTGGACATGGGAGCTTACGAGTTTCAATCTATGGCTCCACCTCCCGGCAACCCCAATGTGATATATGTAGATGCTTCCAATGCCGACTCAGGTAGCGGTGCAAGTTGGGGCTGTGCATTTAACAATCTTCAGGATGCGCTGGCAGTAGCCCAGGCAGGGGACAGCATCTGGGTAGCCGCTGGAACCTACTATCCTTCTGATTCATCCGGTTTTACCCCGACGAATCCCCGCAATGCCACCTTTCAGTTGATAAGTGGAGTGGCCGTTTTTGGTGGTTTTGCCGGGGGAGAGTCCGATCTGAGTGGAAGGGACTGGGAAGCCAACCAAACCATTCTTAGCGGAGATATCAACCAGAGCGACAGCCTGGATGGGAATTCATATACAGTAATAACCGGCTCCGGGACAGACAGTACAGCAGTGATCGATGGCTTTACCATCACCATGGGGAATGCAGGTGTTACATCGGGATGGTTTAACTCTCCCAATCGCTCCGGTGGCGGCATGTACAACAGCAGTGGTTCTCCCACATTAACGAACTGTACCTTTTTAGGAAATACAGCCGATGGTAGTGGTGGTGGAATGCATAATCATGATTCTTCGCCTAAGGTAACCAATTGCAACTTCTTACAAAACACAGCTAATAATCATGGTGGTGGAATGTACAATTATTCTTCTTCTTCTCCCACAGTGACGAACAGCACCTTTTCGGGGAATTCGGCGAATAATGGCGGCGGGATGTCCATTGCTTGGAATTCTCCCTACACCACGATAACGAACAGCACCTTTTCGGGGAATTCGGCGAATAACGGCGGCGGGTTGCTCAATGAGGGGGGCTACACGATGATAGCGAACAGCGTCTTTTCGGGGAATATTGCAAGTAGTGGCGGCGGGATGCGCATTGAGGCTATATCCACGATAACGAACTGCACCTTTACGGGGAATACGGCCGATGAAGGCGGCGGGATGGTCATTTGGAGAACTTACTACACCGTCAAGGTAACTAACAGTACCTTTACGGGGAATACGGCCGCTGAAGGTGGCGGGTTATACAATGATAATGCCTCCCCCGCGGTTGCGAACAGCATATTTTGGAACAATTCAGCCGGAGGGAATATTGCTTCACAGTATGCATCCGTATTTAATGATGCATCTTGGGGCCCTTCTAATCCTGAATTCAGTTACAGCCTTATAGCCAATTCAGGGGGAAGCAGCGATTGGGTTAATAACATTGGTATAGATGGTGGAAACAATATCGATGCCGATCCGTTTTTTGTCTTGGACATTGACTTAGACAGCCT
>SKLY01000297.1 GCA_007121335.1 Saprospiraceae bacterium | reverse complement strand
CTCAGCCGTTTTTCCCACTGCGATCAACTCAATTTTCATCGGATTGTATTTTCAATCATGGATTTTTTGGGTTTTTTAGTTCCGATTGGCCTTGTTTGCTCAGCGACCGCGTCTCGCAAAACTCTTTCTGTGGCTAAATTCTGACTTCATTTCGACTTCCAACTTGTCCGCTAGTTGATACATACCACTGCCGCGAATATGGGAGAGCACCTTCCGGGTGTGTTCGACGCTCATACGTCCGATGTGGTTGTCTAAATATTGGACTAGATATTCCCTGTAGTAGTCGAACAATTCGTTCTTTTTCCTGTCTCCGAGGTATGAATTGAACTCTATCATCGCCCACACATCTCCGTGGTCTTTTATCATTTCAAAAAGGTCATCCTCTTTTTCCAGCCAGGACAGAAAAACAGCAATGACCTTGAGCCTGTTTGTGCTGAAGTCTTTTTGATTGACAAAATCTCCCGCCATCCCGGTAAAGATCTTCTTTTCTGCCGGGTCGATATTTCGCAACAATTTTTTCAAAGATACATGGTCGGAATATGGGCTATTGAGAATGCGCTGCAAGGTGGACGCTGCGCTTTTGTCATCATCCGCTTTGATGTGGCTGATGAGTTTGGGTTCGAGAAAGTAGTGTTCTAGTTTCGGACCGTAATGCTTTAAGGCGCAATCGACCAGTAGGTTCATTTCATCGATTTTGTCCTCCTTCAAAACCTCAAAGGCCAGTCTGTAAATCTCTTTCCCCTTGAGGACTTCTGCTTCTAAAAGTAGCAGGGTGATGGCTGTGTTTTTGTACATCAGGCTTTGGTGCAACATGGCCGCCCAACTCGCCCTTAGTATGCCCGGTTCCGGGGGGTGATTCTCCAGGTAATCGATATATTCATTTAGAAGGGCTTTCCGCCTGGAACTCGAATCTGCACGCATGAGCAAAAGAGCCAGCGGATTGAGCGTCGGATGCAGTGGAAAAATACTACCGGTCAATAACATGGACTTCAACTCGGTCTCAATTTCATTGAGAAGAGGCCTGGGTAGCTCTAACTCCAGCATGTCGGCAAAGGAGGAGACCAACACTTCCTGAAAATCAGTTAGCTCCACCGGTGCATTGGGAGCTGTGCGCTCAATAAGCAGGGAATTGTAAAGCAGTAAGTTGATAAAAATGGCGTAGGACTCCAAATAGTTTCGGGTCGAAATCAAATCTCTGGCTTGCTGTCGCAACTCCTCCAGTGCATTGAGAATTTGTTTGGTACTTCGATTGGTGATCTTATCCGGCCTGTCCAGGTATTTTCTCAAAAAACCGGAAAGGAAATTGGCGTACTTTTTCCTGGGATTTTCATCCGCTAACAGGTGGAGGAAATGCAAGTGCAGAAAGTCTTTGAAATCTTTGTGAGTCCTCGCGTATTGCAAAACAGCATACCTCAGGTCCTCTTCTTTTACCTGTGAGAGAATTTTGGCAGTAAGCCCCCTGAGATTCCTTTTCTTCGATACCATTTAAGTAATTCAATTCCTCTTCAACACTATCCACAACCGGGATTTGACCATGTAAATATATACCCTTCTGCTAATTTCCGTAAAGTTAAGGCCTTTCTACAGATTTTTGGCGGTTTTTGGATGGTTAATTCTGAAAACCAATGGTGTGCACAAAAGTTGTCCTGTTTATTATCTTTGTCCCAAAAGATGAAAAAGCTAATACTAGTCAGACATGCCAAATCGAGTTGGGATGACCTGAGTCGTGGCGATCACCAACGCCCCTTAAATAAACGCGGAAACAGGGATGCTCCCGAAATGGCAGCACTGCTGAAAGGAAAGGTGGACTTACCCGATGCCTGGTTGAGCAGCAGCGCGGTGAGGGCTCTTCAGACAGCGAAATATTTTCTCCAGGCTTATGAGATTGCTGAGACAAAATTGAGGGTGCGCGACTCGATTTATCACGCCTCGGTGAATACTCTGTTGGAAAATATTCACAAAATTGATGAGGAGGCGAATTCAGCCATTTTGTTTGGCCACAACCCCGGGATAACCTACCTTGTAGATGAATTGACGAATTTAGGTCCTGACAACATACCCACCTGCGGTATTTCCATTCTGGAATCCGATGCGGAATACTGGTCAAATTTTGAAGATGAGGACATAAAGTTTGCTGATTACATGTACCCGAAAAAAGACCTCAAACATATTTATGGGTGATTGGGGATTAAATACGCACAACCATGGGTATATACAGGTGCCTGGATATTCGGCTGGTGGGTTATAAAATACGCACGGCCGTGCGTATCTGCAGATATTAGCCATATCAACCATCATCAACTTTGTACTTTTAGAACTTTGTACTTTCAGAACTTTTTACTGTATTAGATCCAGTCTCCCATTCCATGATGGTAGCATCATGCATCCATCTTCAATCCCTGAACGGTAATCACCCTTTGTTCGGAGGCCCTTTGATTGATTTCCGGTCCGTTTTCTAGTCTTAGTACACCACGTGGGCAAACAGATGCGCAGATGCCACAGCCGACACAGGCCGCGCGGATGACATCCTGGCCTCTCTGTGCATACCATTTGACATCTATTCCCATTTCGCAATAGGTGCTGCAATTGCCGCAGGAGATGCACTGGCTTCCATTCGCAGTGATTCGAAATCTACTGAAATACCGCTGCTGAATACCCAAAATGGCTGCGGCCGGACAGCCAAATCTACACCAGACTCTGCTTCCCATGATGGGGTAAAATCCAACCCCCACAACTCCTGAAAAAGCAGCTCCGATTAGGAATCCATACCAGGCCCTTATCTGATAACTGTCAAAAATCCAAATGCTGGCCTTTCCACTGAAAAAGGAGTAAAAAACCAGGGCAGTCATGACCACTGCAAAAACCAGCACCAGGTGCACCATCCATCGCTCAATTTTCCAGGCTTTCAGGGATTTGTCAGACAGGTGTCTGAAGGGGTCTCCGGCCGTTTCTGCCAGTCCTCCACAACCGCAGACCCAACTGCAGTACCAGCGCTTTCCGTAAAAGTAAGTGAGTAGGGGAGAGATTATCAGCACAAGTGCGATTCCCCAGCCCAGCATGAAAATCCCCAGGGTGCCGGCCTCCATCATTTGGTTGATATTCCAGTCGAAAAAGAAGTAGTAGTTGAGCGGCCACATGTTGAAGAAGTTGTTGTAGGGCATATTCAGGCTCAAAAGTATCTCGGGGATGGTAAAGGCAAAGGCCAACTGGAAGAAAATGACTGACCAGGTTCTGATCTGGTGGTAGGTGCTGTGCCTGTATTTCACCAAAAACTTAATTCCCATCAGTAATATGGCCACCGAATAGAAAAAACCGTACATAAACCACTCGCTGGCGGGCTGACCCTTTATCCAGTAGCTGAAGGGGTCAAAAACAGCAATCAGCCCAATATTGGCGCCATCCGCTCCCTGACCCATTCCGAGGCTTCCTGGAAACCAATACAACAGCACGTAAAAGCCGGTCAGGAAAATACCCAGTATCCAGCCGATAGCACCTCTTGCCATCATCCCGCTAAACCAGACCCCGTCGTTTTTTATACCGGGGGTGGTTTTACGGTATTTTTGCCAGGTGAAAAGCAGTGTGGCGCCGGTAAGAGCAATGGAAATGGCCCAAAACGAACTCAGGGGTCCCAATGGATCGGTACCAGATATCAGTACTAAAATGTAAAGTAAAACAACTGCAAAGATACCGAGGGCAACTTTCTCCCAAAAGCCGGTGAACAATGGGTTTGGATTCGCAATAGATAAACTTCGGTCAGCCATTGGATAATTATTTTATGATTTGCCGGTGAGTAAATTTAATGCACTTCGCCATCCTCTTTTTTGGCGCAGTTTCAGATTTTTATCTCGAGCCCTGTTATAGGCTTTGATCATATCAATTTCGATGGCCTTCGTAAATTCTGCTTCGAAGATCGCAGCGCCGAGACCGGCCATCACATCATCGGCCGTTTTACCATCGGCAATCCATTTTTCACAAACTTCCTGCCGCAGACGCACTCCAAATCCGTGCATGCCTGTGACTTGTTCTTCTCCCTTAGTGAAAACCAATCTAAAACAGCGGGGGGTCTTTTGGTCCTGCCAGTAAAAAGAATCGAGCTCATCCGGGATAGTTGGAGGCACGTG
>SKLY01000195.1 GCA_007121335.1 Saprospiraceae bacterium | reverse complement strand
TCGATACCCCCCACCCAAAACCGCACTTCCCCACTGGCGGGTTCTATTCCCACTATACCTGTCTGGAGGTGCATACGGTGGTATTTTATAGAATCCAGTGGACTCATAATGGTATCGGTCTCCCCCTGATCGTTGTAGGCAAAAACCGTCATGTCAACCGGCTCGCTAAATTGACGGTCCACCTCCTCCTGGAAAGTTTCCCAGGAATTGGTCAGTTCTTCCCACAGGGGACCATCCAGAATCTCATCGTACATTTGGCGACGTTCTTCAGTGATGGCGCGGTTGTTTTGGAGTGTTCTCCTGGCCCAATCACTTTCTGAGGCCGTCATCATTCGCTCTATATCAATATCTGTAATATCTGCATTGTGATTGGAGGCCACCCCATCCAAAATCTCACTCATATAAGTACTTCTAATCGCCTGGTATCGATCTGATTCCCGTATCAGTCGATTCAGACCGGCCCTTTTAACAGCCATTGGCATGCGGCCATCGTTGTGGGTCCAGGGGTCGAGTCCTCTCCACTCATTGAAAAACCGCTCCTGAACTTCTGCCATGTGATCCCACATGACTTCTTCTGCAAGTTCCTGCATTCTGTGATCAATGGTAGTGTGTACCCGGAGTCCATCCCGGTAGATATCGTATCTGGTTCCATCGGTTTTTTGGAATTCCGGTCGGGCGAGCATTCTTCTCAGGTCTTTAGCCAGCTCCATTCTAAAGTAGGGCGCCAGTCCATCTATGTGGGTGCTTCTTTTAAACCTCGTAACGTCCAGCGGTAGTTGCCGGAGGGAATCCAGGTCGGTATCGGAGATGACATCGTGCCTGTTCATTTGCCTGAGAACCACATTGCGCTGGTTTTTGGCATTGTTGGGGAAGCGGATCGGGCTGTAGCGCCACGGGTTTTTAAGCATAGCCACCAGCATGGCTGCCTCCTCAATTTCCAGGTCGGCCTGTCTTTTTCCGAAATAGGTCTCTGCTGCCGCTTCAATGCCGTGCGCGCCAAAGATAAAGTCGAATTCATTGAGGTACATGGTAATAATCTCCTCTTTGGTGTAGCTGCGTTCCAGCTTGAGAGCCGTGAGCCACTCCTTAAATTTGGTGTTTACCAGCGTCCAGGTCCTTCCGATTTGGCTTTTGCCCTGTAAATTGGGTCTGGGGAAGAGCAATTTGGCCAATTGCTGTGTGATGGTACTGCCACCACCACTCTCGCGTTGACCCAAAATAACCGTTCTGGTAGCTACCCGTCCCAGGGCTTCAAAATCGATTCCCGCGTGTCTGTGATACCTGTGGTCTTCGGTGGAAACCAGGGCATTTATCACATAGGGATTGAGTTCTTCATAAGTGACGGGCACCCTGTTTTGGACATAATACCGGCCTATTTCCTGTCCATCGTTCGCCAATACCGAGGTGGCAAGGCTCAAATTGGGGTTTTCGAGCTCCTCAAAGGTGGGAAGTTCCTGCAGGGAGATGAGGTAGAAAAAGACAAATACACTCACTACTCCCAGTGCGAAAAGGCCCCACAGCCTAAGTACCCACTTGCTGTAAAGAGCTTTTATTTTTGTCTGTTTTCCGGTATCGTCTTTAACTGCCATGTAAATGCTTTTTTCCTGTGTAAGACAGAGATTATTAAACGTTGTGTATCACCGTTTTTGGTATTCAACTATTTTTAAAAGTATTTCTGCAAGCACCCCGGCTCAATAGTTTTTGCGGTAGTACTCCACGGCTGCCCTAATGTCTTTGGCTCTGGCGATTTGATCGTATTCCACATTACCAATATCGATCAGGAAGGTGAAATGGGGTACGCCGGCTTTGTTCTTTTTGTCCACCCTTATCAACTGCAGTAAGTCAAGAACCATTTTATCCCCGATATCAATTTTTGGAAAAAACCGCTTCAATACGACCAGAATGCTTGCCAACCAATCTTCATCATGCCGGTAATGCAACATGGATAGGTAGCACTCCATAGCCATGCCGGCCGCGACAGCCTCTCCATGTGTTATCGGTTCACCCTTTTTCAAAAAGCTGGTCTCCAGGGCATGGCCGAGGGTGTGGCCAAAATTCAGCACTTTTCTCTTTCCGGTCTCTGTGGGATCGGTCTGGACGATCTGTTTTTTTATGATAATCGACTTTTCAATGAGGGGAAGCAAGTTGGAAATTTCGATATCCTCCATCTCCTTGAGTTGTTCCCACAGATTGTAATTCAGCGTGAGTGCGTGTTTGACAATTTCGGCAAAGCCACTTCTCAATTCCCGCTCCGGAAGGGATTCCAAAAATTTGTCGTGAATAAATACCCCGATAGGATTTCTGAAAAGGCCCACCATGTTTTTGTACCCCCGGTAATTTATCCCCAGTTTTCCGCCCACGGATGCATCCACCTGTGAGAGCAGGGTAGTGGGAAAGTGAATGAAATCCATGCCCCTCATAAATACAGAAGCACAGTAACCTCCCATATCGCAAATCACTCCGCCGCCCAGGTTGATGAGCAGAGAATGCCTGTCTGCACCGCACTCCAACAGTCTGTCAAAAATCTTACTACAGCTGTCCTGGTTTTTAAATTGCTCTATGTAGTACACAGATAAATTTTCCCCGGTAGTGCCTTCCTTCTCCTGTTGTTCGGGGGTGGGAATGGTGATGATGTCAAATTTCTTTAATTCCGATAGCATCTCGAATTCCTTGAGGCAGTAAGCCCTGGAATTGATATCGGTCAGCACCACTATATGGTCATAGTTCTCTATCAGGTCTTTAAAATTACTCCAAATATCCTCTATGTAGATGCTGTGGTCGCTAAGTCTTATATTTCTCATCCCCGTTGGTTTAGAGTGATTTCAGGGTGGTGAATTCGGGTCCGTTTGATTTGCCTAAAGTCAATTTTCGTTGGTAGTATTCGGTTTTTACAGATTTTACTTGTCATGTCGGTCTTCGTTGTAGGCTGCTTTCCAGGCCAGGTCAAGCGACCAGGCTTCCGGCTTATCGGCAAAAAGTTTTTTTGTCTCGGTCCAGGTTGAACCAAAGAGCTCGGATTTTCTGTAGTTCTGAAGGTATTCGTCACTTTCCCAAATGCTGTAGGTGAAAAAAATATTGGGGTATTTTTGGTCTCTGTAAAGCCTGAGTGCCCTGCATCCCTCAAAACTCCTGATAGCGTTTCTCGAATTTTGGAAAATGTGCAGAAAGTCGGCTTCCTTTCCCGGGCTTATTACGAGTTTGACCACTCTGGTAAACATACTTTTCAGAATTATTGAAGAGGGCAAAGATAACTCTTTTGGTGGAGAGATTTAAAACATCCCATGTGGTTATTGGCCAAATTCACAAAAACAAAATACGCAATAACCCCCTGAAAACCAATTTCAAGCATGCAGCCTTAGAAGGCCAAAAAATATTAAGCTCCGTTGGCATTTCAGGTCAATACTCAAAATGCATCCGCTGGCAGGGATAGCCAAACAGGCATTTTTCTTTGATGACAGTTACGAGTTTAGAGGGGATGTATTTCTCCCAGCCGTCTACATTGTTGCGGATCATATTCAATACCTCATCGGGCATGATGTGGAGTGTGTCTGGGTTGTAGTTTTCAAGGTCGCGAATGAGTTCGCTATCGAGAAGAAATTTGTACAGATACTGAATGCCATTAGGCACCGGAAGGTTTTTGCTGTTCATGATTTCATTGCTCCCAAATTGGAGGGCCGGGTAAGTGTAAAGACTGATTTTTCGAGTGAAAAGTTCTCCAAATGCGTTGAGCAGTCCGCCCTCCTGATTCTGGTAGTAGCGTTCGTTGATGAGTTCCAGCAATTGCCGTACACCAATTACCAGCCCAAATTTTTCCACTTTTTGCTCACCGAAATATTTCACCATGGACATGTGGTTATTGGTGTTGGTGATGATAGTGTCGTATCCCAGCGCACAGAGAACCTCTGCCCGCTCTTTGAATTCCTCCCGCGCTGAGATGAGATCTTTCCCCAGGGTATTGACATTGATCTCTGCCAGAGTGGCTACCTCTTCTTCATCGAGTTCGTGGTCTTTGCAAAATGATTCCAGACTCGTTTTAAAGACATCCTGAGTCACCACTGTCGGGGGCTTGTAATTTCCCCTCACCACAACCACCGGTTTCTTGTAAAATTTTTCCGATGCGTGCAGACTGTCGCCCTCCGAGGAGAACATGGCTACATCCGTGAGTCTGTGCTGGACGAGCTGATAGTTCAACACCCTGTTGTCCAGATGCTCAAAATCCGGTCCCGAAATTCTGATCATGTCGATGACCACCCTGTTTTTCAGATGGTCCTGCAGGGATTTTATGAACTGGTCGGTATCGTCCTTGAAATAAAAGCAGGCGTAAACCATATTCACCCCGAGTACGCCGACAGCTTTTGACTGCAGTTGTGGGTTATTGTCCTTCATTCTCGCGTGAATCACCAGCTCATTGGCGGGTCCGTTTTCCCTTGTTTGAAACCTGATTCCGAGCCAGCCGTGACCGATGTTGGTTCGGTGGTAGTTGAGTGCGGATATGGTATCGGCAAAAGCGAAAAACCGGCAGCCCGGCATTTTTTCAGAAAGGCGGTCAATCAACTGATTGTACTCGTGATCCAGCATTTTGTGGAGGCGGGATTCGCAGACATAGCGCCCGGTCAGTTCCTCTCCGTAGATGCAGTCGGAATAGGTTTTGTCGTAGGCTGACATGGTTTTGGCAATGGTTCCGGCTGCTGCTCCCACTTTAAAAAAGTACCGCGCCACCTCCTGGCCCGCGCCAATTTCGGCAAAGGTCCCATAAATACTGGGGTTTAAGTTGACCTCCAGGGCTTTTTGGTCGGTGTCTAATTTTCGCTCCTGTTGCTTCTCCATGTTTGTCTCGTTTATCCGGTTTCAATCCCGGCATTTTCTTTATCCGCTTTAAAAACGGCTGTTTTTCAACTGAATTTCAAAGATAGGGGTAAATTGTCTCTGGACCGGTGAATGAAACACGGTTTTTTTCCAATAAGCCTAAATCAACTGCAAATACCTAAAACCGGGTTTATGGCTAATATCTGTAGATACGTACGGCCGTGCGTATTATTTAGACCATCAAACATAGATCCCGGAATCTGAAGAGACTCAATGCCCTGCGTGTCGGATGTGCGTATTTGATTCCTCCCAAAAATTTCTCCCGCCTGTTGAAGAATTTGGTTATGGGTCATGTGAGACAATTAATTTTTTATCTGCCACAGTGAGTAGTGGATGTACAATTTTGAGTAAATTTGGAGCTTCAATAGCAGTCTGTAGAATCCATGAAGGTCATCTTTTTCATAGTAATGACGATACATGCGGTCATTCATTTGGTCGGCTTTATCAAGTCGTTTAATTACATTGAGTTGAGCGAACTCACCAATCCCATTCCCAGGTTCCAGGGTATAATGTGGTTGGTCACTTCAATTTTGCTATTCGTTTCGCTATATGGATTGTGGTACGATTACCACTGGTGGTGGATGGTAGCGCTACCTGCTGTTATAATCTCGCAGACCCTGATTTTTCTGGATTGGACCGAGGCCGGCTTTGGTTCTATTGCCAATTTGATTGTTGCTGTGGGCATTGTCCTGGGTTACGGCCACTGGAAATTCAGTGGTGAAGTTGAACGCGAGGTGAGCATCCTCAGTGAGCAAAGACCCGATGTGCAGTGGGTGGCTGACTCTCAATTGATAAATGAGCTACCCGTTCCGATAGCTAAATGGCTGGAGCGGTCAGGAGTGGTGGACAAGCCCCTGCCGCGATTGGTTCTTTCTCACCAAACCGGAAAAATGCGGACCGATATGGAAGGAAAATGGATGGAGTTTTGGGCCAATCAGTGGATCAATCCTCATGAACCTGCCTTTGTATGGAAGGCCTGGGTCTATGCCTGGCCGGGTATCCACCTGGCGGGAATGGACAGGTACAATCAGGGGGAGGGCCGAATGTGGATACAACTGATGTCTCTTTTTTCTGTAGTAGATGAAACGGGTCCCGAAATAGACGATGCTTCAGCAGTCAGGTTTTTGGCTGAAATTGCCTGGGTGCCGGGAATAGCTACCCTGCCCTTTATTGAATGGGAGGAAATTGACAGTACCTCAGCCCGTGCGACAATGACCTATGGCAATTCGGAAGTCTATGGGATTTTTGAATTCGATGAAAATGGAGACCTGAGCGAATTCCGAACACAGCGGTATTACAAAAGAGGTGACGAATACGTAATGAAGGACTGGGTTGCCAGGGTTCGGCCCGGGCACTTTTTGGAATTTGGAGACTACCGCATACCCTCCAGATACAAAGTTTCCTGGGATTTGGAGGCCGGTCGGTTTACCTGGTTGGATTTTGAGTTGATGGAACTGAATTACACCTATTGATTCCTCACTCCGGATTTTCACAGCGGTTTTTCAGCGCCTCATTCATTTCTTCAAAACTCTGCAGTGTGTTGTCCCTGATGGACTTGAATATTGGCCCGCTCAACAGTCCACTGAATCTTTCTCCGTGAACCAATTTGACCCGGTTTTCACCCAGCGAATCTATTCTGAAGTAGTGATGCCCATCAAACAAACCTCTAAAGAACAAACTACCCCTCCATTCCAGTGCCTCATTTTTATCGGCTTTTAGAATGATGGGCTTAAAGGTCATGGTTTTATTCTCTCCGCTTTTCATGGTGTTGACCAGCGAACTGCCGGCATTGGGTTTGCCCTCGCTCTTCACTATAAAGGGATTCCAGTGCTCGTAATTGCCAAAATCGGTCAGGACCTGCCAGACTCGATCTGCGGGGGCCGCTATTTCTATTTCTGTTACTATTTCTCTACTCATGGTGTTTTGATTGAAAACAAATTTTCAAGGATGGTATGATACAACTGGTTCCTTCGCTAATCCACTGCAAAGGTAGGCTGCATTATCCGGCGAATTTTGGGTTTTCTGCCAAAACGGTTATTTGTCCAACCAACGGTATGTCTCCAACGAAAAAGACCGGTTCTACCCCCCAGTGAACCGGTCCATATCAGCAAAAACTTAATTAAAAGCTGTGCTAAATACAAAAGCTGTATGCACTCTACACTGCATATATCTTGCCAAATTTTTAGACTTAATTTTCCCAAAATGATTGCTGCTGTCATATTTTCAGTTGATGTGAGTTTGTAAAGATTTGGTCTTCAGGTTTTTTGGTGGCCTGGAGGAAGATTTGTCAGGGATTGAGTCATTGGAATGAAAGTTGAGTATTAAGAAAAAAAATTATACCATGAAAAAAGGCAACATATCGGTTCAAACGGAAAATATTTTTCCAATCATCAAGAAGTTCCTCTACTCCGATCAGGAGATATTTTTGAGGGAATTGATCTCTAATGCTGTCGATGCCACCAATAAATTGAAGGTGTTGACCAACAAGGGCGAATTCAAAGGTGAGCAGGGTGATCTCACGATTGATGTAAAGCTTTCAAAGGACGACAAAACCATTACCATCAGTGACCGTGGAATCGGGATGACCGAGGAGGAGGTGAAGAAGTACCTCAACCAGGTCGCATTTTCCAGTGCCGCGGAATTTTTGGAAAAATACAAGGACGACAGCGGTATCATCGGTCATTTTGGACTGGGTTTTTACTCCGCCTTTATGGTGGCCAAAAAAGTGGAGGTAGTGACCCAATCGTGGAAAGAAGAACCCGCTGTTAAATGGACTTGCACCGGAGACCCATCGTACACCATTGAGGAAGCGGAAAGAGAAGAAAGAGGTACCGATGTGATTTTGCACATTGGAGAAGACGGCGAGGAATACCTGGAAAAAGATACATTGGAAAAGTTGCTCTTGAAGTACTGCAGCTTTCTGCCGGTTCCCATTCGATTTGGAAAAACGGAAGTCGAAGAGCAGGTCGGGGAAGGAGAAGACCAAAAGACAGAGACCCGGGAAGTCGATAATATTATAAACAACACCGATCCTCTCTGGAAGAAGAGCCCGTCCGAACTAAAGGATGAAGATTACAGGGAATTTTACAGGGAGATACACCCATTCAGCCCTCCTCCGTTATTTTGGATCCACCTCAATATTGATTTCCCCTTCACCCTGAACGGGGTGCTTTATTTTCCAAAGCTCGACCAGACCATGGTTGAACCGGAGAAAAACAAGATCAAACTCTACAGTAACCAGGTCTATGTGACCGACGATGTGAGCAATATTTTACCCCCTTTTCTGATGCATTTGCACGGAGTCATTGACTCTCCGGATATTCCGCTCAACGTATCCCGTTCGTATCTGCAGGCGGACCAAAATGTGAAAAAGATAACGGGCTACATAACTAAAAAAGTAGCCGACAAATTGAAGGAACTCTTTAACAAGGACCGCGAGGAGTACACCTCAAAATGGGATGAATTCGGAGTGTTTGTCAAATACGGAATGGTCACGGAGGAGAAGTTTTACGATAAAGCCCTCAATTTCGCTCTTTTGAAATCCAACAGCGGTGATTTTTATACACTGGAAGAATACAGAGACAAAATCAAGGAAAATCAGACTGACAAAAACAAGATGCTGACCATCCTCTATGCCAACAATCACGACCAACAGAGCGGTTTTATCAAAGCGGCTGAGGCAAAGGGTTACGATGTGCTCTTGATGGACCACATCATTGACAACCACTTTATGCAGCATCTCGAACACAAGAGCAACAACGACTACCGCTTTAAACGCGTGGATGCGGATACGCTGGACAAACTCATCGACAAGGATGAAAAGATAGAGTCCGTTCTGAATGAAAATGAGGAGGAGAAGTTGAAAAAACTGTTTGAGGAGGAAATTGGCAGCAAGTCTGACCTAAGGCTTGAATTGAAAGCCCTGAGCCCGGAAGAGGAGCCCGTGGTGATCGTCCGCCCGGAATTCTTACGCCGGATGCAGGAAATGCAAGCCATTCAGCAGGGAGGTAGGGTCGATGGAAATGACATGGCCAATGTGGTCGTCAACACCAATCACCCCATTTTCTCCCAGAAGTTACTCAAAATGCGCAGTGCGGATAAGAAAAAACAGCTCGTTCAGACTCTTTTTGACCTGGCCAGACTCAATCAAAATATGCTTCGCGGAGACGACCTCAGTAATTTCGTCAAGCGAAATCTGAATTTACTCCAGTAAGAGTCTGTCTGTTTTTTGCTGAAAGACAATCAGGCTAAAAAAATAGCCGGCTGAAAGTAAAACCAAAACCGGGACTGAAACTCAGACGCCGGTTTTGGTTTTTTTATTGAATGTAAGTTGCCTGTTAGTACTTTCTACTCCACGACTGTCGTACCAGTACTTAATGTGTCTTGCCCCTGACTGAAATTAACTTCCGGAATGCCACTCCTTCTTATTTTTTTGATAGCTCCACAGGTGTAATGTAGCCGTTATATCTGAGCTCTTCGAATCTATCGAGGCCACACTGCAGGAATTCCCGGTAGAGATCCCTGTCTGTTTGGTATCCTATCGGTCGATTGAGTATGGTTCCATCTGCGGTAGCCAGAACGTAATAGGGCTGCGAATTTCTATTGAAGTGAATGGCCTGGAAGTCTGCCCACTTCATTCCGATAAATCTCATTTCCCTGTTACTGAAGGCACTGATATAAGTTTCTTCCAGAGGAGTTCTTTCGTCCACGTAAAGAGAGATGAGTACGTATTCTTCATTGATGATGCGATAAATTTCCTCCTCTTTCCACACCTGGTCTTCCATCCTTCTGCAGTTCACACATCCGTGACCGGTAAAGTCGATTAGTACAGGTTTGTCATTTTTCTTTGCGTATTGTATTCCCTCATCAAAATCTTTGAAGCAGTCCAAATTTAGCGGGCAGGTATTGGGGAAAATGTAGCTGTGTCCCGCAGGTGGCGCCAGTCCACTAAGAAGATTAGGGGTGTTAAAGCTCTGAGATTGTTCACTCACTCTGAATCCGAGCGCAATGTAAACAGCGATTGCAAACATTACTGTTGCGAGTGTGATACGCGATTTGTTTAGTCTTTTTACCGGTGTATCGTGAGGGAATTGAATGTATCCCAGAAAGTACAGAGCCATACCAACCGCGCATGCAATCCACAGTATGAGGAATGCCTCGTAGGGGAGGATTTTCCAACCCATGGTGAGATCTGCAATTGAGAGGAATTTCAGGGCGAGGGCTATTTCCACAAAACCCAGACTGACTTTTACATTGTTCATCCAACCACCTGATTTTGGCATGGAATTCAGCCAGCCGGGGAAAGCGGCAAAAAGTCCAAATGGCAGTGCAAGAGCAAGAGAGAATCCAAACATGCCCACCATTGGCCCAATGGGAATCCGTCCCATCAGTGTCGGACCTCCTCCAGTGGCCGTTTCAACCAGCAGGGTTCCGATTATGGGTCCCGTGCAGGAGAAAGAAACCAGTGACAGGGTAAAGGCCATGAAAAAAATACCAATCAATCCGCCCTGATCGGCAGCGGCATCTGTTGTATTGACCCAGGAACTGGGCAGTGTGAGTTCAAAATATCCGAAAAAGGATATGGCAAAGACGATAAACAGAACGGCAAAAAAGATATTAAACCAGGCATTGGTCGAGAGTAGATTGAGGGCTTCCGCTCCGAATATACCCGTTATGGCGAGCCCCAACAAGACGTAAATGACAATTATGGAGAGACCGTAAATGATGGC
Organism: Saprospiraceae bacterium; assembly: GCA_007121335.1. Taxonomy (GTDB): domain Bacteria; phylum Bacteroidota; class Bacteroidia; order Chitinophagales; family Saprospiraceae; genus PWJY01. The sequence goes on along the minus strand of SKLY01000195.1, from coordinate 3,739 downwards.
ATTTTTCAGGCCGGCGGCTTTGGTAGTGCTCGACTTGGTGAAAAAACTCACCGTGAGGGGTATCATTGGGAATACACAGGGCGTCAATATGGCAATCAATCCACCGATAAAGCCCGCGATAAAGACCCACCAAAAATTGCTTGTGTCTTCCTCTCTGACCTGGGTGCCAACGCAATCAGTATTGGCGTGTTCGTAATCGAATTCAAAAAAGACCGGCGTGCCCTCTCCGCGAGTATCTCCGGCGTCCAGGCGTGCCGTTTCTTCCTGCCCTTCCTCTTCTGAGAAAATAAACTCACCGGTGGAGGGATCGAGTGAAAAATCAACATAGGATGGCGGCAAACACATGGTTGGATCACATGCCATGTACTCGATGAAGCCCGTTATTTCAGGTCCCTCATCATCCAATACGCGTATGGATATTTCGTAGCGGGCATCATCCTCCAGTTTCGTGAGGTCCATCTCGAAAAATTCGTCGTAGCCCTTGAAAATGTTGGAGCCCGATTCTGTAAGGGGGCTGTGTATTTCGAAATGCTCGGCGGGGTCGAATTCCACGGTGGTTTCCCGGGGACCGTCCTGTCTCTCTAATTCGTGGGAGTAAATGGCCCAACCGTCGTCAATGGTAGCTTCAAAAACAAAGCTGTAAACCCCGTCGCCCTCGTCTGTCATCTCCCCGGTCCAGCTCACCGGATGAACCATTCCATCCTCATCATCTGCCTGGGGAGTTTCTTTTTCATCCGCATCATCGTCCAGTCCCCTTACGACGAATTGGTCGCCGGCAGGGGCTTCTTCATCCTCCGTTTCTACTTGAGATTGATCTTTGAATGCCTCGGAAATTTCTTCTTCGCAAATTCGGTCGCGGCTGTATCCGACTTCATCTGCTGCTATGGCATCAGAGAGGGAAATTTCGAAGTCCTCGGGCATGGGTGGCAGGCAGCGCGAATCATCACAGGCCATGTATTCGTAATAGCCTGTCAAAACCAATTCCGGATTGTCAGTGACTACGCGGTGAATAAATACCGCCCGGTCTTTGAATTTGAGCAACTCCATTTCAAAAAACTGGTCAAAACCCACTTCGCTCTCGCCGCACTCTTTGGCTTCATCTGCAAATTCCGCCCCATCCACTTCTTCAAAGTAAAAGAGGGTAGGCAGGGGACCGTCCGGGTCATCTATGTGCTGGCTGTAGGTGTACCAGCCATCGTCAATGTCTGCGGTGAAAACTATGTCGTATTCATTCTCATCAATTTGATATACGGCGTAGGTGACGTCAATTGGGTCCAACATTTGTGCGTCAAGTGGTTTGGCCCAGGCCGTAAGCATCAACAACAGAGATGCGAGATATACAATCCTCATTTGAAATGGTTTTGAAAACATAAAATCGGTTAATTCCTAACGCTAACCGGGCGTTTTCATTACAAAATTTACAACACTTATCGGATGAGGAATCAGGTCGAATACCTGCAGATAACCTTTCAGAGAGCATTCGAAGGTATCATATTACAGCTTCTTCCTCTTTTCTCATCCCAAAAAAAACTTCCAATAGAGAACGGCCATCTGTGTTTCCAAGTATCTCTTCGGCCGCTCTTTCAGGGTGGGGCATCATCCCAAAGACATTTTTTTCTGCATTGCAGATTCCAGCTATGGATGAAACCGAGCCATTGAAATTACTCTCTTCGGTGAGCTCTCCATGTCTGTTGCAATACCTCAGCAGCACCTGCTCGTTTTCCTCAAGTTTTTGGAGGCCTTTTTCATCGATGTAATACCTGCCGTCCGCATGAGCAACCGGCATTCTGAGTGGTACTGCCCGATTGAGACCCCGGGTCCAGGGCGATGCTGTTGAACAGACTTTGAGCCATGTATTTTGGTGAACAAAGAGCTGGCCTTTGTTTCTCAATAAGACACCCGGCAGCAATCCGGCCTCGCAGAGTATTTGAAATCCATTGCAGATACCGAATACAAATCCTCCACTGTTGGCGTGTTCCACCACGGACTTCATCACCGGAGAAAACCGCGCTATGGCACCTGAACGCAGGTAGTCTCCATAGGAAAAGCCTCCAGGTAGGACAATGCAGTCATTTTTGGTAAAAGAATCGGGTATGGAGTCCTTGTGCCAAATTCTGTGAGTCTCCAACCCCAGTACCTCTCCCATTACATGCATCATGTCATCGTCGCAATTGGAACCCGGAAATACAACTACACCAACTTTCATTGTCGCCTGATTTTTACCGTTAAATGCCGCAAATATATGAATTTTGCCGGTAAACACTTACAAGGTTGGACCGGAGTCGGGGTGTGATTCTGATATTATTCAGTACTTTTGCAGCCGGGTCAAACCATAATGGAGAGATTCCCGTTTAAATTCCTATAACTATTCCAGGGATGAGATTACTGTTTTCTTTAATGTTGTGTTTTTGGGTGACTGCTGCCAGTGCCCAGTGGTCGATAGGAATGGAGACCGGTGTGGGCTTTTCGAATTTCAATGAGGTTCAGGTTCCCAATGAAACGGGCACTTTTTTTGACCTGGCACAGGATTTTTCAAAGGACGGAATTCTTTTGCCTTTCAGGTTGATGCCTTCTTACACTTTTGGCGACAGAAACCACATTTCCGGACTGTTTTCCATACTTTCAATCGATTACGAGGGTGATATCCCGTTTGAAATTGATTTTGCAGGAGCTAACTTCACGGAAGATCAGGGTCTCGCATTGGGTTTCTACCAGTTCAATTCTTATCGAATCACTTACAGAAGAGACTTTATCAGTTCGGAGAATTGGATACTGGGCCTGGGAGCCACTGCCAAGTTCAGAGATGCAACCATCCGGCTGTCAACCGAAAATACCCAGGGTCGCAAAGACGATTTCGGATTTGTACCCCTCATTAATTTTTACCTGGAGTATATGCAAGAGAGCTGGTCTTTTCTCCTCGAGGGAGACGGACTGGTCTCTAGTCAGGGCAGGGCTTTTGATTTCTTCGGAGGCTTTGTTTTCAAAACGGTGGATAACTTCGGCTTCAAGGTCGGTTACCGGGTTTTGGATGGAGGTGCCGATGTCGATGATGTCTATAATTCCACCCGGATTCACTTCGCGGCCTTGGGACTCCGGTTTCATTTTTGAGTGAGTTCAAAGTTCGGAAAGTACAAAGTTTAGAAAGTACAAAGTTTAGAAAGTACAAAGTTCGGAAAGTGGAAAGTATAAAGGGACGCAATGCCATGCGTCCGCTAAATGGTCCTAATTTCTCGCATAAGACATTATTTTTTGGCAATACAAAGTTCAGAAAGTACAAAATTCTGAAATGACGGATAGGTTTTGAATAAAATTCCGTGTAGGGACGCAATGCCTTGCGTCTACATCAAAGTTCAGAAAGTTGATAATGATTGTTAGGGTTAATATCTGTAGATACGCACGGCCGTACGTATTTGATCTAAATTATCAATCATATTTTCTATAATGCTTTGAGATTTATCTACCCAATCCAACTGTCGGGTGAAGTGGTGGGTTTTGGGTCATGAGAGGCAATTATTGAATTGCGTGATTTGAGGAGGTTCAAAGATTAGATTCCTTCAAATCCATCATCTTATAGTTTCGCATAGATAACTCAACCACCGCTAAGAAATTTAATCTCTACAAATATGGATGAACCCCATTTTTCCCGGCCTTTATGAATTTGGCGTTAAGAAAAATTGGTTTCTCACCGTTAAGAAAGTTGTCAGTGTTTGAAGGTCATAGGAATTCGACAAAAAGATTC
>SKLY01000089.1 GCA_007121335.1 Saprospiraceae bacterium | reverse complement strand
CTGGAAATTGATTCAACTTCAGTGACAAAACACCACGCGATAATATTGTAAAGGTATAATTGTATAATTCAATACCTCTTTAGGTATATTTGCATCAAAATTTTTATTGAATGGCTACAACTTCAGATATTAGAAACGGTCTGTGCATCGAGCACAATAATGATATTTACACCATCGTGGAGTTTCAGCACGTCAAGCCGGGAAAGGGCAACGCCTTTGTGCGGACCAAACTGAAAAACCTCAAAACCGGTAGAATCCTGGAGCACACCTTTTCCGCGGGGCACAAAATCCACCCGGTTAGGGTTGAGCGCCGCAAATTCCAATATCTCTATAAGGACGACATGGGGTATCACTTTATGGATAACGAGACTTATGACCAGATAAATATCCAGGAGTCCATGATAAGCAATCCGGGAATGCTCAAGGAAGGTGCTGAAATCGAGGTGCTCTTCCACGCTGAAGAAGAAATTCCACTCAATGTGGACTTGCCCCAGTACATGGTTTTTGAAATCACTTACACAGAACCTGGAGTAAAAGGTGATACAGCAACCAACACACTTAAGCCGGCGACCATAGAAACAGGTGCGGAAGTGCGCGTTCCTCTTTTCGTGAATACCGGTGATAAGGTAAAGGTGGATACGCGAACCGGCAGCTATGTTGAACGTGCTAAATAATTTATTTACTAAAACAAGACAACTGACATGGAATACAAGGACATAATAAGCCTGATAAAAACTGTCAAAAAAGCCGATCTCTCCGAATTCAAAATGAAGCAGGGAGATTTTGAGTTGGTAATAAGAACAGAAAAATACGCCAGGTCAAAGCAGGAAATTCACCGTGCCCCTCAACCGGTGGTACAAGTTCCTCCTCAAACGGTAGCTCCCTCACAACCTGCTGAAGTTCCGGCACAATCTGCTGGTCCTGCTCCACAGCAAGCACCTCCCACAAAAGGAGGAAAAGAAGCGCCCAAGGAGTCCGGTCCTGATTCAGGAGCTCCGGAAGAAGAGGGTTTGGTGCCTGTTAAATCCCCCATTGTCGGTACCTTTTACCGGGCCTCGGCTCCGGATAAACCGCCATATGTTAAGGTAGGTGATGAGATCAGAGAGGGTTCTGTGGTCTGCATCGTGGAGGCCATGAAGCTCTTTAATGAGATTGAATCGGAAGTGAGCGGAAAAATCGTGAAAGTCATGGTGGAGGATGCCTCTCCGGTCGAGTACGACCAGGTGCTCTTTTTGGTAGATCCCTCTTAATTGCGTTTTGGCTCATTGAAAACCAAGTCCACTACAGATGTTTAAAAAAATACTAATTGCCAACAGAGGGGAAATTGCGCTCCGGGTCATACGAACCTGCAAAGAAATGGGCATTCGGACCGTGGCTGTTTATTCTACCGCCGATCGAGAGAGCTTGCATGTGCGTTTTGCCGATGAAGCTGTGTGTATAGGACCTCCTCCTTCATTGGAATCCTACCTGAGCATACCAAAAATAATGGCTGCGGTGGAGATCACCAATGCGGATGCCATACATCCCGGATATGGATTTATGGCCGAAAATGCCGATTTTGCTGAAATTTGCGCGGAATACGGTATCAAGTTTATCGGTCCGGGACCTGATATGATCCGCAAAATGGGCGATAAAGTTACGGCCAAGGAAACCATGATCGAGGCGGGTGTTCCCGTGGTTCCGGGTTCCGGTGGTCTTATCGCTGATATTGAAGAAGCCGAAAAGGTAGCTGAGGATATCGGTTATCCCGTCATTCTTAAAGCGACAGCCGGTGGGGGTGGCAAGGGAATGCGAATTGTCCATGAAAAAGATCAGTTGGAGAAAAACTGGAGCATGGCGCGACAGGAAGCCCGCAATGCCTTTGGTAACGATGGCATCTATATCGAGAAATTCATAGTGGAACCACGGCACATCGAGGTTCAGGTCATCGGTGACCAACACGGCAATGCCGCGCACCTTTCAGAACGCGATTGCTCGGTTCAACGCCGTCACCAAAAACTGGTGGAAGAGTCTCCCTCTCCCTTTATGACTAAGAGTCTCAGGGAGAAAATGGGGAAGGCTGCTGTTAAAGCCGTTAAGCACATAAATTACGAGGGTGTGGGAACCATAGAGTTTCTGGTGGATGCCGATAGGAACTTTTATTTCATGGAGATGAATACGCGTATTCAGGTTGAGCACACCGTCACTGAGGAAGTCATAGATCACGACCTCATAAAAGAGCAGATCAAAGTGGCGGCCGGTATTGAAATAAGTGGGAAGAGTTATACCCCTAAGTTGCATGCCATTGAGTGCAGGATCAATGCTGAAGACCCCTTCAACGATTTCAGACCGAGCCCCGGCATCATCACTTCTTTTCACTCTCCAAAAGGACATGGAGTGCGGGTCGATACTCACGCTTACGCCGGATATCAGGTGTCTCCTTACTACGACTCAATGATTGCCAAGGTTATTTGCCGTGCCCAGACGCGAGAGGAGTGCATACTTAAAATGCAGCGGGCGCTCGATGAATTTGTTATTGAGGGAATTCACACCACTGTGCCGTTCCACAAACTGCTGCTGCAGAACGAGGACTTCAGATCGGGCAATTACCACACCGGATTGATGAATACCTGGAAGTTTGAAAAACCTTCCTGATCCCATTTTTGAAGGAGGCCTGAAGAGGGTCCATTGCACACACAATTGAAGAGATGGCAAGTTTTCTAAGACTGGTTGCGCTGTTAAAAAACTACAAACTGCCATTGGCACTTCATATGATGTCCAATTTGCTGATGGCCTTGTTTACGGTTTTCAGTTTGCCGGCCATTATCCCGTTTTTCCAACTCTTTCTCAATCAGGAACTTAGTCCTCCCGTAAGGCCGGAAGAACCACTTGCTTTTGGCAATGCCGACGAGTATCTGAAGTTCCATTTTCTCAGTTGGTTGGATGGAATGGAACAGACAGAAGCCATGATGATGATGTGTTTTATTATTATCGGCCTGTTTTTTTTGAAAAACTTTTTTCACTACATGGCCCTGTTTTTCCTGGCTCCGGTGCGCAATGGAGTAGTGCATGACCTGCGATCCATGCTGTTTGATAGAATTCTTGCCATGCCGGTCGGCTATTTTGACGACAAGCAAAAGGGCGACCTCATGAGTCGTTTTTCCATGGATGTCATGGAAGTGGAAAACAGCATACTCAAATCCCTTGAAAAAGCGGTAAGAGAACCCCTTTTAGTTGTGGGTAGTCTTTTGTTTATGCTCTACATCAGCCCCGGATTGACCCTTTTTGTCTTTATCCTAATTTTGGTGACGGCGCTCATCATAGGGGGAATAAGTCAGCAGCTCAAAAAGAAATCCGCCATAGTTCAGCAGACCCTGGGTAGGCTGTTGAGCTTTGTGGAGGAGTCCATATCTGGAATTAAGGTGGTAAAGGCTTTTCGGGCAGAGGGTTTTCTTCAGGATCGCTTCAGGGAGGTGAACAAGTATTATAAATACGTGCTCAACAGAGTCCTCTGGCGTAGAGATCTTTCAAGTCCCCTCAGCGAATTTTTGGGAATTACCGTGGTGTGCATGTTGTTTTATGTGGGTGCTCAATCCGTATTTCGAGGGGAGATATCATCGGAAGCCTTCCTGGCATTTTTGCTTGCTTTTTTCTACATCATCAACCCCTCTAAAAACTTTGCCAACGCATATTATAGCATACAAAAGGGAATGGCTGGACTTCAGCGGATAGAAGACCTCTTGCTGGCACCGGATCACATGCCGGAAAAAGATAATCCCGCACCTTTTAAGGAATTGAAAGAGGGAATCATACTGGAGAATGTAACTTTTGAATACAATGGTGCAGAGCGTGCAGCGATAAATAATGTGAGCCTTGAAGTGAAAGCCGGTACCACTACCGCACTCGTGGGTAGGTCGGGATCCGGGAAAAGTACACTCGCAGATCTGGTAGCCCGATTTTACGACGTCAGTTCTGGGAGAATTTTGATGGATGGTGTAGATGTGCGAGATTTGAAAATAAGCGATTTGAGAAAAATGATGGCTGTGGTTTCTCAGGAACCCGTACTCTTCAACGACACCATAAAGAATAACATTCTTTTTGGACACGGTGAAGCGAGTATGGAGGCAGTTGAAAGAGCTGCAAAAATGGCAAATGCACATGATT
>SKLY01000015.1 GCA_007121335.1 Saprospiraceae bacterium | reverse complement strand
TCATCCTAGATTATTTTAAATCACCAAGATGGTGATTTTTTAGAGTCCTACCAAATCGGTAGGACTCTTTTTATAAAAGAATTCTAGCTGTTTTACTCCTTTAGACTTCCGGATTTAAGGTAAGCTAAATGATTTTATTGGGCTGAGATTATCCACGGCTAAATTGCCCTATTCGGATTTCAGCACCTTATGGTTAATAAATAATTACTTTATCCCATGGCTTTCCCCTATTATGGGAGGAATTGTTGCCTTATTTTCATCGACTTATTACCTCGGATTCTTAATTGCGAAGTAACCGGAATTTAACAGATAGTTAAAGAATTAAACTATGAGTTTTTATATCAATTGAGAGGTCAATTGTAATTGTTTGATAAACAAAGGTATATGGGTGTAGTTGTAATTCGATGTGAATGGTGCTAAAATTAGGATGTTCTAAAAAACTACATTTTTTCTTGACAAAATGGCTTGGTTGAGCTTGAATTGGCGAAAAATGCTGCAATTAATTTGTTGGTTCCGATGAATTTGGACTGTTGAAGTTTTAATGCTGTGTTTTTGTCCCGAAGGAATAAAGTTCGGCAATTAAAAACAGGCGATTTGGCAGCAAAAAATATCACGAGTACTAAACTTGACTTTCATTACTCTCTATGTTGAAGGCTATTGACGGGAATCCATTTTACCGGGAATAAAAAAAGCCCGAACCAAAAAATTGGCACGGACTTTAAATTCACAAAATTTGTCAGTCATGAAAACAGCTTTACGTTTTTTTCTGCTTCGTCCGGTGATTGGTGTTACTGACTTTGCTGCTTTTGTTAGACTTTCTTGCTGGCTTTTTCGGCACCGGATCATGTCCGTGACCGCCCCAGGGATGACATCTGCCTATTCGCTTTATTCCCATCCACAGTCCCTTAAAGGGCCCCCATTCATTAATTGCATCAATCATGTAGTGAGAACAAGTGGAGGAGTAGCGACAATTAGGCCCGATCACAGGCGAAATGGCCGCCTGGTAAAATTTGATGGGCAGTATGAGTATTTTTTTTAGCATGTTACCGGAAGTCCGAATGTGCCCTCTTTACAACTGTGATATCAGAATATAAAGTGATAAGCCAGAGAAATGTTTCGACCGGGCATGGGATTACCGCGTTCTCTGACCCTTGACAAATGATCTCTGTAGGCTTTGTCAAATATATTTTGACCCTTTAGCACCACACTGTGTCTTCCGGCCTCGTCGAACTTGTATCCTCCCTCCAGATTATAAACGGTATAGCCACCTGTGGTTTCCTCTCCGGTTGCAACTCTGTCCTGGCCACTTGTCATTCTGACATCTGCACTTATCCAAAAGGATTGTTGCTCAAAGCGAAGCCCACTCCTCCATCTGAAAGGGGGAATAAAGGGCAATGGTTCGCTGACTTTACCGGTTCTGTCTCCTTTGACATAATCAATTCCACTGGTCAGTTGCAATTCTTTGGTCAGTTGATAGGCCAGGTTGAATTCTCCACCCACCATCCTGGCTTTGTCTGAGAGGTAGGTGAATATGGGGAGTCCTGAATCTTCATCGACCATTTCCGTATTTTGGAAAATGATGTAATCGTTCATATGGTTGTAAAAACCAGCGATTTCTAGCTGAATTTTTTCACTGGTCCAGGTTGCAAAGACGTCTGTTCCATAACTTATCTCGACATCGAGGTTTTCATCGCCGATTTCAAAAGCTCCTGCTCCGAGGTGGGGTCCGAAGGCAAAGAGTTCTTCAAGCGACGGATTTCGATAAGCTCTCGCCAACTGAAAACCTAATTCAAATTTGTCATTGGGTTGGTAGTTTAATCCCGATGAGGCAGAGAAATTAACGCCCGAACGCTCTTTGTCTATATCCGGGAAAAATTCATTGGTCCTGGTTTGGATGTGGTATAATTCTCCTCTGAGGCCTGCCTGCAAACGAAGCTTTTCATTCAGCGGTATTTCCTGGAAGGTAAATAAGGCGAATTGCAAATTGTTGTCTCCCGGTGTAAAGGCTTCGTCACCTCCGACATCCAGCCTTCTTCCATAGACGTTAAACCCAAGTGCACCATGGTCAAAAATACCAAATGGCCGGTGTTGCAGAGTGACTGTTGAGCTGAGTGACCATTGAGTGAATTCGAGCTCCACATCTTCGTCCCTGGTGCCATCACCCAAAATTTCACCTTCAAATTCTTGTTGGAAAAACCTTCCGCCCTGTAACCTGAATTCTAAATTTTCAAAGAAACCGTCGAATTCGGCATTCAATCTCGCCTGAGCATTTTGCTTGTTGAGCCTTATTTCAATGTATTCATCGGGATTATCCACTTCTTCGGGGATTCCGTAGACCATGTCCATGGCTGAAACAGAAACACCGCCCCGATAGCCATTTCCCCTGAGTGCGAAACCCAGAGAGCCTTCAAAGTTTTCCATTTCGGTGCCGGGAAGTTTCCCATCTGGTGTGTTCATTTCCCCGGCTGTCCTGTAAGATAACCTTCCGGTCACCGCGCTGTTGTCCCAACCGTGGGTCAGTTTTCCAAACCCCCCGAACATGTTATTTACAGACGCGCCTTGCAAACTTAATCTGCCCTCAACTCCAGGGTTCCAATAAGAGGGTATATCACCGGTCAACATATTGACAACGCCTCCAATGGCACTGGAGCCGTAAAGCAAACTCGAAGGCCCTCTGACAATTTCAATGCGCTCAGTGGCAAAAGGCTCCAGAGCTACGACATGATCGTGGGCAGTTCCTGACAAATCACCCATTCTCTCCCCGTTTTCAAGTACCAATACTCTTTCTCCGTCAAACCCTCTGATCACGGGTCTAGACGGAGCGGGTCCAAGGGACCTCATTGCCAGTCCTGGTTCACCGTCCAACATAACACCCAGACTCATGTCGGATTTCTGGCGTAGTAACTCTCCGCTATAGCTCTGAGCTGCCTGATAGCGGACTCCTGAGCCAACCGGTGTGGACGAAATGATAATTTCCTGCAGTTGAAGGTCTGTTGCTTGCATCTGTAAATCACCCAGATTTGCTGTCTCCAAACTGTGATCATGGGTAATCTCAAAGGTTTCGTAGCCTATATAGGTGAAGCGTATGGTGTAAGAACCCTCTTCAAGGTCCCTGATTACAAAACTTCCATCGGGTCTTGTGGTGGTTCCGCGATTAGCTTCCACAACTATTACATTGACACCTATCAAAGGATCGTTACGGTATTGGTCGTAAATTACCCCTTTGAGGTCTTGTGCAGGCAATCCGGTGAAGGGGATCATTAGAGCGATGAAAAACGAATAAAATAGTTTCATGATTTTCAGTCTTAAGATAGTTTAGTAAAATAATTTCAACTGCAAAGATAATAGTAGTAGGGGAGTAAAAAAATATTATTAGACTAATCTAAAAAAATTTTTAATGCAACCATTAGTCGTTGTTTCTTACTATAGCTCAAATGGAGACGCTTTAGAAGTTTTATCTATGGGTGATTAGTGAGATAAATTTTTCTGCAAACTGGTTCATTTCTTCGACAGGTAGAGATTTGATACAGCGGGATGGGAAGAAAGGTATGAATGTGGTAGGGCAAAAAAAGGGCCACCAAAATGGCAGCCCTACTATCAAAAAATCTAATGATTAGTCATGAAAATTAATACCTGTATGCATCGGACTTATAAGGTCCATCTTTATTCACTCCGATGTATCTGGCTTGTTCGTCTGTAAGTTCTTCCAAATCGACACCGATTTTTTCGAGGTGCAGTTTGGCCACTTTTTCATCCAGTTTTTTGGGCAGCACATACACTTTCTTCTCGTATTTTTCGGCATCGTTCCAAAGCTCTAATTGGGCCAGGGTTTGATTTGTAAAGGAATTGGACATCACGAATGATGGGTGACCGGTAGCGCAACCGAGGTTGACCAGGCGGCCTTCTGCCAGCACGATGATGTCGTTTCCATCTAAGTTGTACTTGTCCACCTGAGCTTTTATCTCCTTTTTGGTGTGACCGTAATTTTCATTGAGCCACTCCATGTTGATTTCGTTGTCAAAGTGACCGATGTTACAGACGATGGTCTTGTCATTCATCAACTTAAAGTGCTCATCGGAAATAATATCCTTGTTGCCCGTTGCAGTGATAACTATGTTAGCTCTGGGAATAGCGGAGGTCATTTTCTTGACTTCGTATCCGTCCATAGCGGCTTGAAGTGCACAGATGGGGTCAATTTCGGTGACGATAACCCTGCAGCCGGCACCTCTTAGCGATGCGGCGGTTCCTTTTCCGACGTCTCCGTAACCTGCGACCACTGCAACCTTTCCTGCCATCATGATGTCTGTTGCCCTTCGTATGGCATCCACGGCAGATTCTTTACAACCGTATTTGTTGTCGAACTTCGACTTGGTGACAGAGTCATTGACGTTTATGGCTGGCATTGGGAGCGTGCCTTTTTTCTCTCTTTCGTAAAGTCTCAAAACTCCTGTAGTGGTTTCCTCGGTGATTCCCCTGATATTCTTTGCGAGCTCAGGGTAATTGTCAAGTACCATATTGGTGAGGTCACCGCCGTCATCCAAAATCATATTGAGGGGCTTGCCTCCTTCAAAGCCAAAGAGAGTTTGCTGGATACACCAGTCGTATTCCTCTTCAGTAAGACCTTTCCACGCAAATACTGGGATGCCCGCTTTGGCAATAGCTGCCGCGGCATGGTCCTGGGTGGAAAAAATATTGCACGAAGACCAGGTCACTTCGGCTCCGAGTTCTACGAGTGTCTCGATGAGAACGGCCGTTTGAATGGTCATGTGGAGGCAACCGGCTATGCGGGCACCTTTGAGGGGTTTTGACTCGCCGAATTCCTCTCTGAGGGCCATAAGGCCGGGCATTTCGGCTTCTGCCAGTTCGATTTCCATCCGGCCCCAATCGGCCAGATTGATATCTTTTACTTTGTAATCCAGTTGTTTCTCTACTGCTTGCATTGTTTTACTGTGTTTTTAAATAATCGCGCAAAGGTACAAAAAATCGATGCTTTAACGAATAATTATCCCTATAAATGATTGATTTACACCCTAACAACACTTCAGACGCAGTGCTGTTCACTGACTTTTGAAATGTGTTGTCAGAATATTGTCTTTAATTTTCGGATGCCATTGAAGAAGGGCGTTGTATATTATTCTAAAGACCACTCTTTGGCGGGATAAAAAAGGCCCGGCGACTCCTAAGGCCGCCGGGTAATGAAATTATCTTAGTTCTTCGTGCCCTTCCCGAATAATCTCGGGGATATCCTGTGTGCAATCGATAATAGTAGAGGGTTCTGTCTTTCCGATACCACCGTCGATCACAATGTCGAATTGATTTCCGTACTTTTCGAAAATGTAGGAGGGGTCTGTGTAGTACTCCATAATATCGTCGCTGTTATTCTTTAGTGAGGTGCTAAGGAGTGGCCTGCCGAGAGTTTCGATGATATCCAGCACAATTTTATTGGAAGGGATGCGCACTCCTATGGTTTTGCGTCTGTTTTTAAAAATTCTGGGGACCTGATTGTTGGCCTGTATGATAAAGGTGAAGGGGCCGGGTGTGTTTCTCTTCATCATTCTGAATACCTCGTTGTTGATCTGGAATGCGTACTCAGATACCTGGCTGATATCCTTACAAAGGAAGGTCATATTTGCGATAGCCGGGTCGAGTTTTTTGAACTGGTATATTTTTTCAACCACATCCTGCCGCTCAATATCGCATCCGATTGCATACACGCTGTCTGTTGGATAAATGACTATTCCGCCATTTTCCAGTGATTCACAAACTTGTGAAATTTTTCTACCCTGTGGGTTTTCGGGGTGAATTTTGAGTAATTTTCCCATGGTCACTTTTTTCTTTTACTAAATAATGTTTTCAGTGGCGGGGCTACTGCACTTAATAGGTGCAATTGCCCACTATTCAAATGCTTTGAATATTTCAGGCCGGGGAGCTTTCTCGATGGTTTTCGATGGGCAGCCCTCCCCGTTAATTGGCTCCATCATTAGTTTAATGTTTTTTATCGACCATTGTTTCCAAAAAACAAGGCCGATATCTAACCCAATATTAAGGTAGTTTGAATAATACTACAAATTATTATTTGAAAAAATTGTCTCTCTTATATTAATCGCCCCGTATTACTAGCATGATAACCTATTTGGTCTTTGCTATATTTGCGCAAAATGATGTTTTGAAGCTATCTGTTCTGATCCCTGTTTACAATTGGCACCTTCAAAAGCTCTTCGTTAAATTGAATGAGCAGTTGGCAGGAGTCGATATTGAATGGGAGGTGCTCTGTTTGGATGATGGATCCACAAAATGCACCGACAATAATAAATCTCTGGCTCGAGACTTTGGCTTTCATTACCGTTACAGGGAAAACCGGGGCAGATCTGTTACGAGGAATGAATTGGCTGAGTGGGCGAGCGGAGATTGGTTCCTTTTTTTGGATTGCGACAGTGGAGTGATCAGGGGTGATTTTCTTAAAAAATACATGGAGTCCGCAAGCAGCGCTGAGGTGGTTTATGGTGGTACCATTTACCAGCCAGATTTTCCGGGCAGAGAGTTTGCGCTGCATTGGAAGTACGGAAAAAAAAGGGAAGCATTGAAGGCCAATGTCAGAAACAAGAAGCCCTTTAGGAGTTTTAAGACCAATAATTTTTTAGTGAGCCGGGCGGTTTTTTCCCGCTTTAAACTGGATGAAAGCATCAAAACTTACGGATACGAAGATCTGATGTGGGCAGAAGCCCTAAAAAATGGAGGAGTTTCGATCCTTCACATCGACAATCCGGTCATGCACAGTGGACTCAATAGCACGGAAGTTTTTTTGAGTAATACAACTGAGGCTGTTGGAAACCTCTGGAAACTTTGCGCTTCGGGCAAACTTAAGTCTCCCACTCCCTTGTTGAGGTACTACACCATTTTGAGAAAATTCGGTTTGGATTGGTTGCTGCGGTCGATGTTTGCTGTATTCCGTCCGGTCATTCACGCCAACTTGAGGAGCCCCAATCCCTGGTTGCCTATTTTTGCACTGTATAAACTTTCGCTTTTGAGCCAATTTGCAAGAAAGTCCTGGACTGACAAGTCAGAATGAGAGGACGATCCCCAGGGTTGGCAATGGATTTCCACTTCCCGTATCTATCTCCTTTAACTTGTATCGCTGTTCTTCAATGGGGGCATCGGGGTTTTTGACAACTCCCGATCCGATTGGCCTTCCATCCTCGTCCAGTGGCCGGTCGAGTATGAGCTGTGGATTGCTTTCTGCGGAGGCCAGCACATTTTGCACATCCAGGTAAATATTGAAAAAAAAAAAAAAAAAAAACCACTGTTTGTCGATGCGGATGTCAATTCTATTGAAGGGATCGTTCCTCCTGCTGTTGATTCTGCTGAAATCCGGCAAACCCTGCCCCCGCCGGTCCCAGTTGAGGACCAGATCGGAGTCCGGCGAAAAAGGGGTTCGTGGCAAGCCCGATTGGTATCTCCATCGCACTCCCACTTCCCAGTTTTTGCCAAATTGCTTCCCACCTGTGAGGCTGATAATGTGGGTAGCATCCCAGGCTGATGGAAAGAAACCCTCACCACCTGCCGGGCTGGTGAATTCACTAACTCCCAGGGTGTAGGCCCCAATTCCGTAAAAGCCGCGGCTGAGCCGCTGCTGAAATAAAAGTTCAAGGCCGTAGGTTCTTCCCTCGGTGTCAGGGCTGGCAGGTTCGTTGCCGACCACACCGAAGTCTCCTCCGAAATTGGCCAGTGATACCTGGTCTCTGAGCAGAAGGGGATAGTTGGAATAGTTTTTCAGGTAGCCCTCAAGCGATATTCTCGAACGCTCTCCCAGCAGGTGTTCCAGCCCAAGGGTAAGATGGGTGGATCTTACGAATTTTATACCATTGTCCTTGTTGACCAGGCGGCCATTCTGCATGTACCCCAATATGGTGTAGGGCGGAAGCTGGTAGTAAATACCCGCACTCATATTAACTGCCCAATCGGGACGGAAAAAATAGGATGCCGATACCCTCGGTGAAAATTGCTCTATGGGACTGGAGAAATCCGATGAAAAGGAGTTTCCATCCAGCCTGAACCCCGCGGATGTAATGAGACGCCCATCGAGAAATTCCCTGCTCAATTGGCCGAAGCCGTAGTATTTAAAAAAGTTGATGTCGCTTTCGAAATCGACGGTTTCGGCACCAGAAGTGGTGAAAATCCTATTGAAAGTGGAGTTGGTGTAACGGATGTATTCGGTACCGACGCCATACACAAATTTGTAATCGTCCATCCTGAAGGTGTGCTCAAACCGGAATTTGTTCTCAATTTCCCTGGATTGATAGCGCAGCGTGAGTTCGTCCTCATCATCTGTCATATTATCCCGGTATTTGGTAGCTTCGTTGTTGAGCATATTTCTACTCAGTACAAAAATCATCGATCCATTGTCTCTAAAGTGGCGGTAAACCAGTCCATTGGTGTAGGTCCACTGTTCATTAACGGGCAGGTTTTCCAACAGAAATCTGGTCTCTTCAGAATCATCTGCATCCAGATTCAGTTCAAAATTGTCAATGGCTCCAATACCGCTGAAGTACAATTGATCTCCCGAATCAAAGCGATGTGTGACCTTGAGCTGAAAATCGTTGTAAATGGGAAGGAAGGGCAGGTCTAAAACCCTGAATAAAAATTGCAGATAGGATCTGCGGGCAGATGCAATGAAAGTAGTATTTTCGGAGAGTGGCCCCTCCAGAGAGACGCCGAGGTCTGATGCTCCCACGGTCATTCTTCCGCCCAGTTTATCACTTCTCCCTCTGATGAGTCTGAAGCCAAAAACAGAGCTGAGAGCGTTGCCTCTGTTTGCCGGGAATGCCCCGGAGTAAAAGTCCACCTCCCTAACAAAGTCAATGTTGATAATGCTGGCTGGTCCGCCCGAAGCACCCTGGGTAGCAAAGTGATTGATATTGGGCACTTCTATGTCGTCCAGGTAAAACCTGTTTTCGTTTGGTGCGCCTCCCCTGATGATGAGATCATTTCTAAAAGAGGAGGGAGCGGTAACTCCGGGTAATGATTGTACCACGCGAGAGATATCTCTGTTTCCGCCGGGGCTTCTTCTGATTTCAGTAGATCCGATGTTACGCAGGCTGAGTGGGCTTTCTTCAGTTCTTCTAAATGGGGATGCCTGAACGACGACCTCTTCAAGATCTTCGCCGGCGGGCACCAGTTCTATTTCGATTTCAAGTGGTCTGGCGGATGACAGCTGCAGTTCAGAAATAATTTTGGTTCGGTATCCTACAAAGGATATTCGCAGATCGTAAACACCGGGCGCGAGGCCGGTCAACTCAAATTTGCCATTCTCATCGGTGGTTGTGCCCACCTGGGCCGGTTCTGCAAAAATATTGGCAAAAAACACCGGTTCCCGGGTAGTGGCATCATAGACCGTTCCTTTGACTTCTGCTTCCTGTGCGATAATTGTCGAAAAAAATTTTGGATAAAATCCTGTGACGGATAGCAGGATAATTTGAATAATGACTACCTTAGTGAATTGTTTGAGCTCTTTAAGTGCCATAATTTCCGTTCTGTAAGTGTATCTGTTGATAGGATATTTTAAGTGTAAAAGGGTATAACTAAATGGGCAAAGGGATTGTTTTTCGGTTGTTCGGCTTTGTGTTTTTGTTCTCATTATTGAGCTTCAGTAGCTCACTTGAAGGACAAAATACAATAAGGGGGGTGGTATTTAGCGCCACTGATGGGAGTGAATTGATAGGGGCCAATGTGCGGATAGCCGGAACCACCACCGGCGTCAATACAGATTGGGACGGGGTTTTTTCTTTCACAACAGATATGGATGCCCCACTCACCCTCGTGATCAGCTATATAGGTTACCAGCAGAAAGAATTGGAGATTGAAGATTTCAGCCCACTTCGGATTTACCTTCAGGATGATGCATCTATAATTGAAACCATAGAGATCAGGGGTAGCCGAATTTTAGACCGTCAGCGCGAATCTCCACAGACGGTCAGTACGCTTGATGCCATCGGAATAAGACAAACCCCTGCCTCTAATTTTTATGAAGGACTGGGAGCCTTACCAGGTGTAGAAACTACCACAGTGAGTTTTGGATTCACAGTAATAAACACGCGCGGATTTAACAGTACCAGTCCGGTGCGTTCTCTTCAGTTGATAGATGGGGTTGACAATCAGGCACCCGGTTTGAATTTTTCCCTCGGCAATTTCCTCGGATCTTCTGAACTGGACTTGCAAAGGGTGGAAGTCATTCACGGGGCAAATTCTGCTCTTTACGGACCCAGTGCATTTAATGGGGTCATCCGAATGGAGACCAAAAACCCATTTTTCCACAAGGGGCTCAGCGCCATGGTAAAAGGCGGGGAGCGAAATATGGTGGAAGCTGCTGTTCGCTGGGCGGATGCCTTTACAAATCAAGATGGAGAGGACTTTTTGGCCTATAAAGTTAATTTGTCCTATTTGTCTGCCGATGACTGGGTCGCTGATAATTACGAACCCGTCTTTGAATCCGAGGCAGACCGGACCAATCCCGGTGGTTACGATGCGGTCAATATCTACGGAGATGAATACCGACCCAATATGGATCTCACCGATGCGCAGTTGTCCAGTCCATTTGCCGGATTGGGCCAGTGGCATCGCAGGGGATATCGGGAAAAAGACCTGGTCGATTACGACACCCGCAATTTCAAAGCAAACATGGGGCTTTATTTCAGGATCAACCCTTCCAGGGAACTGGATTCCCCCGTATTGAAATGGGCGAATAGCTACAGCCGTGGAACCACTGTTTATCAAGGTGACAACCGTTTTAGCCTCAAAAATATTCAGTTTTTTCAATCGGTACTTGAATTCAGTCAGCGAGACCGGTATTTCATAAGGGGCTACTACACGCTGACTGATGCTGGAGATTCTTACGATCCGTATTTTACTGCACTTCGACTACAAGACAGAGCAAAGAGAAATCAGCAATGGGCCAGAGATTATACAAACTTTTGGACGGGTTCAAACGGTCCACGGAGATGGATGAACGACCTCGGTTATCCTCAATTGGAAATAATTTCCACCAATCCGCTTGAAACCTCTTTTGACCGGGAAGCCGCAGAACAGTGGTTGGTTGATTACAGGGATTCACTGGCAGTGTGGCATCAACTGGCCGGAGAAATTGCAGACAAGGCAGGACAGGGCGGAGGTACAGACTTTTTTGAATCAGGGACGGAGCGATTCGATGAGGCTTTTGATGACATCACTACCAGGCTGAACAACGACTCCCTTAATGGAACCCGCTTTTTTGACCGAAGTGCACTTTATCATCTCCACGGTGAGTACAAGTTCAGACCGGAATTTGTCAATGAGTTGGTGGTTGGAGCCAATATAAGATATTACGCTCCTGAATCCAGGGGGACAATATTTGACGATGGACCCAATGGAGAGGAAGTCACCAATTTTGAATACGGTATATACGCAGGCGCCACCAGAAGGTTTTTCGAGGACAACCTTACAATTAATGCAACATTGAGAATGGATAAGAACCAAAATTTTGGCTACCTCTTTTCTCCGGCGGTGTCTGGTGTTTGGGAAATAGACCAGGGTAGTTTTTTCAGAGTTTCACTTTCTTCTGCCATCAGAAACCCGACCCTCACGGACCAGTATCTGAGGTTGGATGTGGGGCCTGCCATTCTCTCAGGGAACCTCGATGGGGTTAAAGACTTGATCACTGTGGAGTCATTCAATGATTTTCGCAGGAGTCTGAATCAAAACGATTTGGAGTTTTTTGATATAGATCCGGTGAGGCCGGAGCAGGTGCGCACTGTTGAAACCGGCTACAGAACGACCTTATTCGATAGGCTTTACGTCGATGCCAATTACTATTTCAGCGTCTATACTGACTTTTTGGGCTTCAATATTGGGATTGATGCTACATTTGATGAAGGGAGTAATCTACCGGAGCGCGTTCAGGTGTTCCGCTATGCTGCCAACTCCGTGGAGCGAGTTACTACCCAGGGCTTTTCTGTCGGTATGAATTACTATGTCGGCAGCTACTACAGTATTTCGGGCAATTATTCCTGGAACAGGTTGAATACTGATGTGGATGATCCGATAGTGCCAGCTTTTAATACCCCGGAGCACAAATTTAATATTGGTTTCAACGGAAGGGGTATCCCGTGGGGGCGGAACCTGGATTTGGGATTTGGCGTAAACTACAGTTGGACTGAGGGTTTTTTGTTTGAGGGTTCGCCTCAATTTACCGGCCCCATAGAGTCTTATGGTTTATTGGACGTACAGGTCAGTGCAGGATTTAACAACTACAATACCACTCTTAAGATTGGAGCATCAAATGTGCTGAATAACAAGGTGTTCCATACCTATGGTGGTCCTCGCGTGGGCCGTATGGCATATGTCAGCCTCACCTATGATTTTGACAAATAACAACTTTTATAAATTAAATCTGCCAATTATGAAGAATCTTTACTTAGTGACATTGTTAATCGCCTTTTCACTGTCGGCTTTAAAGGCCCAGGAGCGATACCTGGAACCCATTTTCGATGATTATCAGGTAGAAACACTGGTTTATGCGACCAATATTTCGGTTATAACCGGTGAGCCCTTACCCATCGATCTCGAAATGGATGTTTATACACCGGTCGGTGATACAGCTACAAACAGGCCGGTATTTCTCTACTTTCACACCGGAAACTTCCTGCCTCGTCCTCAAAATGGTTCAGTTGCCGGAACAAGGACAGATTCCACGGTGGTGGAAATGGCGTCAAGGCTCACCCAATTGGGTTATGTGGTTGCTGTTGTTCAATACAGAAAAGGATGGAATCCAATCGGAAATCTGGACGACCGAATTGGGACATTGTTGAATGCTGCCTACAGAGGTATTCAGGACGCAAGGACTGCGGTGCGTTTTTTGCGAAAAGATGTGGTGGACAATGGAAACCAATTTGGAATTGATCCAGACAATATGGCGTACATCGGGCAGGGTACCGGAGGCTATATTTCCTTTGGTGCGGCCACCCTCGATCAGTACGAAGATATTTTGATCCCCAAGTTTTTCGGCCCCGACTTAACCGGTGATGGGAACCCGGATCCTTATGTGATTCCGCAATTTCACGGAGATCCTTTTGGTGTAACAGATGCTCAAGCGAGTATGGCCAATAACGTTAATTACGATGATGGTACGCCTATTTCCTCTGATGTCAAACTCACCATCAATATGGGTGGGGCTATGGGAGATACTTCCTGGATCAGTGAAAACAACCCCCCCATGATTTCCTTTCACGTACCTACTGATCCCTTCGCACCTTATTTGGAGGACGTGTTGATCGTTCCTACCACAGGTGATTTGATCGTAGAAGTGCAGGGTTCTTATTTGGTGCAGCAAAAAGCCAATGAGTTGGGACTCAATGATATATTTATTGATGCTGAACTCGATGACGTATTTTCTCAGGCAGCCAATGAGTTGAATGACGGACTGGAGGGATTGTATCCACTTATCCGCCCGATATGGACGAATCCTTTAAATCAAGAACCATCACCGGAAAATGCCCCCTGGGAATGGTGGGATGAAGCGTTTTGGTCTCAGGTAGAGCACCCGAATTGCCCGGATGGTTTGCCAATAGAGCAATGCAACTTCCATGTAATTAGTTGGCTCAACAATCAGGATATGAGTGCTGAAAAAGCGCAGACCTATATTGATACCATTATTGGTTACATTGTACCCAGGGCATTCCTCGCATTTGAATTGGATGGGACCACTCAGGTCAATGAATTGTCGCCGACAGATGTTGGATTCAATTTATTCCCCAATCCTTCGGCGGGTATCGTTTATCTGACTTCCAGTGATCAGGCACCCATGACAGGAATAGAAGTTTTCGATCTGTCGGGAAGGCTTATCTATCAAAACTCACGCCTGGACAATAACCAATACCATCTCAATGGAAATGAACTGGGCTCAGGGATGATGTTTGCCAGGGTTTATTTTGAAGACGGGGTGCTTATGCACCGTTTTATAGTACAAGAGTAAAATGTGTTCTGAGGTTACTCTATCAGTTTATTTATAAAAATCCAAGGCAGGGGTAGTTAAGTGCCCCCTGCTTTTTTTGTATAGTAAGACATTTCATACTTGGCACAATTGGGGCTTTATTTGGCCCACGATTTAAAGTTTTTGGCAAAAAATTGGGCCTTCTGACTAGCGTATCTGGCTACCTTTGTGCTGCACATTGTAAGTTTGTGTAATTAGGCTAGGGGCTCTCTTGTGGTGAGGGAGCCCTGTTTTTATGTGTGCCATGCATACTATCTACCTATAGGGTTAAAGTCCCGAATGCGCCCAGTTGACGGGGAAGCATTAGCTGATCGCAAGGGTGTCCACCGTGAGGTGGGATCTGAAGGAAGC
>SKLY01000307.1 GCA_007121335.1 Saprospiraceae bacterium | reverse complement strand
CGCCTACTGAGAATTGAGGAGGAACTCGGAGACCTCGCTGCCTTTCCCGGTAAAGCGCTACTGGGTTGAACCAACTGTACGGGTGGAAAGTGTATTGATTTACCGCTCCCTTGAAGGGGCTTCTCAGTACTTTTTTGTCAGCTGGCTTCCTCCTGGCTTTATGTCGAATGAAAAAACCGGTGACTCAACCTCGTATAGGTAATTTTTTATTTGTAAATTATTGATTAAGTGTGTTCTACAAATACAGATAAAAAAATAATCAAAACACATTAAAAAAAAGTGTAATATGTTTACCTGAATTAACTCCCACTGATTACCTTTGCCAAACATATTAAACAAAAACATAATATGTTTAGGAAGAAATGGGATAAAATATGGGGGAGCATTCCATTGCCGCTCAGGAACAAATACATATTGGTTGTATTGGTTTTTGGCATTTGGATGATCTTTTTTGACAAGCAGAGCGTGATTAAACACTACAAGTTGCAAAAGCAGTTGAGCAACATGCACAATGAGATGGATTACTACCGCGAGGAGATAGACAGAATTGAGATGGAACGCGCTGAAATGGAGGAAGATATAGAGCGATATGTCAGGGAGCGGTATTTTATGTCAAAAGAAAATGAAGATGTTTTTGTGATCAAAAGAAAATAATTCAGAACTTCACGGCTTCATTTAGGAAAATACAGAACGCGATATGTCAGTATTAGTTAATAAGAATTCAAGAGTAATTGTCCAGGGATTTACTGGAAAGGAAGGCTCCTTTCATGCTGAACAGATGATAGAATACGGAACTCCTGTAGTAGGTGGTGTTACGCCTGGTAAAGGAGGAAAAGAGCATCTTGGAAAGCCGGTTTTCAATACAGTTTCTGAGGCAGTTGAGAAAGAGGGGGCCGATACCTCTGTGATTTTTGTGCCGCCTCCTTTTGCGGCCGATGCCATTATGGAAGCTGCTGAGGCGGGTATTAAAGTAATTGTGTGTATCACAGAAGGTATTCCCGTGCAGGACATGCTCAAGGCCTCCTCGTATATTGCCAATAAGGATTGCAGGCTGGTGGGCCCCAATTGTCCGGGTGTGATCACTCCGGGTGAAGCCAAGGTCGGAATCATGCCGGGCTTTATTCACAAGCGTGGAAATGTAGGGATTGTTTCCAGGTCTGGTACATTGACCTATGAGGCGGTGGACCAGGTGACCAAAGCAGGCTTGGGCCAATCGACTTGTATTGGAATCGGTGGTGATCCTGTCGTTGGTACGACCACAAGGGATGCCATTGAGTTGCTAATGAACGACGATGAGACTGCTGGTATCATTATGATTGGTGAGATTGGTGGTAACATGGAAGCCAATGCGGCTCACTGGGTCAAAGAAAACGGCACCAAGCCCGTAGTCGGTTTTATCGCCGGACAAACTGCACCCAAAGGGAGGACCATGGGACATGCCGGAGCCATTATTGGGGGGAAAGACGATACAGCTGAGGCCAAAATGGCTATCATGCGTGAATGCGGTATCCATGTGGTGGAATCCCCCGCCCATATTGGTAAAACGATGGCTGACCTACTCAAGTAAGGAGCTCATCCATTGACGGGACTTCATTTTCCAGTAGTTTTCCTTATTGAATACAACTGAATAAAATGCCATTGCTCATAGGGGGCATTTGGTTCTGAGATGTCATTTGTACTCACCCCAAAAAAGGGACTCCATTAGTGAGGTATTTCCAGGAAAAATCGTGAAATTTTCAATGAATGGGGTAGAGGTCCTTTGGGTTTATTTCTTCCGCTCGGTTACGAACATAACCAGGGTTTCTAAAGATTCGCGGTAGGTGCTTTCCGGAAAAGTGTGGAGCAGGTCGAGCGCCTCTGCCCGGTATTGCAGCATTATTTCACGGGCATAATCCAGTCCTCCGTTCTCTGTCACGAGATCGATTACCTCATTGACTTTTTTCCTGTCACTTCCATAGTGCTTTACTACCCGGATGATCCGCTTTTTGGTTTTTCTGTCCACTTTGTTGAGGGTGTAGATCAAAGGCAGGGTCATTTTTTTCTCCTTGATGTCTATACCGGTGGGTTTGCCAATGGTGTCCTCTCCGTAGTCAAACAAATCGTCCTTGATTTGAAAGGCGATCCCAATTTTTTCACCAAAGAATCGCATCCGCTCAATGTTTTCCTCTGAAGCTCCGGCGGCGGCAGCTCCGGCCTTACAAGCAGCGGCAATCAGGGATGCTGTTTTTTGCCGGATGATATCAAAGTACACCTCCTCGCTGATGTCCAGTCTTCTGGCTTTTTCTATTTGGAGAAGTTCTCCTTCACTCATGTTTTGGACCGCCTCTGAGAGAATTTGAAGTTGGTCGTACTCCTGGTTTTTCAGGGCGATAAGCAGACCCCTTGACAACAGGTAGTCGCCGACCAGTACGGCAATTTTGTTCTTCCAAAGTGCATTGATGGAAAAAAGCCCCCTGCGCTTCATACTATCGTCCACCACGTCGTCGTGAACAAGGGAGGCGGTGTGCAAAAGTTCCACCATGGCAGCAGCAATGTAGCTGCGGTCATTGATTTTTCCCGCTATGGCTGAACAGAGAAAGACAAACATCGGGCGTAGCTGTTTGCCCTTACGCTTTACGATGTAATAGGTGATGCGATCCAGGAGTGGGACGCGGCTTCTCATACTCTCCCTGAACCGACTTTCAAATTCGGCGAGTTCTGATTTGATAGGTTTTTTGATCTTGCTAAGCACCCCTGGTAAGTTGATTTTGTATGGTTTTAAACTTCACTGTATAACAGCCGAACCGCAAAAAGGTCTGAAAACCGGCCCAAATTTAAGGCCCTTGATGGTATTTAAAGCATTAATCTCCAAAAAGGTCGCAGGTATTTTGTGGCTGGACCCAATAAAAATTGGTCTATTATGACCATGTCAGGGCGATTTGGTCAGTGATTTTACTCTACATGAAAATTTTATCCCTGATCCTTGACTGCCAATTGATTTTGATCTAACTCCTGCAGGCTTTCTATAGCCTCTGCAACGGTAAAAATGCTCCCGCAGACCAACACCAATTCTTCGCTCTCAGCCCTTTCAATTGCAGCGATACAGGCGTCTTTTACTGAAGAGAAGATTTCCCCGGTCAACTGAAATTTATTGGCGTGTGTTTGAAGTTCTTCAGCCGGCATTCCGCGCGGTATATCGGCTTTGGCAAAGTAGAAGGCAGCATTTTTGGGAAAGAAACTCAGCAAGCCTCCAGGGTCTTTGTCATTCACCAGACCGGTTACAATGTGAAGCTTGCGGTGATCTATATGCCTGAGCTCATCCATTAACAAACGCATTCCATCAGCATTGTGAGCACTGTCGGCCAGCACCACCGGCTTTTTACGCAGGATTTGCATTCGACCGTAAAAATTGGTTTTTCCCCTGACAGACCGCAGCCCATCTTCCACCTGCCAGTCGGTTATTTTCCATCCGTTTTTCCTCAGCTCCAAAACGGTGGCAAGGGCGGTGTTTATGTTTTCGGCATGCCAGCTTCCAGTGAGGTCGGTAACTGCCTGATTCAGCCATTTTTCCCCATGCAGCCAAACGTCTACGCTGCTTTCCTCAAGTGATTTTCGGCTGCATTTTGTTCTGAGATGTTCTTCTGCAAAAAACAAAGGTGCGTTCTTATCAAAGGCCATTTTCTCGAATACCGGCTGTGTCTCTGGTTGGATTTTTCCTATAACCACTGGTTTTTCCCGCTTGATGATCCCCGCTTTTTCAGCCGCAATTTTCGGAAGGGTGTCACCCAGGAAGTTGGTGTGATCAAAACCGATATTAGTGATTACTGCAATTTCAGGTAATATAATATTGGTGGAGTCAAGGCGTCCTCCCAGGCCTGTTTCGATTATTGCGATGTCGATTCCTGATCTGCTGAAATAGTCGAAGGCCATGGCTACACTTATTTCAAAAAATGAGGGTTTTAACCTGAGGGTGAGTTCCCTGATGCGGTGGACGAATTCACACACAAATTCTTTTGAAACTGGTTGTCCATTGATTTTAATCCGCTCTCTGAAATCCAGGTAATGTGGTGAGGTGTAAAGTCCGGTCTTGTATCCTGCAGATTGAAGAATGGCAGAGGTGATATGAGCCACAGAGCCTTTGCCATTGGTGCCGGCTATGTGAATGGATTTAAATTTTCGCTCCGGTCTGCCAAGTGCTTCGGAAAGTTCATGGATGTTGTCCAGATTTGTTTTGAAGGCCTTGGGACCCACCCGTTGAAACATGGGCAACTGGCTGTACAAAAAGCGAATAGCCTCCCGGTATTCGGCTTCAGTTTTCAAAGGGGACATTCGGGCTGGGTTATTTTGATTGAGCAATGAAAGGGACCAAAGTTGACCGATTTGATTTCATCTCCGGATCAAAACTGCACCGTGGCTGTATGGTTTTCTCCATCTCTTTTGTACTCTATCTCGGCCTTGTCCCCGGATTTAAAATCGCCCAGGGCCTCCATATAATCGTAAATGGTCTCAATTTTAAAGTCACCAAGGCGCGTAATGATGTCGCCTCTTTGCAAGCCGGCTTTTTCTGCGGGGCGATCGGTAGTGACTCCTTCGAGTTTCAACCCGCCACCGCTGTACATGTAGTCGGGAAGGACGCCAAGGCTCACGGTATATCTCGGAGCGGAGCGCGAATCTTCCTGGACGGTTTCTGAGAACATCAATTTGCCATCACCCTGCAATTCACCAATGAGGTTAAAGGCCATGGATCCTATTTCCAACATGCCGTTGTAATTGATTTTATCGGGAGTATCAGTCGGTCGGTGGTAGTCGTCGTGAAGGCCGGTAAAGAAGTGAATGGCCGGTATTTCTTTAATGTAGAATGATGTGTGGTCGGAACCACCGATGCCCGATTGTGAGAATGCCAGGTTGAGATTGGCGCGGTTGGCACGTTCCAGTCTTCTCTCCCAAATTGGCGATGTTCCTGTCCCGTTGATCATGAGATTTCTGTCCTCATCAAGCCTACCCACCATATCAAAATTCAGCATGTAAGAAATTTCATCCAGGCTGCTGACCACTGTTGGGTTTTTGGTCCAGTAACCTGAGCCCCACAACCCCTTTTCCTCTCCTGAAAAAGCAATGAAAATATAATTGGTGGCTGTGTGGGCATTTTTCAACCGGTCTGCAAGGTACAAAATCATTGCTACACCGCTGGCATTATCGTCAGCTCCGGGATGGATGGCTGAATCACCCCGATGGAGTGAGCCGTGTCCTCCCCAACCCAGATGGTCGTAGTGGGCCCCAATGACAACTGTATATTCTGCCTCGTGATCTATAAAGCCGATCACATTTACACCTTCTATGGTTTCACCTTCCTCCGGTCTGGCATGGGGATGGGGGAGTTGATTGCCTTCAAATTTTTGGTAAAAAGTACCCATATCTCCTCCGGGTTCTAGCCCTATGGCTTCAAAGCGGTCTGAAATGTAAGCTGCAGCCAGTAGCTCTCCCTGGGTGCCGGTCTCCCTGCCCTCCAGTTCATCAGATGCCAGGTATTCTATGTCAGCCTTGAAAAGCTCTCCGGGACTAAAGGCTTCCGTGGTTGGAATTGTTGCCGGAGTAGAGCATGCCTGAAAAAATATTACGTACCCGAACAGGGCAGAAATTGTCAAAAATCGGTAAAGTGGATTCATTCTTATGTTTTTTAGTAATTAACAACGTAAATTTACGGCAAATTATAGACTATGTACTTTAAAGAGATTGTTTTCTTTCTGTCATTTGTATTATTATTTGGTTCATGTCAGGAAGTTGGGGAGAAGCAAGTGGATGAATCGCCCATTTGGGTTCCCAATGCCAATGAGCATATTGATGAGAATGAAAAATACTTTAAAAGCCTGCATCAAATGACTTTTGGCGGCTCCAATGCCGAGGCTTATTTCAGCTTTGCGGATGGCCGTCTTGTTTTTCAGGCATCCAATGACGCCTGGGATGTGGAGTGTGACCAGATATTCTTGATGGACCTGACTGAAACCTATTCCAATGAGCACATGCCACCAAGAATCAGTACGGGCCTGGGGCGTACCACCTGCTCTTATTTTCTGCCAGGTGATTCACTTATTCTTTACTCATCAACTCACCTCGGTGGAGACCCCTGTCCCCCGCCTCCAGAGCGCGGTGGAGGTCAGTACATCTGGCCGATTTACAGGACCTTTGATATTTTTATTGCTGACCTCGAGGGCAATGTTGTAAATCAACTCACCGACAATCCGGGTTATGACGCGGAGGCCACTGTTTCTCCCAAAGGAGATAAAATTGTGTTCACCAGTTTCAGGGAGGACACGAGAGACCTCAATCTATACACCATGGACCTGGACGGAGGCAACTTAAAGCAGATTACCCACGAGAGGGGATATCAGGGAGGTGCATTTTTCTCTCCCGATGGATCGCAAATTGTCTTTCGCGGTTCCGCATTTACCACGGATGAAGAGGTAGAGCACTATAAAGAGATGTTGGGTCGGGATTTGGTTCAGCCCACCAAAATGGAGATTTTTGTGGTAGATGCCGATGGTTCAAATCTAAGGCAGGTGACCGATCTGGGTGGAGCCAATTGGGCTCCCTTCTTCCACCCCTCCGGTGACAAAATCATATTTTCTTCCAATCACCATACGGAGAGAGGCCACCCTTTCAATCTTTTTATGATCAATGTGGATGGCACGGGATTGGAACAGATTACTTTTGGTGAAACATTTGAATCATTTCCCATGTTCTCTCACAACGGAGATTATTTGGTCTTTTCGTCCTCCAGAAACAATATAGAGGGCACGAGAGATATTAATGTATTCATAGCTGAATGGGATCATGAAAGAGAAACAAGGGAAGATTGATTGCAGGATAGAGAAAAGCCAATTGGTTGACTCTAGCCAAATCCCAGCTGGTGAGTCCGCAGGAGATCGCAGTCCGTCTGAATCATGTTCATTCCGCCCGCAAGTTACTGATCGTAAATCAGAAACGGAGGAAAATTTTAACTGGAGACCTGGAGATATCAAGCGATGGTCTTTGGCTGGCCTCGGTGTGTTTTGCGTAGGTCTTGGTGCACTGGGCACAGTTGTACCGGGTCTCCCAACAACTATTTTTGTCATCATAGCCGCATGGAGTTTTTCAAAAAGTTGTCCCTGGCTGGAGCAAAGATTGCTAAGAAATAAGATGTTCGGACCATCCATGGAAATTATTGATGGGAAGCGCCCCTTTACCCGAAGGGCCAGGATAATCGCCATGTCCATGATGTGGTTTTTTGGATCCACCAGTATTGCCTTTCTATATTTTACCAATGCGACACCTAATTATGTCCTTTTGATCATCTTTCTCGCACTAATTGCAGGAACTGTTTCCATAGTGAAGTTCAATCCGAGATCAAAAGAAGCCCTCCGCACCAGTGAAGAGGATAGAGCAGATTAACATTTTTAAGAATATTTTATGCTCATATATCCTGCCGAGCATGCCAGTCTTTCATAGCTTTGTATATTTGAGACAATCCATTAATTTTAATCACTATGCTTAAGCGCCTTTTAATTCTCGCCCTTGCTGCTGCTCTTATGCCTGCCTGCTCGAATGATTTTGAGTTGTTTACGGAAAAAGAGGACATTCCTGTGGTTTACGGATTGTTGTCAAAGTCAGAAGATACTCAGTTTGTGAGATTAGAGAGGGCCTTCCTTGATAAAGATCAAAGCGCGAGAGTAATTGCCGGAGAACCGGATTCGGTTTTTTACAGTGATGCTGTAGTTGAATTGGTCCACCTGCCTACCGGTGATCGATTTGAAATGGAGCGCATCAATGCTGCAGATATTGGGTTGCCGCGAGATGAAGGAGATTTTCCCACCGATCCCAATTACATTTACACATTGGATAGTGAGGTGATCAATCTTACAGGTGGAGATACGTACGGCATTGAAGTGAGAAGAGAAGGAGGTGATAATATCGCATACTCGGAAGCCCTGGTAATCGGGGATCTGCGTATTTTGACTCCCAGCGACCCGACTATACAACGACTCAACTACCAGGGAAGCAGCTCACAGCGAATTCGATGGAGAGAGGCCAATGAAGTGGAGTTTTTCAATGTCCGACTCCGGTTTAATTACGAGGAAAGATCTCCTGCAACCGGGGGCGAATGGGTACAAGATGATCTTTTTTGGGTGGTATCTAACAGGGTCCGAGCTAATACCGTAACTTTCGCCGGGGATGAATTTCTTCAGTTTATTGGCAATGCTCTGGTTGAAGATCCTACTATCGACAGGAGGTTCCGGTCAATTGATATAAGACTGGATGCTGTCGGATCAGAATTGGCTGCGTACATCGACGTTGGACTTGCTAACCTGGGCATCACCTCATCCAATGAAATTCCCCTTTATACCAATGTAGATGGAGGATTAGGTGTTTTCAGTTCAACCAACTTCACCGAGGTGCAAGGATTTAATCTGACCAGCACAGCTATTGACAGTCTGCTCGATGGCAGATTTACAGAGCAATTGAACTTCATTCGCTGACCACTGCCTATTTGTCAGTTTTTCCTGCCAGCTATCCTTCATTTACCCCCTAAAGTGTCACAAATTTCCACGTGGCACAATGGTTGATTCATTGGTGATAAATTATTCTAAAGACAAAAAATCAACATTATGGGTAAAATAATAGGCATTGATCTTGGAACGACCAACTCCTGTGTGGCAGTTATGGAAGGTAACGAGCCACAGGTCATTTCAAATGAAGAAGGAAGGAGAACCACTCCATCCATAGTCGCATTTATGGACAATGGAGATAGAAAAATAGGAGACCCTGCTAAGCGCCAGGCAATCACCAATCCCGCTAAAACCATAGCTTCAATCAAACGATTTATGGGAGGACGCTACGGTGAAATGTCGGACGAAATTGACAATGTTTCCTACAAAATTGTCAAAGGAGACAACGATACAGTACGCGTTCAAATTGATGATCGCACTTACACACCTCAGGAAATTTCAGCCATGGTTCTTCAAAAAATGAAGAAGGTCGCTGAGGACTTTTTGGGACAGGAAGTGACGGAAGCGGTGGTTACCGTACCCGCGTATTTCAATGACTCCCAACGTCAGGCCACCAAGGAAGCCGGTGAAATTGCCGGATTGACGGTAAAGCGGATAATCAACGAGCCAACTGCGGCAGCTTTGGCATATGGAATGGACAAAAAAGGCGAAGACCAAACCGTAGCAGTTTACGACCTCGGTGGTGGTACTTTCGATATCTCCATTCTCGAATTGGGTGATGGTGTTTTTGAGGTAAAATCTACGAATGGTGACACTCATCTCGGTGGTGATGACTTCGACCGGGTATTGATCAATCACCTGGCTGACTCCTTCAAAGAGCAGGAG
The DNA here is from genome assembly GCA_007121335.1 of Saprospiraceae bacterium. Taxonomy (GTDB): domain Bacteria; phylum Bacteroidota; class Bacteroidia; order Chitinophagales; family Saprospiraceae; genus PWJY01. The sequence continues at coordinate 5,103 of SKLY01000307.1, read as the reverse complement.
AACATCGACCTGACAAAGGATCCAATGGCTCTGCAGCGCTTGAAAGATGCTGCCGAAAAAGCCAAAATTGAGTTGTCCGCATCCACTGAAACGGAAGTTAATCTTCCCTATATAACTGCAGTCGACGGAGTACCCAAGCACCTCGTTCTAAAAATAACGCGCTCGAAGTTTGAGCAACTGGCCGACCACCTTGTAGAGCGTACCCTAAAGCCATGTGAGATTGCCCTCAAGGATGCCGGCTTGTCTAAAAGCGATATTGACGAAGTGATTTTGGTGGGTGGATCTACCCGAATTCCACGAATCCAATCTGCTGTGGAAGAATTTTTTGGCAAAAAAGCCAATAAAACCGTTAACCCTGATGAGGTAGTAGCTATCGGTGCTGCCATCCAGGGTGGTGTATTGAGTGGTGATGTGCAAGACGTACTTCTCCTCGATGTATCTCCACTCTCGCTGGGTATTGAAACCATGGGTGGTGTCTATGATGTGATCATCGAGGCCAACTCTACCATTCCGGCCAAGAAATCCAAATTGTACTCTACCGCAGCCGACAATCAAGCAAGTGTGGAAATCCACGTCTTGCAAGGTGAGCGCCCAATGGCTCAGGACAATAGGTCTGTAGGTCGTTTTATTCTGGATGGGATACCCCCGGCTCAGAGAGGAACGCCTCAAATTGAAGTGACCTTTGACATCGATGCAAACGGTATTTTGAACGTGAGTGCGAAAGACAAAGGCACCGGGAAAGAGCAGAATATCCGCATCGAGGCTTCTACAGGCTTGAGCAAGGACGAGATTGAAAAGATGAAGAATGAAGCAAAAGCCAATGCAGAGTCTGACAAAAAGGCCAAAGAGCGCATCGAAAAGCTCAACTCAGCGGATACACTTGTTTTCCAAACTGAGAAGCAACTCAAGGAATACGGCGATAAAATTCCCGCCGACAAGAAGAGTGCTATCGAAGCAGCTGTAGCAGAGGTTAAAGAAGCTCACAAAGCCCAGGACCTCGAGAAGCTCGATCCGGCCATGGAAAAACTGAATCAGGCGTGGTCCGCTGCCAGCCAGGATATTTACCAGGCCGCTCAGCAACAACAGCAGCAAGGCCAGGATCCCGCTGGTAATGGCGCCGGTCCCGAAGGAGGAGATTCCACCGCTGACGATTCCACAGGAGGTGACGATGTGACCGATGCGGAATACGAAGAAGTAGATGACAACAAAGACAATAAGTAATAGCTAAGCTAATTTTTTTTAGACTTTAAAGGGAGCCTTCGGGTTCCCTTTTTTAATGCCCGTATAAATTCAGCCGCTTTAGACTGGGGCTCTAAACAAATAACAGATCCCCATCGTTTTTTTCATATGTTAAAAATCGCCTGGTCACCCGTTTACAAATACGATTTGCCCGAAGGCCACAGGTTCCCCATGGAGAAATACGAATTGCTCCCTGAGCAACTGATGTACGAGGGTACCGTAGATTCCGGAAACTTTTTCCACCCGCCCGCACTCAACAGAGACGAAATTTTACTGACGCACAAGCCCGGTTATTACGACAGTCTTTTGAATGGGAAACTCAGTCGGAAAGAACAGCGTAGGATAGGATTTCCGGTGACGAGAAAACTGGTGGAACGGGGAAGGTATATAGCCGGTGGAACACTCAAATGCATCGATTACGCCCTGGAATACGGCATATCCATGAACATAGCGGGTGGAACACATCACGCTTATCCCGACCGGGGAGAGGGCTTTTGTGTATTCAATGATTTTGCGCTTGCATCCAACATTGCATTGCAGAGAAAAGTATTGAGCAAGATATTGATTGTCGATCTGGATGTGCATCAGGGTAACGGCAATGCCTTTATTTTCCAAAATGAGGACCGCGTTTTCACCTTCAGTATACACGGAGCCAAAAATTACCCCCTAAAAAAAGAACAGTCCGACCTGGATATTCCCCTTCCGGATGGCTTGGAAGACAGAGACTATCTCAGGATTTTAAAAGAAACCCTTCCAAAGTTGATGGACGAAGTGGAACCTGATCTGGTGTTTTACCAGGCAGGAGTGGATATATTGGAGACCGATAAACTCGGCAGACTGAAGGTCAGTAAAATTGGGGTGATGGAGCGCGATAGATTTGTGTTGGAGACCTGCAAGAAAAATGGAGTGCCGCTGGTGGTCAGCATGGGAGGCGGTTATCCGCATAAGTTGAGCGACTTGATCGATGCACATGCCAATACTTACCGGGTGGCCGTGGAGTTGTTTTTTTAGTGAAATACCAGCCTTTCTACAGGATGAGTATCCCAGTCCTGTGATAAACCCGGCATCAATGGCATTTTATGGCACCATTCATTGTTTAAAATACATTATCTTGGCCCTCTAATCGACCAAATCCCCGGATATTTGCCGGAGTTAATACAGTAAAGCGGACCTTTTTATATCCCAATAATTTGGTCAAAATTCCAATGGAAAACCCACAGAGATGGCTCAAGAGGTACAGTATATCCAGGTTTTGCTCCCACTTCCGCTCAAGGGGACCTTTACCTATTTTGTGCCTGATGAATTGATGCCGCTTGTCAAAATCGGTTGCAGGGTAGAGGTCCGTTTCGGACGCTCGAAGATATACTCCGGCCTTGTGGAGAGTTTCACAGATCAGCCACCGGAGGACTACAAGATAAAGCCTATACTGGATGTCCTCGATGACAGACCCATAGTGGGGGAGTTGCACCTCCAATTTTGGAAATGGATAGCGGATTATTACGGATGCAGCCGGGGGGAAGTAATGGCCGCAGCGCTACCCGGTCCTATGAAACTGCACAGCCAGTCCATACTCGTCAGGGGTTTCGCATGGGACGAGGAGCACGACCACCTCTCCGACGAAGCCTGGCTGATTAGAGAGGCACTGACAGACCACAGTGAGATTGACCTGGATGAGGCGCGGGCCATTGCAGGACGCAAAAACATCGGAAAATTTCTCGAGGAGTTGATCTACAACGGTGTGGTGGAACTCAAGGAAGAGCTGAAGGAAAAATTCAAGCCCGTTTCAATGCGTCACTATTCCATCGTGCCAAAATACCTGAAAGACCCCGGTAAGGCACTGGATGCCGCCAAAAACTCCAATCCACAGACTGCTGTGCTGCTCACGCTTTTTCAAAAAAAGGACGAGCCCGTTCCCATTTCCAGGCTGAAGAAAAACCCCGAAATTAAGCGGCATGCCCTTGATGCCCTGGAGAAAAAAGGCATTATTGAGTCCCAAAAAATGCCGGTCAGCAGGCTGTCATCGGAAAACAAATCCTTTAAAAAGGCCCCAAAACTATCCGAAGAACAAACTCAGGCCATCCTGCAGATTAAAGAGAGTTGGAAGGATAAGGAGGTTGCCCTGCTGCACGGAGTGACCGGAAGCGGGAAGACGGTTCTGTACATCGAGTTGATGAAAGAGGTATTGGATCAGGGCGGGCAGGTCCTTTATTTGCTGCCGGAAATAGGCCTCACTCAGCAGATTATTAAGCGCATTGAGGCCTCTCTTGATCACCCGGTTCACGTCTTTCACTCAAGAGAAAATGTACAGAAGAAAGTGGAGGTGTGGAAGGCGGCCATGGATGATAAGGGATTGATCATCGGTGCGAGGTCTTCCGTCTTTTTACCCTGCACCAATCTCAAACTCATTGTGGTGGATGAGGAGCATGACCCCTCCTACAAACAACAAAATCCCGCCCCACGCTACCACGGTCGCGATGCTGCCATTTACCTGGCGCGACTTACCGGTGCAAAGTTGTTGCTCGGCACCGCCACCCCTTCGCTGGAGAGTTTTTTCAATGTGCGCAAGAAAAAATACGGCTACTGCCTTTTGGAAAATCGCTACGGAGAAGCTGTCCTGCCTGAAACCCAACTTGTCAACATCAAAAAAGCGCGACTGGAAAAGCGTATGAAAGGACCCTTTTCTAATGAATTGTTGGAGGAGATTAAATCCTGTGTGGCGGATCAGAAGCAGGTGATACTTTTTCAAAATCGGCGCGGATATTCACCCAGTATCCAATGTGCACAATGCTCCTGGATTCAGGAATGCCATCAGTGTGATGTGTCCATGACACTGCACATGCGGATGAACGAAATGAAGTGCCACTATTGCAGTCACACAGCCAATGTGCCGTCCGAATGCCCCGCCTGTGGCTCCACCCGGCTTGAGGCCATTGGATTTGGAACCGAAAAAGTAGAGGATGAACTAAGCCTGCTGATGCCGGACCTCAAAATGGCCCGCATGGACCAGGATACCACCCGGTCAAAAAAAGCACTGCACAAATTGTTGTACGACTTTGAGACCGGTGTAATCGATGTGCTCGTTGGTACCCAGATGGTGACCAAGGGACTGGATTTTGAAAATGTCGGCCTGGTCGGTGTCCTGAATGCAGACCAATTGTTCAACTTTCCGGACTTCAGGGCTTCGGAAAGGGGCTTTCAGATGTTGACCCAGGTCAGTGGAAGGGCGGGAAGAAGCAACTCTCCCGGCAAGGTGCTCATTCAAACCGGAAACCCGGAGCACCCCATATTGCAGGATGTCCTCAATGCGGACTTCAAAAACTTTTTTTACAGAGAATTGCGCGACCGGGGAAAGTACCGATATCCGCCTTTTTACAGAAACATCAAACTGGAGATAAAACACAAGGACTTGCAAGTGGTGTGGAAAGCCGCGCGAATCATTAAGGACAAACTGGAAGAAAAATTCGGCAATCGCGTCCTCGGCCCTGCAGAACCCATGATCCCCAGGATACGGTCGCATTACCTGCTGGAATTTATGTTCAAGGTGGAAAAAGATGCAGAAATGCTCACTTCAACCAAGATTTTTACCACTGCACTCCTGGACCACGTTCGAACAAAAGACCCCTTTAAGTCATTGAAATATAAACTGGATGTGGATCCGGTATAAATGAAAAAGCGAGATGCCGGAAACGGACACCTCGCTAAAATGTGTGGAAATTATTAGTAAGTTTATTTAATGAGTCCATTCCGAAAACCTCTTTTTATTACAAATGGCTGCAAAATCCAATATCTTCGTCATCTGAAAAAATCTTTCCTCAACGTAGCTATGGCTACGCCTGCGGAATATTTTCTCATCTTCCTCGATCT
>SKLY01000029.1 GCA_007121335.1 Saprospiraceae bacterium | reverse complement strand
TATCACCCCGCTGACAGTACCAAATTCCTGATAGAGGTCGTAATCTGCCTCTACATATATGTTCACGCAATCAGTCAGTGCTCTCGAACCACTGTGGTTGCCCTGCTTTCCTTCCCTATCACCCTGGTCCAACTTATCTACACCGCAAGAAAAGGAAAAGGGAAGATCTAGGTTTTGGTTGTAGTACAAAATATGTGGTGCCTTGTCTGACTCGCCGTATCTGCCAAAGGTGAAATCGTGCATGCCAAACGAAACAAATGCCATAATTCTATCGGGATAAACGCTGAAACTGACCTTCGATCCCGGATTTCCCTCTACCACGCCCCAAAAGGTACGAAATACATGATCCGAGGGATTAATCTCATCACCTGAGGAGGTTTTGATCACCGCATCGCTGCTGAATATATCCACCTCTCTGAGATGTAGTTCTACACTGTGCCTTTCACTAATCGGCATTTCGACCCTCATTTGCCGTTGCTTACTGTGCAGTATTTCATCAAAAAAAGTATCATCCACGTCCATAGTCAAAGCCGAACTAAGGAAAATGCGCTCACCATCGTCCAAATCCGTGATTCGCTCTTTTACCGAAAAAGGACTGTGCAATTCCATTTTCTCATATATGGACTGATTCGAGTGGATTTCCTGGCTAAAACTCTGGGCTGATAATCCAGAGCCAAAAACGATATAAAAGGCAATAATTAAGGGTGCTGTAAAGGCAGTAGCTATAATTTTATGCATGATGGCAAAACTTATTTGAAGGTTATACAATTATTTGCCAAATTACAACCGCTGATTAAATTCGGAGGCCGGAGTCCTTATAAAAAATTAGCTATTTATTTTTTTTATGCATAATTGCGTGTTATTAAATATATTAGATCAAATTGGAGGTATTTTCACCAGGACATCCTCAAATTCCACTAAAACCGGTAGGTCACGCTACAACTCACATATCGAGGTCGGATTTGAAACTTTTGAGTGTAGTCGAATTCCGGCGAGAAACGACGAAGGTTAAAGTCGCGGATGTCCAACAGATTGTGGCCCGAAAATCTAATCTGCCACCTGGGGGCCGGGAAAAAGTCCAGATTGAAACCAAGTGTAGTGAATGTGCTGCCGCGGTTGTCATAGTGGTAGTACTTGCTTTCAACACCCAGGCGGATTTTTTCGTTCTTGGTGAGGTAATTCACCTCTATCTCAGCATTCCAGTACCACCTCTCCGACCTCTGATCTATAAGATCCGATTTGATTATTTGATAGCTGACCTGACCGGTTAAAATCACAGATAATCCACCCTTTCTGTAAACACCACTCAGGCGATTGAGGTAGTGTCTGTAATCAGATTGTACAGTTTGGTTGTTAATGATGCGGGTGTATCGATTCCCTGAAGTGCCAAATTGCCCCCTCAAACTCCAGTAAGAATTGATCAGGCCGCGCTCCCAACTAAAGTCAAAACGGTAGTTTTTACGGCTGCTGGTTCGGTAGGTGGTTACATTGTGGGTGAGAAAGTAGTCGATAGCCGGGACCACTGCCTTTGGTTGATATCCCAACTGCAAGGAGGTATTGAAACTGAATAATCGATCAGGGCGCTGCCGCGAGAATCTAAAACCCAGTGAATGTCCTCTCTCTACTCCCCTCCCCTCAAAGCTGCGCACAAACTGGTAGTTGGTACTGAGAAAGGACCGGGGAAGAAAATACCGCGAGTCTATAGGACGGTTGTAAAAAGAGTAGTTGGAAATAAGCCTTGACCAGCGGGTAAATCTTCTAGTGAATTGAAAATCTAAATCCAGCTGTGGATTGTTTTTTTGTTTTGTGTCTGCTGCATCATGCCGCCATTGGAGGGATGAAATACCGAGATTTATTCGCGTCACATAATTTATTCGACTTCGTTCCGTACCTTTTTCAAGCTGAAAAACACCGTATATATTGTTGGACCGGAAACTAGAGGAAGATTCCTCGATCTTTGAACTGCCGAATTCTGTGGATTTGATATCCAGGTCTTTATTGTTGTCGGTAAATTTGTGTGCGAGCCCCCAGGTCGCTCTGTAATCGGTCCACCAGTGCTGTCTAATCAGCAGTTCAGCGGTGGATTGAAGCTGGCGAGTCAGAATTTCATCTGTAAAAATGCCGCTTTGATCCCTGAGTACCGCTGTCCGCTGATTGGCATTTTCCCAGATCTCCGCAAAATGTGTAAACTCCATTTGATGGCGGAAATCCAGAATCCCATTCGACAATCTCCTCGTAAACTCTACTTTGGGGTTTAAATGAAAAGCATCTCTAAGTTTGATGCTGTTGTCTAAAGTGTCAGAAATTTGCCCCGAAAAATACCGCTGATGTGTGGAGCTTTGACGTGGTAAACTTGAATTAAATTGAATATTAAGATATGAATCTGACCGCTTTCTCTCTGCCTCCAGTTCTGTTCTGAAAAATTGCTGCTCCGACAAAAGGCGGTTTTCATAGCCGTACCGAAATACAGTATCAGGCAGGTAATTCACCGTTGAAAGGGAGTGAAAATGAGGCAAACTTGACTCCTGAAAATAATTTGAGCTCCGTACGGTCCAGTTTCTCCCTGCTCTAAAAGCCATAAGTCCGGTTCCTCCCTGAATTTTTTGATCCAAAGTGTAGCGGGTGGATTCCACCGGAGCCATTTCAGGAGGTATCTCGTACCTACGACTTACATTTCCCAAAGGCATGGCGATTGGATTTATGCCGGCAAACTCCCCGGAAGGCCGGTACACATTATAGGAAAGTCTATTATTGGTGTAGCGCGCCATGGTTCGTATTCCCGGTAAAATCCCGACAGCATCTGCACCCAGATTGAGCATTTCCCGGTTAGAAAAACCGGCACTCCCACTTCCGCTCACCTCCATGCTTCGACTGCCATCGGTCCTCAAATCAATGGCCATTTCTGAGGCTTCAAAATCTGAAATTACCGGGTTGGAGTGAAAATTAGTCAGAATGTCTATTTCCTCAATAATGGATGTACCGATAGCATCAACCATGGTCATGTAGGAATCCGATGTAAGGTCAAGTCCATCGAGAAACACTCTTGATATAAGATGCCCATCGTAGGTAATCCGGTCTCCGGCAATTTCAATACCATCAATCCGCTCCAGCACATCGACAATACCAGGAGTGGCAGCGGTTGCGATGGAATCCACCACAAAGGTGATGGTGTCGGGCACGGGCTCATAGTAAGGATGCTCACCCTCAATCCTAACTTCTTGTATTTCATGAACTCTGGGTAAAAGCATGATTTCAATGGGTTGATCGGATGCCTCTTTAAGTTCAATCACTCCCTGATAGGGCTCGTAAGTAAGGTGAAATATCTCCAGGGAAATTTGTTCAACGGGCCCCATTATGGATAGTTGCACCATCCCATCCGAGCCGGTCATTTCAAAACCCGTTTGCCGGTTTTCACCAATTGTGTACTCATAAAGCACATTGGCGGCATCTACAGGTTCACCGGAATTTTTTTCCAAAACCCGTAGCTCCAAAGTACTTTCCTGACTGAGCGCACTGATGGAGAATAACAACAGAATCATTGAAAGTAAAACCTTCATAGCAAATTGGATTTAATCGCATTCATCCCAACATTCTCGCCAATAAACATTTTCAACTTTGGAAGGGCAGGTTCGACAGTCTGGATTTCCTAAAGTAGCCAAAAGCAATTCAACATATTCATCAAATATTGATTCAAGGTCACAATGCGTTTTAAATGCATCCATATCGTCCAAATCCAGGCCCAACACTTCAGGGGTTAAAGTTCTCCTTTCGAGATTCCCAAATTCCCTCAATTCAAAGTAAACATCCTCTTTCTCAATATCAAGTTTGACAATCAGTCCGGGCAGTCCATCAAAAAACAGAGGACCAGCAGGAATATTAATGTCAGGAGCGAACCATGCGGTAAATTTTCGGCAGCGAAATTCGGTGGTGGCTTTGATACATCTTATTCCCCCAATTTCTTTTTGATCACTATGTATCTCCCAATCAAAAACGAGATTATCCTCGAGAATTTGAATCACTTGAGGGTCCGTTAGAAAATCCTTTGGATAGCCAACAGACCGAATGGTAAATCCTTCCTCCGTGTTTTTGTAGAACGGCCGAATGGTATTTAATGAAGTGGGAGACTCTTCAATGTTTACACTGGCTGGCAGCCCTCTCTCATCATATTCGACAACCTCAGTTCTTTCAGCCTC
>SKLY01000227.1 GCA_007121335.1 Saprospiraceae bacterium | reverse complement strand
CCGGACAATTCACATCTAAGAAACACTGCTATCTCTGTTTTAGCAAATCAAAAGAAGGGTTAAAGACCATGAAACTCCTGGAAGAAGGTCATGGTTTTGAAGAGGAAACGGAAGAGTTGTTGTTGTGGAAATTGATAGACCGCTACATTGGAGTTCGGATATCAGGAGGACATCACCACATAGACCATGTAAGCGAGATGAACGACGGATCCTTTGTAATATGGATTCCCGGTAGAGGATATTTGTGGATAGATGCCGGATTCTCTGAGTTGACATTTATAGACCACCCCGATGGAAGAAATCCGAATGAATTTTGGTCAGGGAATTTGCCTTTAGATGCCCATAATCTCTTTTGGTATCCCTCTCATGTTGAAGACGGTGACTTGCTATTCGATAATTTTTCCATGCCAAAATTTTTGGAGGTGGAAAGTGCAGATTTCAAAGTGGATGTGGGAGGAGGAATTTGGATTTATTCCAGGGAGCAGGAGGGACTGATCTACAGTTCCAAAAAAGGAACGATTGACCTGCGAGGAACCGGAATTGACAGAATCACTTCTATTTACCCCGATGAGGATGGACTGCTTTGGATAGGGACTGAGAACGGTCTGTTTCGACTGCGATTCCCCGGTGAATTGTTTACCAAAATCGGAGCATTGCCCTTTTCTCTCAACAACCCCGCTCCTATTGGGACCAGCATTAGAACCATTGTTGAAGGTCTGGAAGGAAATTTTTTTACCCATGAAAATTACGGTGTAGTTTTCGCCATTGACAAAAAAGATGGTAAGCTCAAATCGCTTGTGGAGAAATATCCCGATGGAAGTACCATTGAGGTCCTATCTATGAAACACACAACCAAGGGTGATATGCAATACCTTTTGCTGGGAACTCCAGTAGGTTTATTCGTCTATTGCTTTGAAGCAGACTTCCTCTTTAAACCAAAGTCCCCGGACAATAAAATAAATGGTTTTATCACGGGTATTCATCGTGATGAAAATGAGGCGTATTACCGGGTTTTTAATGCAGACAACCAACATTTTGTGCTCTCGATCGAGGGTTTCAAAGTCGAAAAAGCAGGAAAAATCCCCGAAAACATGCTTCACCCCCTTTTATTAGAGGGCAGCATATTATTTGGGAATACTACAAACGGCCTTGGAAAATACAATCTCCAAAACGGTGTATTCAAAGAGGTTTTTCAACTGAAGAACTCCCGGGAAATTGACCATTGGGACATAAGATCTGCAATTCTAACAGAAACAGAATTGTGGCTGGGTACTTTTGAGGGGTTTTACGGACTGGACAGACATAACTATGAGGTCAAATACCATATTGACAAAAAGGGGGGGCTTCCGGGGGAAATCATTTACAATATGGTTTTTGACGGAGATGGATTTTGGTTGGGCACTGACAACGGGCTCACCTATATTGAAGCCGAAACCTCCCTCATAAAGTCTTTTTTCGAATGGGACGGTCTTTCTCACAAGGAATTCAATACCGGGGCAGCACTCCGCGATTCAGAAGGAAGGGTTTGGATGGGTGGTTTAAATGGAATAAATCTCTTTGAACCCGGTAGGGTAAAATCCGTAAATTTCCCTGTAGCAAGATTGTTCTTAGATGAAGTAGAAATATTTGATACCGGGGATGAAACAAGCAGTCTGATATCCATCCACAGGGATGCTACCATCGAAAAAATGTATTTTTCCCCGACTGAAAATTCCCTTCAGTTCAAATTGTCGCATTTAAATCTCAGTCGGACCGGAGGAAGCACCTTTAGCTGGTATTTGGAGGGCTTTGAAACTCCCTGGGCAAACAGGACCAACCTCAATGAGATATGGTATAGAAACATGGCACCGGGTAATTACACCTTAAGGGTTAGAGCCACAGACTTCCGGGGTATTCACTCGGAAAACGAACTCACCATCCCCTTTTCAATAAACCAGTTCTGGTATTTGAGTAGCTGGGCTGTCGCCCTTTGGATAACTCTATTAATGGCATTGGTCTTTTTGGGGACCAGATATCTTTACAACAGAAAACTGGAACGGCATCGTTTGCTCCAACTTCAGGAACTCGACCTCCAGAAAACCAGACTCTACACAAATATTACGCACGAATTCAAAACTCCGCTCACTGTAATACTTGGGTTGGCAGACCGGTCCAAAAAATTTGTGGAAGAATCAAACAGGGAATTACAGCATATGCTCAAGACCATTTCACACAACGGCAGTCAGCTATTACACCTCGTCAATCAGATGATGGCATTGGCGAGTATTGAGCACGGACAAATTAAAATCAATAATAGCCCCGTACAAACCATAGCATTCCTTAAGCATCTTTGCCATTCCTTTGAATCCCTGGCCGCGCAAAAGGAAATCACTATACAAACCGATTTGGTGGGCTCGGAAACAGATTTTCATTTGATAGACAGCAGGAAGGTACAGCAAGTGATATCCAATCTCATCTCCAATGCCATCAAATTCAGCCCGGAAAATTCTCTAATAAAAATCAGGGCGGGAATTGAACCGACCAAAACAGGTGATTATCTCTTCTTCAGTATTCAGGATTCAGGACCGGGTATCCCCAAAGAGGAGAAAGAAAAAGTTTTTGATCGATTCCACAGGGTCCAATCTGACCTCACCAACAACACTCCGGGTACCGGTATTGGACTGGCTCTCGCTAAGGAATTGGTGGAGTTATTGGGTGGGACCATCCGGGTAACTGAGACTAAAGTAAGTGGGGCCACTTTCTTTTTCACCCTGCCACTGGAAAAAGCGGAGACCTCTCATTCCACAAGTAACATTCAGAAACCGGCAATTGACAGTCTTCAATTGAAACAGACCCTTGAAGGTTCAAAAACAGCTGCCGGAGGAAGAATAAAAAATGAATCAACGATTGATTCAACCGTGTCAGAATCTCCCTTAATATTGTTAGTGGAGGACCATTTGGATGTTCACCAATTTATCAGGTCCTGCATTCCGGAAAAATACCGGACCATTTCAGCAATGAACGGAAACGAAGGGTATGAATTGGCTGTGGAGAATGTACCCGATCTCATCATCAGCGACGTCATGATGCCTGAAATGGACGGATACACCATGTGCGAGAAACTGAAATCCCATAAAGCTACAAGCCATATTCCCATTGTACTCCTAACTGCCAAAAGTGATACGCTGTCAAGAATAACGGGTCTCAAACAGGGCGCAGATGCTTACCTTGCAAAACCCTTTGACAAAGAAGAACTACTTATCAGGATTGACAATATGTTCAACCTGATCGACAAACTAAAACAAAGATTGGGAACAGGTGGCGGACCAGTGCAAGAACAGGTTGGTGACTCCCCGGAAAGTGCTTTTTTGAAAGAATTTTATCAAATAATTGAATCAGAGCACCACAATGCATTTTTTGGAACCTCTCAACTTAGTGATGCCATGCACTTAAGTCGCAGTCAATTGTATCGCAAAATCAAAGCGCTCACCGATGATTCCCCATCTGTTCTACTGAAAAATTTCCGTTTAGAAAAAGGGCGTGAACTTCTAAATTCCAGGCCTGGACTTACCATAAACGAAGTGGCGATAGGGGTCGGGTTCTCCTCGGGCAAGTATTTCTCTGAAGCATTTCTCAGTGAATACGGAGTAAGGCCCAGAACGCAGGAAGAAGCCGGATGATAATTGACAGTTGACAATGGACCCACCAAAGTGTTGGGGGCAGGCGGAAATATCTGTAGATACGCACGGCCGTGCGTATTTTCTACCCCTACATAAAAATCCCCAGATCGTAGTCGTGACGCAATGCCTTGCGTATTACAGAGCCTTGCGTATTTTTCCCAAATCAACCGAAAATCTCCAACCGCATATGCAAAGCCATGCGCAACGAATTAAATTATTGGGAGTAAGAGCATAATCCCATTCCGAAACTTGAACTACGGATGGAAATCACCCCCTTCATTCCAGCAAAATATTCTGCCAATATCAACTACTGAGCCTGAGTTTTGAGAAGAAAACAATCAGCTCTTTTTAGCGCCGCCACTTTTACTCCCCTTTTTACCCTTTGCCGCAGACTTTTTGGCCGGGGCCTTCTTTTTTCTGGTCTTTTTCTCAAAAGCGCCCGGGATTTCCAACTCGATGAATTTTTTCACCTGATCGAGAGTGAATTCTTTGGCCTCCTCGGGAGTATAGCGGGTATTGTCCTTTTTCTTTGGGAGCTTGACTGATTTTTT
>SKLY01000225.1 GCA_007121335.1 Saprospiraceae bacterium | reverse complement strand
CGCGGAATTTTGGTCTTGGAAAGCGATTCTGTGTGGGTCGGTACGCGTATCTCCTTGTTTCTTACTTTGTACACAAACTCATCGGCCTTGTAATTCGCTGTTTTTTCTTCCCAGCCATCGATTATGCGCTGGCATTCGCCGTCCAGGTCCTTTCTCAGATCCGACTCCAGTTGGTCGAGCCCCTTTTTCAACTCCCCATAATCGCTTTCCGACCGCTCGTTTAGTTGCTCTTTTGTCTGAATGACTGCGTACAACCGCCCGGCAATCGCCGATTGTTTTTCGACTTGGCTCTGAAAGCATGTATTCTGACAGAAGGCGATACAGGGAAGCATAAGCTGACCGCATCGTTAAAGCGGCAAATATGCAACGACGGCATCACGGGAGGTGTTTGGATGTCAGTCATGGAAACGGGGAACTGATTGACCAGCAATCACAAAGAAATGAAGTGATGAGAGAGGAGATAAAGTTAGGCTTATCACCTATCTTTGTCTCCTACTCGATTACGGTTTGTTTCCTTGATGATGCAAATTATTCCCTGTTTCGGTAAATTTTCATAGTTTTACCACCCTTAAAATCACAGTTTTAGAATTGTACATCCGTTCCGCTCAATTAGGAGGCCGTTTCACCTTCTCTATCATTTGCATGTGGGCCAAAACCATATTTAATGAGTAAGTAAGCGGCAAGGATAATTGACGGCGCCATTAGCAACTCAAAGAAGTTGGACCGGGGCTCATAGAATACCCACGATACAATTATACCAACCAATCCTATGGTGAACAAGCTCTCTGTGACAAGTCTCAAATTTCTAAATCGAGGCCGGGCCACTTTCCCGGAGGGGGGCAATATCCTGTTTATAAGTACCCCACTAATACCAAAAATTAACATCAATATGTCTATGTCGTATGTGCCTGCATTATTCCAGAAAAATTGAACTAAAACACCAACAAGAGCCAAACCGCAAATGGCGAACAATGCACAACCCCTTGAGTCTATGGTAAAATGATCCCCAATTTTCATGTCTATTTATATGTATTTACCATCCAAAAAAATCCATGAAAGAGTCATAGATCAAAATTGCTGTTCCTGCCGCGCCAGAACCAACCCAAGAAACAAAAAATTTACCTCCGACTAAACCTCCGAATGTTCCTGCAGGTCCCAGAACACTGCCACTAGTGGCACCAACTACACCACCGGCTGCATAACCTGCTGCATCAGCACAAACGACTAAAGTGGACCTTGGATCGGGGGAACGAGGGTTAGCAGAGCAACTAAATGATATGGGGTGGTTACTCCAAAATTCATTGGAATATTTAGCCACGGCGAGCGTTCCAAGTGCAAAAGTCTCATGATCTTTCCACGTTTCATTCAATATTAGAACTTCATGTTCAGAAATAACTGAATCTAACATTGCAAAACCTTCATCTGCAGTAGAAGCAACAATTGATACATTAAAAAGTGCATTTAGTAAATTCATAGTATAAAGAGAATCTTTCCGAGATGCAGAATCAGCAAGAACATTCTCAGCGAAATAAAGTGCATCCGGATTTTGTCCATCAAACCACTCATCCAGGTACATTTCATCAAAAACGACTTCAAAGGATTCCACTGCAAGTACACTATCAGGGAATTTCCGTTCAAGGCTAATATGCATAATATCAGCCATTAGCGAATAATGGTCTGGACTTCTGAAAGTAATATTTTCCCATTTTCCTTCACAAAAACTGTTTTCTAACACTATCATAAGGGTATCCAACAGGTCATTGTGCGCCTGACCAACCCAATCGAGAGGGTTTGATTGTTGATAATAATTCGCGACAGACGAATCAGTTTCATAGCTGTTATAATTGCTTTCGTCCAAAGCATTTACAACATCTAAATCATCCATATCTGCACAGCTATGAAATAATCCGCAGAATAGGCAAAAAAACAGCAGAATTGGAAAAAGAATTGAGCTTTTCATATTAATATATTTATGAAGTTAATAATAGAACAAAGAAAGAAAGAAAGTAAGAAAGAGGAATTGTCATTTTTTTGTCATGAAATTGTGTCTTTACAAACTCATCCGCATATTATTTGCCTTTTTCATCTCAAGAATACAATACTAAATCATATATCATATGCAGCTTTGCCGACAGTCCAGGTTGAAAAATATGGGCAGTAAGTGCATGAAATAGCCCGCATAAAAAATGCTCAATACCGGAAGGTGTTGAGCTTTTTACCAAAAAACCAACGTCCCGAAATGGCGTAGTTGCCTTCTGGCACTCTGCTAAATAGGATGGTTTCACATAGCCAATTCGCCCCAAGCTCATTAAGGAGTGAATCAACAATGGTTCACCACCAAAGGTATGGTTAACATGTATTCTTACTTGTTACTGTTCAAGACGAATGAAACCGCCCAGTACGTGAAACGTACGCAGGGTGGTGTGAGAGGAGACAAAGTTAGGCAGATTGCTGTCTCCTACTCGATTAAAAGGCCACATGATAAAATCCGTCGGGGACAACCATATGGGGCTGATAAAATCCAGATGGTTTCCCCCCGGAAGATTCAATGGGAAGGGTTGGAACAGAAAGCCGGAAGCGTATTGCTGCGGGAGGGAGAATAGACCGACAGCCTCTATTTTGAGCTTAGTGGCCGGTTGGTCGCCACCAAACTCGACAGGGATCTGGAAGAGGTCAAATTAGGAGATATCATCCGGGAGGAGTCAATGGGTGAGATGGCCCTGCTCACCAAAGAGCCTCGATTTGCTACCGTTTCTGCCACGAGGTGCAGTATTTTTAGGACACTGAACCTCCTCAAGCTGATTGGTTTTAGATATCCCAAATTGTTACTTTGCCTACCAAAAAGACCCCATCGGGGTCATACAACTTAGCTTCTGTACCTGGTTTGGTTTCTCGCAGAGGCCGCAGAACTTTCGCGTGCAAGGGTGAAATGGGGAACTCAGGTAACTACTCACCAACTCACAGACTCAACCTTCATTCTTATCGATCTCCAAAGTTGATTTTGCGCTTCGACAAAAAACCCAATGGGGTCATACAACACAGCGGGGGGCAGGCAGCGCTTTGGTGGGCATCGCCCATTGCTAAGGAAATCCGAGAACAGCACCCTGAAGGGGTGCAACAAAAAAACACTCAAAACTCACAACTTGCCATCAACCATCAACCATCCGCCATCTACATATTCCTCCGATACTGCCCACCAACCTCATAAAGCGCATGCGTGATCTGCCCCAGGGAGCAGACTTTGGTGCACTCCATCAATTCCTCGTAGACATTGTCGTTGAGGAGGGCTTTTTGTTTGAGGTTTTTGAGTGCTAGTTCTCCCTTGTCGTCGTGGGCTTTGTGCAATTCTCTGAGATTGGAGATCTGCTTTTCCTTTTCCTCCTCGGTGGCGCGAATTACCTCGCCGGGTTGCACCGTGGGAGATCCGTCTTTGTTCAGGTAGGTGTTGACACCTATGATGGGATATTCCCCGCTGTGTTTGAGGGTTTCGTAGTGCAGACTTTCCTCCTGGATCTTGCCGCGCTGGTACATGGTTTCCATGGCACCGAGTACTCCTCCGCGCTCCGTGATCCGGTCGAATTCCAGTAAAACGGCTTCTTCCACCAGCTCAGTGAGTTCTTCTATGATAAAAGAGCCCTGGAGCGGGTTTTCGTTTTTGGCGAGTCCCAGTTCGTGATTGATGATCATCTGGATGGCGACGGCCCGGCGCACACTCTCCTCAGTGGGCGTGGTGATGGCTTCGTCGTAGGCGTTGGTGTGAAGGGAATTACAGTTGTCGTAAATAGCGTACAATGCCTGCAGTGTAGTTCTTATGTCATTGAAAGAAATCTCCTGCGCGTGCAGGGATCTTCCCGAAGTCTGTATGTGGTATTTGAGCTTTTGGGACCGGTCGTCTGCTTCGTATTTGTGCTTGAGCGCTTTGGCCCAGATTCTCCGTGCTACCCGTCCGATCACGGCGTATTCCGGGTCGATGCCGTTGGAGAAAAAGAAGGACAGATTGGGGGCAAATTTATTGATGTCCATCCCCCTGCTGAGGTAGTACTCCACAAAGGTAAATCCATTGGAGAGCGTGAATGCGAGCTGGGTGATAGGATTGGCTCCGGCCTCTGCGATGTGGTAGCCCGAAATGGAGACGGAATAGAAGTTCCGCACATTTTGGTCGATGAAATACTGCTGCACATCTCCCATCAGTTTGAGGGAAAATTCTGTGG
>SKLY01000263.1 GCA_007121335.1 Saprospiraceae bacterium | reverse complement strand
GGAGTAATTGGAGGAATAGACAGGTACTTGGAGGTCACCGTATTCGGACTTAAAAAATTGCGGTGTCCATTTATCAGCCGCGGGCCATGATTTTATCAAATCGGTGAAAATTATGGGTTGCCGGTTTTCCAAAAAGGGCTTAAATGTCTCCCTGTTTAATCCACTTTCTCGCCGGATATCGTATAGCTTCATTTACAAAATATTTACCGTCAAATATATTAACATTAGAAACAAATTCCAGCACTACACTTCAGAAAAACTGAATGTAGTATCAATTGGAGGTTATTGTATAACAATTATTTTCATAATGATGTCCTCCCGTGGTCGGTCACCGGGGTTGGTGGGTTGTTCGGCAATTTTGTCAATGACTTCCAGTCCTGAAATCACCCTGCCAAAAACAGTGTATTCTCCATCCAGAAAAGGGGCACCACCCAATTTCTCGTATTCCTCGACCTGTTCCGGGGAGTAGTTGAATCCACTTCTCATTTCCTGTCTCCTGAGTATATCTTCCGTTACGGTGTTGCCGTGAACTATGTAAAACTGCGACCCTGAAGATTTCTTTTCGGGGTTTACAGCATCACCGGTTCTAGCGGCTGCAATGGCCCCTTTAGTGTGAACGAATCTGGGATTGATCTCAGCCTCAATTTGATAACCGGGGCCTCCGGCTCCAAGTCTCGCATCCGGTTCTGCATTCCGCGAATCCGGGTCTCCCCCCTGTATCATAAAACCTTTGATAACTCTGTGAAACAAGAGGCTGTCATAAAACCCTTCCTTGGCCAATTTTGTAAAATTATCTCTGTGTATGGGGGTTTCGTCGAATAGCTCTGCCAGCATGGTTCCAAAGGGGGTTTCAATTTCAATAAGGCAGTTATCTGGGGGAAGTACCTGCAATCGCATCTCTTTTTTGGCCTCCCTGTTTCCCTTCATTGCCCTGAGCTGAACCACGTAATTTCCAGACCGTGTAAACCGGTGTACGGGATTGGTGTCGGTGGAGTAGGTGCCATCGCCAAAATCCCAAAAGAAGGACTCTGCTTGTTCAGATTCATTGGTAAACTGAATTTCAACAGGCGCCTTTTTTTCTTCCTCCGCCTCTATGGTGAATTCAGCCACGGGTCTCGCGCAGGAAACAATCAACAATAGAAGGCCAAATAACAACAGTTTGTGCATATTCATCTTTTTAGAAATAGAAAAAACTAAAAATGAGGATAAAAATTATCTCCCATTTACTAAGCGGATCATCATTCTCACATCCTCAGTTGGGCGGTCCGCCACACCTGTTTGAACAGAAGCAATCCGGTCCACGACTTCCATGCCGGAGACCACTTCGCCAAACACGGTGTAATCCATATCCAGATTGGGTGTACCACCTCTTTCCAGGTAAAGTTGGCGTTGTTCATCCGAGTATTTTATACCCTTCATTTCTTCAATCATATTGAGGCTTTCCTCTGATTGTTCGGTTCCGTGGACGATGTAAAACTGCGAACCGGAAGAGCGTTTCTGAGGGTTTTGATTGCGTGCTGCAGCCAATGCACCGCGTAGGTGGATGGCCCCTATTTCAGCCTCTATCTCATAACCCGGGCCACCGGTTCCCAGCCTCTGTTCCGGGGTGGCATTGCGGGAATTGGGATCGCCCCCCTGTATCATGAATCCCTCAATCACTCTGTGGAAGAGCAATCCATCGTAGAATTCATTTTCCACCAGACGTATAAAGTTATCACGGTGTTCCGGGGTGCTGTCGAACAGCCTGATGGTTATGTCGCCATAGCTGGTTTCAATAACGGCATAGGTGCTTTCATCCGGCTCGCCACACGAACCAATAAGCAACGCTATAAAAACTGTCAATATTCCTATTTTCCTCATGACTAATTCTGTTGAAGTAAATTTTTGCCAAATATTTGGTCGAAATAAATGATAATTTTCTCTTTTAATAATTTTTCCTGATTGTCCACACCGGCTACATCCACCTGTCTGATAGGAGTCCAATGTGGCCAGCCGTCTGCATCCATTCCCTCAAATTCATAGTAATCGTCCTCAAGTAAAGAACAGACCGCCACGTGCATCAAGTCCTGTTTTTCCTCCTTTGAAAATTGCGTTTCGTTTGTACCCAACTCCCTGATGCCGATGAGTAACAGCACAGCGTTGAGGTCGGGAAGTTTTTCCAGTCCCAGGGTGTCCTTGATTTTGTGGCGAATCCTCAGCCACTCAAAATCCAGTTTCCATTCCTTCATTGACGCATTTTCTTTCACAGTGCAAAGTTATAACTTATTCCCTTTGCAAGACCACTTTTCTAAACGCAAATAACCGTATTTATTGGTATTTGGAACACGGTAATGATTGGTGGGAAACCAAATCATTCCTTTCAGCTTCCTTTTGATTGGCTTCTATTCAAAAATAACAACCAACAAAAACTGCGTATGAAGAATTGAAGGCTCCCCGTCAATAATTCTGCCTGCAAAAGGGTTATTCTGATTTCATACCAATTACCTTTGCACTGCAGTGATGAGTAGACAGAGAAAAATTAAGGGAGAAAGCCAAACGAAAGCCGACCGAAAATCTGGTCCGGGCATAGAGGCCGTCAGGGAGGTGAAATTGCCGGAAATTGCTACGGAATACCTTCCCGGTGGCAGTCCTGTGCACTATATCAAGACCCCTTACGCACCGGTGGTTCAATTGGAAATAGCGGTGGATGCGGGGAGATTGAAAGAGCGGGCGCCACTTGTATCGAGAGCCTCAGCAGCCCTTTTGAAAGATGGGACGCTCCGGTATTCCAGGGAAGAGATTTCCTCCATTGCAGACAGAACCGGTGGCACTATAAATATTCAGGCAGGGCTAGAGTACGCATCCATACAAATTTATTGTCTCGAGGAGCAGGTGGATATACTGCTGGACCTGGCGCGCGACATGTTACTTTTTCCCCTATACCGGCCTGAAGATCTGCGGAAATACGTTCGGAAAAGAAAGAGCAGGTTGAAACGGGACCTGACTGTCAATGAGGTGCTCGGCTACCGCAAACTCACCGAGATGATTTTCGGTCCGACCCATCCCTACGGATACAACAGCACCGCCGAACTTTACGATGCACTGGAAGATACCCAACTTTCCCATTTTCACAGAGAGCACTACCGTACAGGAAATATGCAGGTGTTTCTCTGTTGTCGAAATCCCGGGCATATTCTCAGGAAATTGGAGGGTATTTGGTCCGGACTCGAGGGTGGTAGATCGGAGGACCGACAATTTGAGCTCCATCCGTCTCGTGCCACTTTTGCTGAAGTGGCTGCTGTGAAAAAAGGCCAGGCATCCATTAAGATGGGCCTTGGCATGTTTCCCCGAAAACACCCGGATTTTGCCGGAATATATTTCCTGAACACTCTACTGGGCGGATTTTTCGGTTCGAGGTTGATACATCTGATCCGGGAGTCAGAGGGACTGGCCTACAGTGTTTTTTCATCCGTAGAGACATTCAGGACTTCCGGATTTTTCGTGGTGGGTTGTGAGACGAGTTCTTACCGTGCAACCAGGGTTATTGATCTTGTTTTGAGCGAACTGCAGCGATTGAAGACCGAACAGGTTACTGAGGAGGAAATACTTTTGGTCAAAAACTATCTTTTCGGTCTGTTCACCTCCATGCTGGACGGACCCCTCAACACCATGGAATTGTTGAAAGGACTCATCACAGAGGGGGCCGGAGTTCCATCATTTTACAGGATGATGGACGAATTTAAGGACATGGATGCGGGTCGCATTTCTGCACTTGCCGAACAGTACTTCAAGGTGGAGGAGATGAAGACAGTACTGGTGCGATGAGGTGGTAAGAAAAAAATTATGCCTCCACAGATACGGCGTAGTTGTTATTATACCTAACTTAGCTTTTTAATTGTCCATGACATCCGGTTGAAGTTATCAAAGGGATAAATTTCCGAAGTGGTTAATTCTGCTCGAAGTAGCCCGATAAAGGTTGGTTCAATAACAATCAAAATTTTTTAAACAAGGGTGATCTCTGGACAATTGGCTTAATAATTGACGGCGCGAAAGGATTAGAGATTTGTTGAACTCCCCAATTTGTTTGTCTATCGATTTATCGTTGGGTGGGTCGTGGAAGGGAGAAAAGGGGTTGAGACAGGCGCCGGCCAGATTACCGGATTAAAGACCGGCTTGGAGATTATCGCAAATATAAAGCGAATGAAATTATTTAGTTTTTTCAGACAGGAGTTGGC
>SKLY01000116.1 GCA_007121335.1 Saprospiraceae bacterium | reverse complement strand
CGGCCCTGCCACCCCTTTGGGGACCTCTGGCCCCACGGTTGATTCTGCTGAGGTATCCAATGCTGTTGTACAGTCGTTCAAAATTGAAATTGGCCCTAATACTCTCCCCTCTGGAGTTGAACAGAGAATTACCGAGAAAGGGAGCCTGGAAGGAGGCTGCTGACCAGGTGTAACTGGTGGTGTATCGCGCATCCACTGAGACCCATTCCATAAAGGGCAATTTATCGATGGGAACCGAGTAATTAGCGGTCAAAGAGTGATCATAATCCCTAATCCGCCCAAAATCCCTTACATTTTCCCAGACAAAACTCTGCCTCGACTTTCGATCGGCACCTACAAACTCTCCGGTCCGCCAATCGAATCCCTCATCGGTCAACTCGTCTATAACAGAATTACTTCTTGCATTGAAGTTTAGCCTGAGAGAGCGCGTGAGGTCCCAACTAATTTCGTGATCGCGCATCCAGAGAAATTGTCTGCTGGTGGAAGTGGGAAAATCTTCAGTAAACCGGTACCGCCGCTGATTTTTCCGTCGATTAACCGTAGTCCTGAATCCTACAGTAGAAGGTATGGGATTGAAATTAAATTCCGATAAAAGCCGCACACCCTGGCCGTCTCCAAGAAAACTAAAGGGCTCAATGTAATTCGGCCTGATGCTGAATTGATAATTTAATGTCGCCTCATGGTGTGTGTTGTCATCTTGTTCAATGATAGGGTCCGACCTATTGGTCTCTGTATAGGCATAACTCAAAGCGAAATTTTCTATATCCCACGGTCTCGGTTCATCTCCGGCATCGCGACGCTTGCGCACATTGGTAAAGTTTACACTTGTAATCTGAGTTTTATCCAGAGCCTGCTCGCGCAGCGAATCCCTTTCAGCACGAGTTTCTGCAAGGTCGAGTTTTTCGTCCAATTCAAGGTCCATGTCATAGGGGTCGAATTGCGGTATCCTTACATCAGAAGAATATTGGAAATAGAATGGGATATCGATGTTTGAATCCTCGGGTAAGAACATGCCCAACTCAAGATCCGCAGCAACATCAAATTGCAATACGGCCTCCTTACTTCTTTGCTGGACCCTGTGCTCCAGTGCCCCCCAGCCCACACTGCTGTAGTTTCCGCTGACTGACAAGTTTCCAAAATCTGCGAGTTGCATATTGAGTCGTGCCAAACCTGCCACACCTCCCTGCTCATTAAGACCAGTTAATCGGAGTTCGTTTACCCATACTTCTGTACAGAAAGTCTGCTTAGTAGAATTGTTTCGCACACCGATAAATACCGATTTCACTGCACCGGTATTTGGATTCCCTCGCACACTTACCGTATTGTTTGGATTGTCCGGGTCTGGCTCTGAATAGGTGGTATTAAAAGGAATGCCGGACTGGTTTCGATTGATTTTGACATCTTTAAGTAATTCGAGCGGGAAGTCAAATTCATTTTCCTTTGGCCATACAATTCGATCGTATGGTTGATCCATATCAAAGGATGAAAAGATCATTGGGATTTCGTATTCGTAATAGTTATCGGTGAAATCAGAACCGATCCGCATAACAATGGACAGGTCTTCATCGTCAAGATCATCCAATGTCTCGGCGTGAACAAACATTTTCAAACGCTCGTAATACCGCATATCAAATTCGCCCAGCAATCTGTACACTGCGTTCATACGATTCGGCTCAAGGTTGCATATCTCCAGAGCCAGTGATTGCTCATTGAGGAAGGCATTGGCAAAAGTTGACTGGTAGTTTCGTTCCCGCTGAATACCCGGCGGAATAATGTACCTGAATGGAGACCTACTGGAGTGTTCCTCAATGTTTACGACACTTATTTCAAACTCATTGTTGGCGTCAAGTTCAGTGGTAAAGCCGGACCCAATGGGCCTGGTTACACGGCGCCATTGATTCCTGGCGAGGTCCAGTGATGCAAACCGTAGGGTCACGGGTTCCTCAAAGCCAGTCATGTACATCCTCATGAACTTCATGGATCTAAAATCCTGTATTCCACCAATTTTTCGAGTGTACTGCTTTATAGGAACTTTAAAGCGATACCAAATTTGGTTATTGGGATTGACCACTGTATCAGTGATAAATTCATTCCACTCCAGGGCGTTGTTTCCATCGTGATTGATGGGGATCTGGTAGTCAAAATAGGCCTCGGTCCGGTTCATGGAACCATCGCGGTTGACATCTTCCGAGTCGGGGAAGTTAGTATAAGCGTTACTTATTCTTTGTCCGGGTTGTGAGATTGGGGAATTACCCTCCGGATTGTTAAACCTTCTATATCGCTCAAAAACACCATCTTCATCGCTAAATGAAGGATCGTCCCAAAACTTGTAGTCGTCATTGGACAGGTCTGCCACAATTCTGGCTTTTGCTTCGTTGGTGAGGTTGGGAGAACCTATGATGGACTCATAGTAATCTCTAAATACCTGAATCTCCCCAAGACTGTCCAATCCGTCAAGACCGACATCCTGCAATGCCCTGTGGTCCGGATCATTGGCAAATGCATAAACCACCGGTGGTACGGATGGCACACGTCCCCATGCGGTTGTATCCGTCGGAATGACATCACCGGGAACCGGGAGAGCATTTTCGTAAAATTGCACACCATCTTTAAGTATATCCTCGGACACATTACCCAGATTGATATGCAGGTAGCCACCATCCTGAACCGGACGTTCTTCCGTTCCAATAAAGGGATTGAGCACCCAAAATTCGATGTATTCAATATTGGTTACCTCAAAATCATTGGTCGGCAGCGCCCGCATCATACCACCCCAGCGCGATTCCGGATCCCTCAATTTTCCATCCTCAGTCAAACCGGCTGAATAGCCCGGAATCCCTTCGGGTCTGTCAAAATTGTAGGGACCGCGTTCATTGGGATAATAAGATATGTCAAAAGTCCTGAAATCAAATAAAGTGGGAAGGTCGGGTCTATTTCTAAAAATCTCACGCTGACCCACATTTCTAGTGTAAGGATCACTCTGGGGCCCGGAGATGGTTCTGTCTATACGATACCAGTTAATCAAAGCCCTGTTGGCTCCTGTTATATCCACGTCGATCAATTCGGATTCAGGGAACTGGCCGGTTCCTTCGGGAATGGACGATATAATCCAACTGTTTACCGGAACCCTCAGATCAATTCGACTGGCACTTCCTTCAAAATCGTCGACATACACCACGCCCCCTTCGTCGTCACCAACGTTGATGGCTCGGGAATGGCCGGGCCGCAGTGCCGCACCTTCCGCATAAAAGTCAATGCTGGAAGCTTCTCGCGTACTGATACCCGGTATGGCATCCACAGCCCGGGTCAGCCACGGGGCTTCATCGCTGTAATTAAAATCTGCTCCGAATATCCGGTTGTTAATGGGATCGTCCCCGAAATTCACTTTTTCCGTAAAGGGTTTTTCCCACAAATGCATATAAGTACCTCCCACACTCATAGTGGGACTGATATCGTAATCCGCCCTGAGTCCGATCATCGACCGCGTTTGGAAACTAAAGGTGGATTGATCCTCAAATGATACATTGATAGGAGTACCTGAAGCCAAAACTGCATCATTTATTATTCTTACTCTACCAATCTGGTAATCCACTACATAGTCGATATCCTCCTGCAGCACATTTCCACCGGCGCGAACCGTAACAGAGCCACGGGGGACATTGATGGCCCCCAGGGAAATATCACTTCTCACCTCGGACCTATAGGAACCCCGCATCACAAACCGGTTTCTCTCCTGAAATTCCCGGGCTGCAGTAATGGTGGTATCGTATAACATCTCGAAATGGTACTTTTCGTACAGGTCTTCCGAGGGCAGTATTTCACGCAGCGATTCACCAAATGGCTCGAGTACGGGAAACATCACTTTTCCAGTCTGGGTGTTGATGGTAATGCCAGGAATAAAGTCGAAAAAACCATCCGGTACTGGATCGCCATAATAATTCAGGTTGTCCAGATTAAAAAGCTCCAGTAATGGTCTCCCTGCCAATCCCGGTTCCGGTAAAAAGCGCTTTTGTCCACCGGCCGGATCGTCGTAAAATATGTCAAATTGAAAATCCTCCTGACTCGCTCCAAACGCACCAATAGAATAGATGTTCTTCATCATCAAATCCCACATAGGTTCCGAAACACTTTGGCTGGAACTCTTCAACATTTTCAAAAACAGGACCTGGCTGGATGCACTTGTTGAATCACCCTCGAATGCAGGAATATCGGTGGCAAATTCACCCACTTTGTAGGGTTCACCATTGTAAGTGTACTCGTATGCTACTGCCAATACTTCATCCGGACGAAGCGCCACATCGAGTTGAATTACACCCAATTCCGGGATTACGGTATATCTGTTAGAGGGTAATTTTCTAGCCCTTCTCTGCTCAAATTGTGACCCTGAGACAAAATTATAAGGCATGCTCTGTAGAGTATTTACCACGGTTCGCAGGTCCCTTGTTTGTACACTGTCGCGCAGCAATTGACTGTATATTCTGTTGGCGGAATTGTCAGGCAGCGCTCCCTCTCCGTCTAGTGGTCTAAGCTCAGGGGGAATGCCCGGCAGTCCAAATTCATCCTCCACACTCTGTGAGGAAAAATTCTCGAATTCACCCAAATCAGAGAAAGCCACGATCTGCCTTAGGTCCTCGTACTCATTGCCGATGTTGGTCACCCACACTTCCACTCGGTCTAACTTAAACAAGCTGTTGATGTAGGGCAAATTCTCCAGCGCCTCTTCGAATATACTTCTGTTGTAGTGCGAGAGGAAAAAGTTCCTATTGGCATCGTACTCATCTGCTCTCATTTCAAATTCCTGAATCTGCGCTCCGCCCTCAATTTGAATATTTTCCCTTCGGGCGCGCTGTTGAGAAGCGATTGCAGTGAGGCGAAGGTGTCCAAATTGCAGTTCAGTCTTTATACCAAACAAGCTCTGACTCCCCTCTATCAGCGAACTCCTGAGAGGAAGGCTCACATTACCTGCCTCGATATTCTTTATGATGTCGTCTTCGTCGAAGGCATCGCTGTCGAACTTAATGTTCAGCTGGTTTTCAAAGTCGAATGTAGGTCGTGTATTGTAATTGGTTGACAGGGAGAGTTTTTCACCGATTTGTCCGGTGACATTCATCTCGATATCCATATTGAAATCAAAGATACCCTGACGCTGCTGCCTCACCGGAAGTACGGGATTCTGAATATTTTGAAAACGAGCGCCCAACAGCACATCAATGTGTCCCTGGGGCTGAATATCCACTTCCGATCCTCCGAATATTCTGTCCACCAGATTGGTTTCAATATCCACTTCCAGGATGGGATCTGTCAGGCCTTCTACCTCTCCATAGTCATCTGAAATTCCAGCCAGGTTATTGAAGTAAGCCCTCTCCTCTCGTCTTGACCTCCACTCGACATACTCTTCAAAAGTCATGTAGGTGGGAGACCGGAAATAATCGTCACCTATTCTCTCCAAAATATAATACCTGTTGGTCTCCGGGTCGTATTCCACCTCTTGCTCGATAATAGGAGGGTCCTGGAGATTGAATGGGTTGCCTCTGGGTGAAGTTAAAAAATCCCCGGTACGCTCACGAATAGGCGTGGTGTCCCTGGGTTGTTGTTGCTGGAGTTCTTCCAGCATGTGTTCGTAGGGGTCGTCCAGATTTAGGCTAAAGCCTTCACCGGCCAAGATTTCGGTCTGGCAGACCAATGCAATTAATACCGTAGAAAATGTAATCGAGATTCTTTTCCGCATATTACCTTGAAAAACGAAATAATTGTCACTAAACGCCCTCAAATTATCAGGCGTATAAATTAGTAAAAGTTTTAACTCAATCCTCTCTCAATATTTCGCAAGTGAACAGCCGATAAATCAATGAATACAGCCGCCCTGGCAAAAAAGTCCACCTCGCTTATAATGCCGTCAGAAAAAACAAATTCCGACCACTCCCGGATTGCAAGCCGCAAAGGTAAGCAGGTCCGGAATTATAAGCGGTGAATTCAAGTCATAATCTTCAGTGTCGCTTTGATAAGTTGCTCAGTAGTCAGATCTCCACGCTCTTGTGTCATCACCTTTTCTATAGCCTTCTTGATTTTAGATCGCTGAAATCCCAGCGCAAGTAAGGCCTCAATTGTCTCGTCAGTTTCTCTCGCCAATCCGGGGGCTACTTTATCCACTGCAATACCCCCTTCTTTCACAACTTTATCTTTTAAATCGAGTATTATTCGCTGCGCAGTCTTTGCGCCAATTCCTTTAACACTCTTAAAAAGTGCAATATTTTCAGAGAGTATGGCCATCCTTACCTCCTCAGGATTCAGCCCGGAAAGCACCAGGCGCGCCGTATTGGTACCCACTCCGGAGACCCCGATCAGATGTCGAAACATTTCCCGTTCAGCCAATCCCTCAAATCCGTACAATTCCATATTGTCCTCCCGCACATGCAAATGCACATAGAGCTTAACTGTCTCTTTTCCAACAATACGGGAATGGGTGTACACGGAGATATGTAACATGTACCCCACTCCACCCACATCCACAACCACATGTGCGGGCCCGAGACCGGCCATTTTTCCACTGATATAATCGTACATCTTCTGTTCTGTATTTTAAAAATCAGCACGAATGTACGACACCACTGCTTAAATATCCAAACTTTCTTTAATGTATTATGATACGGTGGTTAGCCGATGGCGTGTGGCCAGTTGTGAGTTTTGAGTTGATTAGCGTTAAGTCCTTTGTTGACAGCATAATATCGAATATTTTGGAATTGTAGATTTAGAGGGATTATGTTGGCGCATGGAACGGGGGTGATTCAAATACGCACGGCCGTGCATATCTACGGATACAAAACCTGCAATTCATTTGATTATTTCAACAAGATGCCGGCCATTTCTTTTTGGAGTTGCTCTGCTTTTTTGGCTGCGGCAGATTGAAAATCGGGACCGGAAGAGGCGTAAATTATGGAACGGGAGGAATTAACCAGGATGCCGATATCATAGGTCATACATTTACTGCAAACTTCCTCCAGGGAGCCGCCCTGCGCACCCACGCCCGGGACGAGAAAAAAGTGATCCGGGGCTGTTTTTCGCATAACTTCCAATTGCTCAGGGCGGGTGGCTCCACAAACAAACATCAAGCTGTCGGGGTCTGCCCAGCCCGCAGCTCTCTGAGCGACTTTGGCGTAAAGAGGCGTTCCCTCTGCATCCTTCATAAGCTGGAAGTCCATGCTGCCGGGATTGGAGGTGATAGCAAGCAAAATGGTCCATTTTCCCGGATAATTGAGAAAGGGTTCAACGCTGTCCCTTCCCATGTAGGGAGCTACCGTAATAGCATCAAAATCCAGTTGCTCAAAAAATGCAAGGGCGTATTGATGGGTGGTATTCCCGATATCGGCGCGCTTTGCATCCGCAATAAGGAAATGAGAAGAAGGTAGTAGTGCCCGCGTTTTTTCCAGTGCATCCCACCCTCCGGAACCATAGCGCTCGTAAAATGCAGTATTGACCTTGTAGGCGACACAATGATCTTTAGTGGCCTCGATTATGGCGGCATTGAATGACACCAGCCCCTCGAGGTCTTTATTAAACCCAACGGGCAACTTATCAATATCTGAATCCAGCCCCACGCAAAGGAAACTCTTTTTTTGGCGTATGCCGGAAATGAGGGTTTGACGGTTCACATAAAAAGTTTTAGACTACGGCTTTGACTTTTTTGATTTGGGGTATTTTTTGCAGGACGGCCTGTTCGATGCCCGCGCGAAGTGTCATTTCGGACATATTGCAGGATCTGCATGTTCCCAGCCAACGAATGTGCAATTCCCCACAGAGGGTAATATCGACCACTTCGACATTGCCCCCGTCTTCCTCCAGATGGGGTCTGACGGTATCCAGCGCTTTTTCTACCTCTACTCTCAATTCTTCATCTTGCATAGCTGCGATGATTTATTCCGGCCTGCAAAAATAAGGCTTTTTTGAAATCATTTTTCTTCTTGCGACCATCAATTGATGCATTATTGGCCATGTTACTGAACGTCCACTATTTTGGTCGGGCCGAGCAATTCGTTTCGAATAGCAGTCTGACGAACCGTTTTTACGGCGATCTCTTTGTAAATGTCGCCCATTTCACCTCCTTTTTCAACAGCCGGCACGCCCTTATCTCCACTTTCTCGAATGGACTGAACCAGGGGTATCTGTCCGAGTAAGACAGTCTCGAAAAGTTGAGCTAGCTTCTTCCCGCCTCCTTTGCCAAAAATATGATACTTGTTATCTGGCAGTTCTTCCGGAGTAAACCAGGACATATTTTCCACCACACCCAGAATCGGCACATCTATGTTTTCAATGCGAAACATATTTCCCGCCTTCACAGCGTCTGCCAGCGAGACACTTTGGGGCGTGGTAACGAGCACCGCACCGGTAAGCGGCAGGCTCTGTACCAGTGTCAATTGAATATCTCCGGTCCCGGGAGGCAAATCGATAACCATAAAGTCCAGTTCAGGCCATCGCACATCACCGATAAATTGCTTCAAGACCCCGCTGAGTCGCGGCCCACGCAACACAACCGCTTGCTCCGGTTCAACCAAAAAACCGATCGACATCACACTAAGTCCGTACTGTTCCAATGGTTGGATAACTGGTTTGCCGTAGTGTTCGTAAATTTTTGGGCGCTTGCCCTCCAAATTGAGCATCGTCGGTATGGACGGACCATACAAGTCAGCATCAATCAAGCCCGTCTTGTATCCGGACTTCGCCAGTGCCAGTGCCAGGTTCACTGCCACGGTTGATTTACCCACACCTCCTTTGCCCGAGGCAACTGCAATGATATTTTTCACCTGCGGTAGGGCTGAATTGGAACCGGGGCCTGAACCTCCTGATTTCATGTGAATGTGCACCGAAGCCTCCGGAAAGTCCCGGGCTATTTCCTCCTGGCAGCGAAAATTGAGCTTTCCCTTTTGCTGGTCATCCAGCCCCGAGGTATTCAGCGTAAAAAACACTTCTCCCTCGGTCACTTTCAGATCCGTGACCCGCTTGCCCTCAATTAAATCGGATTGAGAACTCGGGTCCGGTATCCTCCTCAGGGCGTGAACTATTTCGTTGTGGTCAATCATCTGCTTAAAATGTTTGAAGTAGAACGAAAAAAGGCCTCTTTTGTTGACAAACGAATCAACTTCCAATTTGAACGGGTGGTCATTAGAAATCACTGTAAAAAGGGGCTAAACATATCAAATCACTGCCCAAATAAACATGAATTGTCTTAAATCAACCAACCCATTAAATCAATCCCCAAAAGATTAATAATTTTGCGGTGATTTTATCCAAAAGGCAATAGCAGGGAGGGGCGATTTCTGTAAAAGTTGCCTAAAAAGGGCAAAATATTGTTTAACAGATCACCCTAATTCTACCTGCCAGAAACTAATGACATAGTAGAACATGATCAAGATTAAAACATTTATTGCTTATATCGGGGTTGTATTTTTTACCGGGGGAATTCTAAAAGCCGAAGCAGACACCCTTTTGCTGATGGAGTTACAGGAAATAAGTGTGGAGGCCTTTAGAGAGGTTGGCAAAACTAAGCCAGTTTCGGAGTACACAGGTAACATGATTTTGGGCGGACGAAAACTGGAGGAAATACCTCTGAGTAATCTGCCGGCAAATCTCGGCGAAAAGGTTGGAAGGCAGGTTTTTTCTAAAATTCCCGGGGCTTTCATCTACGACATGGATGGATCGGGCAATCAGGTGAACATCTCACTCAGGGGATTAGATGCTCACAGAAGCTGGGAGTTAAATGTGCGACAAAATGGTATAATCACCAATACAGACATGTATGGATATCCAGCCTCCCACTACTCAGTTCCGATGGAAGCTGTTGACAGAATTGAGATAGTGCGGGGCACCGCCGCCTTGCAATACGGGCAGCAATTCGGTGGAATGCTAAATTACATCCTAAAAACCCCCGACACCACCAGAGCAATTTCCTATGAGTCAATTAATACGGCAGGAAGTCACGGTCTTTTGTCCACCTATCATTCCATTGGAGGAAAAGTCGGCCAGCTAACCTATCAGGCTTTTTACCACAAAAGGGTATCGGACGGATACAGAGATAATGCGCGCTCAGAGGCAGAGGCACAGCATATTTCGTTAAACTACCAATTTCCAAACAGGGACTTATCGATAGGCGCTGAACTGTCTAGAAGCACTTATCTATACCAAATTCCAGGCCCTCTCAACGATGAAATGTTTGAAGAGAATCCAAGAATGGCCACGCGCTTTAGGAATTTTTACTCGCCTGACATCCTCATACCCGCGTTGAATATCAATTGGAGTCCAACTGAGAACACGCATTTGCAATTGACCGCATCAGGGGTTTTTGGTGACAGAAGTTCGGTTGTTTTTGCAGGAAACTCTCTACGGGAAGATGTCATTGATCCCGAAACCAATGACTTTAGCCCAAGAGATGTGGCGGTACATGACTACTACAGCAGAACCGCAGAACTTCGACTACTTCAACACTATCAACTGGGTGCATTCAAAAACGATCTGAGTGTTTCGGTTCGGTATTTTAACAATAAGAATATCCGCAGACAGCGGGGTGTAGGAACCACCGGCCTGGATTATGACCTGTCTGTACCAGGAGGTTTTGGCAGAGACCTCAGATTGGATAGCGAAAGTATCGGCCTCGCTGTGGAAAACCAATTCTGGGTCAACGACCATTTGAGTTTTTCACCCGGAATCAGAATAGAACACGGCTCATCGGACCTGAGTGGGAGAATTGACTATATCGATGAGGATGAAGTACCCATGGATATCCCCTATGAATTTATCACGGTCGGCTTTCACGGTCAATACTACCTCGCCAACGGGGCCCGGTTTTATGGCGGAGTGAGTCAGGCAAACAGGCCCGTACTCTTTCAGGACCTGGTACCAGGAGACCCATTTTCAAGAATTTCCCGCGATCTAGAACACTCTTTTGGCTACAACGCTGAAGTGGGATTTGAAAATCACACGGGAAACAATATCCAGTACAGCCTCACCTTATTTAGGACGTATATCGGAGACAGAATTGGCAACCTGGTTGAGACCATTGGTGATGATAATTTTTTGGTGAAAAGCAATATTGGAAACTCCAGAACAGATGGAATTGAAACCTTCGTCAATATAAATCTCCTTGATTCTGAATACTTCCGA
Source organism: Saprospiraceae bacterium (assembly GCA_007121335.1). Taxonomy (GTDB): domain Bacteria; phylum Bacteroidota; class Bacteroidia; order Chitinophagales; family Saprospiraceae; genus PWJY01. The sequence goes on along the minus strand of SKLY01000116.1, from coordinate 3,419 downwards.
TTGAGTTTTTTCAATTCAACTTCTATTATGAGAGGGCGATACACCTCGGGGGAAATCACATCCGGTGATGAAAATATTGGTTTGAGGGGCAATAGAATCGAGTCCGTTCCCACCTGGATAAGTCGTTCCGGTGGAATGCTGGAAATGGCAGGCTTGACGGCTATTCTTCAGCATCAATATGTAGGTGAAACATATGCAGACCCGCTCAATACTAAAGAGCCAGGCCCATCAGGGGCAGTGGGTCTGGTGCCATCTTACAACGTCTGGGATTTAAGCCTTTCAGTGAGACTGTCCAGCAAATTGGAATTTCGATTCAATGTCAACAACATTTTTGATGAGCAGTATTTCACCAAGCGCCCCACCATGTATCCCGGTCCCGGAGTTTGGCCATCTGATGGCAGAACCCTTTCAGCAACCGGTATAATTCGATTGTAATGTTAATGGAGCTTTAAGGAACATTGACTTCGGAGTAATTCTGGTGCTTTTCATCAAAATCACTACATGGCAACCCATGCCCTGCTTTAGTGATATTTGGTGAACAAAATGTGATGGATATCATTTTTTGGTAAGGTAGATTATGAAAATTCCGTTATGTGGAGAATCTGCTTTAAGACCCAGGCAACTAAATACAAACATTTGAAGAGCAATCAATTACATCTTTGAGAAAAGTATTAAATATTTTTCACTACTTTTGCCACTGCACAACAATCCAGGCCGGTCATCTCCCGGAGGACTGATTGTATATTCACAAACCGACGATTCCGTTTTAACTAAAAGGTGTAACGACAAGGGATGAAAGTTCACAGGGACATCGATAAATTGCCTGAATTCAGGAAAAGCGTGGTGACCATCGGCTCATTCGACGGTGTGCATCTCGGTCACAAAAAGATACTGGACAGGGTCAAAGACTACGCGCGACAGTACAAGGCAACTTCTATTGTTGTAACTTTTGATCCCCATCCCAGGCAGGTGATCTACCCGGGAGATAAGTCCCTGGAGTTGATAACCTCGCTGCGCGAAAAGATCATTTTGTTTGAAAAAACGGGTATTGACCACCTTGTGATCGTTCCTTTCACAGTGGAATTCGCCCAGCTTATCCCCCAGGAATACATCGAAAATTTTCTCATAAAAAAGTTCAATCCCTACTGCATTGTAATTGGCTACGACCACCGCTTCGGGCTCAATCGCGGGGGCGATGTCCACATGTTGAGAAGCTATGGAGAGGAACACGGATTCAAAGTAATTCAGATTCCGAAGCAGGAATGCGATGCCATTGCGGTCAGTTCCACCAAAATACGCCGTTTTTTAAAGACCAAAGAACTGGCTCAGGCAAATAAGCTACTCGGACACCCTTACTTTCTTATCGGTGAAGTGGTCCACGGCAAAAAGATCGGAGGTGGGCTGGGATTCCCGACGGCCAATTTAAAAATACGCAACGGGCAAAAGATTATTCCTCCCAATGGCATCTACGCGGTGCAGGTTTACTTCGGAGACGATCAATACGGTGGAATGATGTACGTGGGTGAACGTCCGTCTCTGGATGACGGAGGTGAGCGCAGCATAGAGGTGCACATCTTTGACTTCAACCACTATATATACGGTGAATCACTTCTGGTGGAAATCATTGACTTTGTGCGGGAGGACGAAAAATTTGAGGATTTAGAGGCTCTAAAGGCCGGACTTCGCGGAGACAAAGCCAGTGCGGAAGTCATTCTCGAGGAGTACCACAGCCGCAAAAAACAGGAGTCACAATACAGGGCTGCCCTCGCACTCCTCAATTACAACGGCATGAAACACCTGCCCACTTTCCTGCCCACCGTGGTCAAACACTGCCCGTCAAATTGCAAGATTTATCTGATAGATAACAATTCCACGGACGACTCGGTGGCCTGGGTAAGAGAAAACCATCCCCAAATCGAGGTGATCGAATTGTTAGACAACCGGGGATATGCAGGCGGCTACAACAAAGGCCTGCAATTGCTCAGGGAAAAATACCTGGTACTTATTAATACGGATGTGGCTTTCAGCAATGACTGGCTCAGTCCGGCTTTGGATTACCTGGATGAGAATCTACAGGTGGGAGCCATTCAGCCCAAAATACTCAGTTACAAAGAACCCGAAAAGTTTGAGTACGCCGGTGCATCCGGTGGTTTCATGGACATTCTCTCCTACCCTTTTTGCAGGGGCAGGATTTTTCACCATTCGGAAGTGGACGAGGGACAGTACGATGAAAAAATGGAGATTTTTTGGGCCTCCGGTGCGGCTTTTGTAGTCCGGAATGAGTTGTTCAGCCAATCGGGCGGCTTCGACGACAGCTATTTTGCTCACATGGAGGAAATCGATCTCTGCTGGCGATTGAAAATGGCGGGATACCGTATCGAGTGCCTCCCTGAGCATAAGGTTTTTCATCTGGGAGGAGGCACCCTGGATTATGACAATCCCAGAAAGACTTATCTCAACTTCAGGAATAACCTTTTCACCATTCTGAAAAACGAGAATAAGCGCCGACTGGTCTGGATGCTACCCACGCGATTACTTTTAGATGTGGCTGCCTCATTCAAATTTTTGCTGCAGGGAAAAACCCCGCTTTTTAAAGAGGTCTGGCGTGCAAAATGGCACGTTTTCAGAAATCTGCCCCGATTGACTATCGCGAGGAGGAGATTTAATAAAAAGGTAGCTGCCATGAAAAAAGGCCGATCAAGAACCCGCTACGGCCGCTACTACTACTCCATTGTTTGGGAGTTTTTCATAAGGAACAAACGCAAATTCTCAGATTTGAACTGGAAAAAAGATGAAGCTGCAAGACATTGAGGTGATTTACGAAGACGGGGATATCCTGGTGGCAAATAAACCCTCAGGCTTACTCAGTGTGCCCGACAGGTACGACAGAGACCTGCCTTGTATGTCTGGAATGCTTAAAGACCGCCATCCCGGTTTGCTGGTGGTGCACAGATTGGACCGGGGGACCAGCGGAGTCATTGTTTTTGCGAAAAATCCGGCCACCCACACCGACCTCAACAGGCAATTTGAAGAGCGAACCGCCAAAAAGCACTACTGGTTGTTAGCGCTCGGCACCACCCCTGAATCCGGGGAGATCACAGCCAATATTGCTCCTCATCCTTCGGGGTCCAAAATGATGGCGGTACCAAAGCGCGGAAAGACCGCCCAAACCAATTACAAAACCCTCCGCCACTACCGGCAATTCAGTTTGGTGGAGGCAATTCCACTCACCGGGAGGACTCACCAAATCAGGGTCCATTTTTTCCACATTGGCCACGAAATAATAGCAGACCCGGTTTACGGCAAGCACGGCCCACTTTACCTCTCGACCTTCAAGCGCAACTACCACCCCTCCAAAGACCGCCCCGAGCGACCGCTGATGGACCGACTTGCCCTGCACGCGCACACCCTTTCGGTGG
>SKLY01000091.1 GCA_007121335.1 Saprospiraceae bacterium | reverse complement strand
CGGTGAGAGAGCCATCCAGCGAATGGGGGCCGTGCGGTTCAAAGTGGGACCTGAATTTCTCTCCCTGCTTGTTGCCCATTCCGGTATCCACGAGGATTTTCCTCTCACCGGTCTCTATCAAAAGACAGCGCATGGTCCAGGTGCACATGTTGTTTTCATCTGCGGGATTCACCCTGTTCCAAAGCGTTTTGGGAACCACGCCAAACATAGCTCCACCGTCAAGTTTGAACCATCCACTCTCTATTTTACTCAGTTTCATTTGATCGTTTTTTCTAAAAATTCACCTAATGCTTTGCACTCGGCTTATCTGCAAATTGCCTGTTATTCTGTAGAAGAGTCAAGCCCATGGAATTGTTTAAAGATTGCCCGGTACAATGGATTAGCTCGTCTTTTTCGCAAATTCTACAAAAAAGTCAATGGAATCCGGGTTTCTCATCGCACCAAAATTGACCGCTTTTTCAGCCGGCTCTCCCCTCAATATGCGCTTCACCGGAGCCTCCATCTTTTTACCACTGATGGTGTAAGGCAAATCCGGGCATTCCAAAATTTCGTCGGGCACATGGCGGGGACTGTAAACCGACCGCAGTGTTTTCTTAATCCGTCCTATCAGTTCTTCGGTTAGTTTCTCCCCATCATTCATCACCACAAAAAGAGGCATGTAGTGGTCTCCGTTGGGCATTTCGATATTGACGATCAGGCTGTCCTTTACTTGAGGGATTTTGTCAATGGCCCGGTATATCTCCGCCGTGCCAATTCGAACCCCCTGGCGATTCAGCGTCGCATCAGATCTGCCGAGAATGACCAGAGAGCCACTGTCCCTGACCAGTACCCAGTCTCCGTGCCGCCATATACCTGGAAAGTGCTCAAAATAGCTCGATTTGTACCGTTTATCTTCCCGATCGTTCCAGAAAAAAACCGGCATGGAAGGCATCGGTTTGGTAATGACCATTTCACCCACCTCGTTTGTAACTGCTCGGCCGCTTTCGCTGTATGCGTGCAGGCTGCAACCCAGCGCCCTGCATTGGATGTCACCGATATGTACTTCCTTCCAGGGCGTACTGCCGACAAATGCAGTACACACATCCGTTCCACCGCTCATTGAGCACAACCACACATCCTTTTTCACCTTTTTATAGACCCACTCAAACGCCTCCGGGGGAAGTGGAGAGCCCGTGGAACCGATACTTCGCAAATGACTCAACTCAAAATCCCGGGCGGGATGGAGTTCATTTTTCATGCTGGCGACCAAAAACGGAGCACTGGTGCCAAAGTGATTGATCCGGGCATCCTGAATGAACTTCCACATCGCATTTAGGTCCGGAAATCCGGGACTCCCATCGTAAAGCACTATGGTAGCGCCACCCAAAAAGGCAGCCTGAACGAAATTCCACATCATCCAGCCTGTGGTAGAAAACCAGAAAAAGCGCTCCCCTTTCCGCACATCATTTTGAAGGTGAATGTACTTCAGATGTTCCATCAACACCCCGCCGTGGGAGTGTGTGATTGCTTTGGGGGCTCCCGTTGTGCCTGAAGAGTACAGCACCCACACAGGATGGTCAAAGGGAAGTGGGTCGAATTGGGGCTCCTCGTCCAGGATGGGGATATCACTCCACCAAACCGCATTGTCAATTTGGTGATCGCGCTTTTCTCCATTGTAAAAGGGGACCAGGATTACTTTTTCTAAATTGGGAAGACCCGAAGCAATGTGTGCCACCCTTTCCAACCTGTCGTGGTCTTTGCCATTGTAGGAATAACCGTCGGTGGCGATCAGTATTTTGGGTTCGATTTGTTGGAAGCGCTCAAGTACACTTTCCACCCCAAAATCTGGAGAACAACTCGACCAAATGGCGCCTATGGATGCGCAGGCCATAAAAGAGGCCGTGGCTTCTTCAATGTTAGCAATGTAGGCCACTACACGGTCGCCGCGCTCCACTCCGGATTCAAGTAAAAACTTCCGCAGGCCGGCCACCTGTCCTCCCAGCTCCCTCCAGCTCGTCTCTCGAAGTGGCCTTTTCTCACTCATGGAGATCACCGCCGATTGGTCCGACTTCCCCCTTTTGAAAAGCTCCCCGCCGTAATTCACCTCCAGTCCATCAAACCAACTACAGCCTGGCATTTCCATTCCCGACATCACCTTTTTCTCCTCAAAATCGTCCACCACCTCAAAGTAAACCGCAATGCTCCTCCAAAATGCAGCGGGATGGTCCACTGACCACTGCCACAATTCCTCGTAATCAGAAATTTTCTCTTTCAAAAATCCTTTTTCCTTCAACCAGGAGGCGTATTTAGTCAGATTGCATTCATTGAGCAACTCCTCCGATGGACTCCAAACCGGTTCACCCTGTTTCTTCATACCAGCATTTTTTCTGAATGGCTAAGATAATCAATTTTCGAAGGATGACAACAACAGTAGTATTTCGAATACCGGGATGGACTGAAAAGCTTTACCCCCCTTGCGACAATCGATAGAAAACTTTCCCGGCCTGAACAAAGTCATTATACTAGTGTACTATAATTGATAAAAAATCACAATATATTTAAGATATTTGCAGCTGTGGAAATCTCTAAAATATATTCTCGCAATTTGAGCAAACTGCCCGGTGACAGTATTGAGTCCAGGGTGATTGCCATTGAAGAAAACATCAGGGAGTCTGACACCTGGCGGAGATTGGAGCAGGTTTGCAGTGAAGCAGGCGAAACCGATCCGGCCCAACTCGCCAGGGACGAGGATTTTTGGGATTTGATCGCCCGGTCCATATACGAACCCGAGGGACCCTTTTTGAATCTCAATCACGGCAGTATCAACACCATGCCCATTCCGGTTATACGAGCGCAAGAGGCTTACACCCGTCTGTGCAATGAACTTCCGGGATACTGGTTTTTTGAGGGATTTAATACACACAGGGAAAAGTTGAGAGCAAAACTCGCTGTGCTGTTGCGCACAAACCCCGAGGAGGTTTCCATCCAACGCAATACCTCATCAGCGATGGAAACTGCCATTTTCGGAATTCCAATTTCTGAAGGGGATGAGGTCATTCTCAGCAAGCAGGATTATCCGACTTTGGTTTATGCGTGGAAACAGCGGGAAATATACGACGGGGTCAAATTGAAATGGGTGGATGTGCCATTGCCCTCTGAAGACGACGATGCATTGATCCAACCCTACCTCAAAGCCATTACTGAAAAAACCCGGGTCATTCAGGTCATGGAGATGTTCAATTGGAACGGACAAATCGTCCCGGTAGAAAAACTCAGGGACAAAATTGGCAATCATGATATAGCTCTGCTGGTAGATGGGGCACACATTCCCGGCCAGCTTCCTGTCAACCTTGAAAAGGCAGCATACACCTATTGGGGAGCCAGCCTGCACAAGTGGATTTCAGGGCCGGTGGGAACCGGGGTCCTCAGCGTGAGAAAAGACTGGATCAGCAGAACCAAACCACTTTTTGGCGCCTCGGATCCCAGGTCGGACGATATCCGCAAGTACGAGAATTTTGGCATCCACAACACTCCCAAAGACCTCGCACTCCACACCGCAATCGACCTTTTTAACCTCATCGGGGAGGAAAACAAACGACAGCGACTCCACTACCTCAAAAACTACGCCCTGGAACGACTCTCTGAGATCAAAAAAGTACAAATCAAAACTTCTTTAAAACCGCAATACAGCTGTGCACTGGGAATGTTTTCCATCGAGGACATTCCATCCGAAGTAGTGGGCCACATCCTTTTTGACCAGCATAAGATCTACAACGTAGCTCCCGTATGGGGGGGATTGGACGGCGTGCGCATTAGCCCCAATATTTATCACAGCACCGCCGATATGGACCGGCTCGTCGAGGCAGTAAATAAAATTGCGAAAGCGTAGGTAGGTTGTTACAGTTGTGAATTGGTGAGTCTGTGATTTGGTGAGTTGTTTTTTAGTGCGCCAATTTGATGTTGACGATTGTATATCTATTCGTGGGGATTGTTGATTTCTGAGGATTTTTTCGACTCTTCTACGTCACGTCATAAATTACTCTGCGCATTCTCCGTGATCTCTGCGGCTCTGCGGTGAACCATTTTTCCCCAAAGTATAGTGGGTAGGCCAGTTGTGAATTGGTGAGTCTGTGAGTTGTATTTTAGTGCGCCAATTTGATGTCGACGATTGTATATCTATTCGTGGGGATTGTTGATTTCTGAGGATTTTTTCGACTCTTCTACGTCACGCCATAAATTACTCTGCGCATTCTCCGTGATCTCTGCGGCTCTGCGGTGAACCATT
>SKLY01000117.1 GCA_007121335.1 Saprospiraceae bacterium | reverse complement strand
GGGTTCTGATCCGTAGAACTAAATCCATCCGGTCCACTCCAGGAATAAGTAGTACCGCCCGAAGCACTCAACTCTATCGTCTCACCCTCGCAGTATGGACCGTCATTGTCTGCAGTAGCTGTTGGGTTCTCATTCACATCCACACTGGTCGTGGCCTCGTCCGTACAACCGTTTGAATCAGTAACTGTCACAGAGTAAGTACCGGCATTGGAGGTAGTAGCATTGGAAATCTCCGGGTTCTGATCCGATGAAGTGAATCCATCAGGACCAATCCACGAATATGTCGTACCAACCGAAGCACTCAATTCTATCGTCTCGCCTTCACAATACGGTCCGGTGTTGTCTGCTGTGGCTGTTGGATTTTCATTGACTTCCACATTGGTCGTAGCTTCGTCCGTACAACCGTTGGCATCGGTTACTGTCACCGTGTATGTGCCGGCATTGGAGGTCGCAGCATTCGAAATCTCCGGGTTTTGATCCGTCGAACTAAATCCAGCGGGGCCACTCCACGTATATGTCGTACCTCCTGATGCACTCAATTCTATCGTCTCGCCCTCGCAGTAAGGACCGTCGTTGTCTGCAGTGGCCGTTGGAGTATCGTTCAGGACCACCTCGATGGACTCCGTACATCCTCCATCGGTTGCATCCTCGTAAGTGATCACATAGGTGCCGGGCAGAGAGTTGCCCAAATCAATCATCCCCGTACTGGTATTGATATCTATATTACTGCTATTTACCGAAAAATCTCCCCCGGAATTCCCTAAAATGGTTGGACTGGGGTCGGGTTCATCAAGGCAAAACTCAACGGTGTTGTATGGAGTATTTTCTTCCGAATCCACCCCATCATAAGCAAAGGAAGCATCGCAATCTCCGGTACTTTGGACTTCCATCGGTCGGCAATCATTAGATGGGAAAAGGCAATCTCCATCCGCCATTAGATCAGCGATAATTTCCCCTGTAAAATCATTCGGGTCGAGATTGTCGGGAGGTTCAGGGCCACTTTCCTTGTACATTATTCCATAAATGCAGTAACTACCTGCCCCTAAAGAAGTAAAGTCCGCATCTTCGCTAACAGCCGCTATCACATCTGTAACAGTATTTACTGCAGCGAAGGTGTAATTGTAATCTGTTGGAATGGTCTCAACTTTTATGACATCACCCGGTCCTGAAAAATTTATGTTATTGGAAAAAGGATCAGTACCAAAAAATCTGGCAAGGGTAATAAAATAGTTTTGACAACTGCTCAACTCAATAGAATAGGTCGGCCCACCTGTAATACCGCCACCCGGAGCTGCTATTGCATTACTACTAACCCATGTATCACAGGGGTTGTTGGGGTCAAAACTGTCCTCAAAAACATTGGAAATCCTGAAGTTTCCACCACCTCCAAAATCGTCTATGGAAAAAGTATAGGTTCCCGAATCAGTCACTGTAAATTCCATAATATCATATGCTGTAGTAAAACCCCAATTCTCGCAACCGCCTCCATCTGCTTCAGAGGTAGAATTGAATGTTGGAGATCCCGCTATGGTTTCAAAAACACGGGAAGTCACCACCTGCCCGGGAAAAGGATTCATATCCAGTTCCAGATCAGAATGACCTACAGGGGCGCTGACCGGGTCGGTTGGACAAACACGAGAAGATATGGCCTCGCAATCTGATGATATTTCAAAATCATCCTCCGATATCGAGAAGAAAACAACGCAAGGATTGTCCGCGCAGGCCACCTTAATGCGGGCTTGAGTGGTTGCCGGCAATCCATCCGGGATTTCCACAAGAAGGGAACCATTGTTGGGTTCATCTTCTGCCAAAATTATAGGGTAAGAAAACCCTCCATCCAATGAGAGGAGGATATTTACATCATCACAGAAATTATCCGTACCATTTACGTCCCAGGTGACTGTTACATCATCTCCATCATTAAATTGCTGACCTCCATCCGGAAAGGTCACTTCTAAAGGGCCATCATCTTCTACACTAATGGATATTTCATCCATTCCAACACCTCCAAAGCCGTCCTTAACCGTTAGCCGAAAATTCAGGGACCTTTCCACTGTGGGGAGAGGTTCAAATGTGCTGGTAAAATCACCATCGACAATGAGGTTGAGGTTGGGAAAATACCTGACCGGATTCCCCGATGGGGGAAAACTTCTAAAAAGGGGTGCTAGTGGATCTGATGCAGCGTTCGAACCTGTTTTACCCTGAGTAGGACCGGATGGGCCATCGTTGTCGTACTGCTCCCAGGTGTAGGTAAGCACATCTCCATCTGCATCAAAAGCATCACCAACTATCTTAAATGGTGTGCTGATTGGAATTTTGTTGGTGTAACCACAAGGATCAGCTTCTGCCTCGGGAGGTGTATTGCCTGTAATAGAATCGATTGAACAGGTTCCATTGTCTAAAATGTAATTTATCATCCGCTCTATACTGTTGGCATGAAAGTAATTATCAGCCACCCCGGATGAGGGAATATTTTGCCCGGTTCCACATAGGCCTTGATAAGACATAATAGTGGACCCGGAGCCTATTTCATAGTTTGTATCTCCATTAAAAGCAGTGCCACTACATACTGATCCATCCCCGTTGAAGGTGTGTGTCGCATCAAACATATGACCAAATTCATGCGCTGCAAGTTGAATCCAGGAATTGGTTGTGTTTGAAAATGAGCCACTCCATCCAGCTGCCTTTGCAAGCCCGGGGCCTGAACCCGGCCAGGTGGAATTATTACACACCACACCCAGACCAGCCACTCCGCCGCCACCAATAGAGGAATTGGTAGCATTGTGGAAGGCGTGTCCAATGTCATATTCAGATTGAGTAAAATTATCATGCACGGCATTTGCCGCCTCTTTGGGTAGATTATTGCCTGTAAAGGGGTGGGTAGCAGGATTGGTATAGATATGAGGATCCAGTAAGTTAAATTTTACAGCCACATCCACCTCGAAAATAGCCTGAATCGCATTCACAGAAGCCATTACCACTGTCTCCGCCATAGAGATAGTACCGCCATTGTTGAGATAAAAATCTCCAGTGGTCACTATGGCGAGGTTGTAGGTCATTATTTCATCCCCATGCTCGAGAATGTCATTGTTCCTAAAGTTAAAACGCCTAATCGGTTCAGTGTATCCCGGGGCTTTTTCCACTCCCAAACAACGACTTGGTTCCGTCTCCTGCTCCTTCTCCTCCAAAAGTGGATTGTGATTTAGGTAAATGTAATACTCCTCCGAACCCACTTCATCTTTCCATTCAATTAAAATGGTACCAAAAGGGGTGCGAATGAAGGCGTGGATTCCGTATTTTGAAAGGGCCAATCGCCCTCGAATTTCGGGATTGCCTCTATCCACTAATCTGAAACTCCTAAGATCGGGACGCTTCTGGCGAAAATCCTCAGACATTATGTTGGACTCCGTGACAGTAAATTCCCGGAATCTGCCCTCGTGATTGGGTAATTTGATTATTACATCTTCACCGGATTTGATTCCGCGCAATTGTGACTCAACGGTCGGCAAGTTCATCTCCTCGGCGGTCATTATCACTTGTGCAGAGACGTCTGCAGGAATCCAAATAATTCCTAAAAGTGTGAAGTACCCTGTAAAGAATAGAAGTTTAAAATTTTTCATCTCAGTAATTTTTGGTTAAATTATTGACAAATATATAAAATTCCAACTGCTACGTGTGAAAATATTGACCAATCGTTTTAGATTGCGGCCTGTAAAACGAATTCAACTACAACCACCTCAAAGTAATTTTTTCATACTATTGACTGACAGCATTTAATATTGATTATGATCAAACAGCAAAAATCACCCGTTCAAATCGTAAATCCCGGCTCTTTTGAAGCCGAAAACCACTGGTATCCCAAAGCGCTGAATGCGACCCTGCATCCCATGGTCAACTTTTTCCTCAACTTGAGTGAAATCAGGATCATCGAGCGCTATTGTCATCTGCACCCCGGCGTGGACCGCGATGCACTGGAATCCCTACTGAGGCACAAACCCAAATTCTTTAAATGGGGAGGAGCGGACCTCATCAATGTGGCTACGGAAAAGGGAAAACGCGAAATGGTGGTCATTGAAAACAACTCGTGCCCTTCGGGACAAAAATCAATGCCCCTGATGATCGACCACCAGGAAATGGGCACCTACAAAAACCTCATCGAGCGAACTTTTTTGCCCCTGCTGAAATCGCGAAAAACACCTTCTGAGGGTGGACTGGCGGTAATTTACGACAAAAACCCCATGGAGGCCTCAGGCTACGCTGCTGTCATTGCAGAACTGACCGG
>SKLY01000087.1 GCA_007121335.1 Saprospiraceae bacterium | reverse complement strand
GTCGGAACCATTTTTGGGATATATAGGAGGTTGACCCCGGATGACCAGGAAGTAGAAGAGAGAGATTTCCTTCAGCCGGGCCTTGATCTGGTTGCTGCCGGATACGTGATTTACGGCACCTCTACCATTTTGGTTTATTCCACAGGACACGGAGTGAATGGATTTACGCTGGATCCCTCCATTGGTGAGTTTTGCCTTTCTCACCGCGATATAAAAATTCCCAACGAGGGACCCTATTACTCCGTCAATCAGGGATATTATCTCAAATTCGACCTCGAAATGAGAAGGTACATCGATTATTGTTCGGACCTCAATCTCAGGCTTCGATACATTGGTACAATGGTGGCTGATATACACCGGATTCTATTCCAGGGAGGTGTTTTCCTGTACCCCAATACGCGAAAATACCCAAAGGGAAAACTTCGGTTGCTCTACGAATGCAATCCACTGGCTTACATTGTCGAACAGGCTGGGGGCAAGGCCCTCAATGTTAAACTCGACCGGATTCTCGAAATGATTCCCGAAGAACTTCATCAGCGCTCCAGCGTGATAATGGGCTCTCCGGCGATGATTGATGAGATGGCGGAATTTGTCCAGCGATACGCTCCCAATATCCCCGCTGAAAGTCAGTAATCTGAATGAGATTGCTTTTCCAGTGATGGTTCAGGATGATGGCGTTCACTGCAAATAGGGCGATATCTTTCCCCAAAGCTCTGCATCAAAGCATTTTTTGAGCTTCGTGGCATCAGTTGTACCCTCCCTGCGCATTTGAAAAATGCAAACTACATCATCGTAATCCATATAGGGGTGGGATAGTACCTCTCTAAATTCTGCCGATTGCCAATCTATTTTCACCACCCGGCTGCTGTCAATCAGAAATTTTTCTGCATTTCTGTCCACCAAATCCGGCTCCATTCCAAAAACTTCTTTTAGTTGTTCCACGGAGTGATAGCCGCCCAACAATTCCCGAAAGCGAATTATCCTCGAAGCAAATACTTCTCCTATTCCTCTGATTTGACGGAGTGTCTCTTCATCTGCAGTGTTTAAACAAAAAGGTTCTATCGGTGCGCGGGTCCGGGCTGTTTTTGCTTCTGGCTTTTCTTTGGTGTTCTCTGCAGGTGCTGAGACCTGAACCGCGCGCATCCCGGATTGAAAGTCGGAGGTTGGTTCTTCTCTGCTTTCCGGCAATGGCTCTTCAAACCGCAGAATCGGCTCCATTTGGTCCGCCAGTCTCTCCGGCATTCTGAATACCTGCCTGACCTGCTCCATTTTTTCAAAACCACCAATGGTGTTCCTGTAATTTATCCATCGACCGGCTAAAGCACTGTCTAGACCAAAACCAATAAGCTCCTTTCTGGTGAGCAAATTAGCCTCGTAGCATCCTGCTAAATAATTTTCTTTTACTCCCATGGTGAGAATTTCAAAGGTGGGTTCCGGGGACAGCCATTTGGCCAAACGGTTTTCCGACAGGCAGAACAGCACAGTCAAACTGAATAGGATAAGCACGGATTTTCGCTCTCTTGGATGGAAGTAAATAATACTTTTGGTTTTCATGGTCAATTGCTTTTTGATGAAAAATAATGATTGAAATTGGTCGCAACATCTAATCCTTGCTTTTCGGCATATTCTTTTAAGCTGGCGTTTACTCTCCTGCTGTTTGATCTCGTTAAAATCAGGACGATGTCTTTAGAAGGGTTCATCCCCCGGAGTTTGCGCTCACTAATTTCCTCGGCTCCCATGAAAATGAGCTTAGTGCGAGAACTGTCAGTGGGTAAATTCTCCGGTATTGCTCCCCCGTAGGAAAAGATGAGGCTGTAGTATTGAGTTTGAATCAGTTTGATTTCCTCCCCTTGTTGAAAGGTGATAGCTCGGACCTTCCTGTTTCTGGTTCTGTAGTATTGCCGATTGCCTGAGGCGGCGAAATTTTCGCTTCTCTCTGTCAATCCCGGGGTTTTTAATGTGATTACTTTTCCCGGGACAAAAACATCGGCCAAAAACTCCTGACCTGTGCTGTATATGTAAAAGGAGTCCTTGCCGTAGCTGTCCAGTTTGCATGTGAATCCTGTGAGAAAAACAAGGACAGTCAAACTGTAAACAGGCATTTGCCAGTTCGCAACCCTGCGGTACCAAATCAATGCAGTAATTACGGTGAGGATGTAAATTACTATCAATGTGCCGGGGTTCATATAAAGCTCTTTAAAGGTGGCAAAGGGCAGTTTGGTGAAATCCAACATCACCCAGGCCAGTCCTCCGCAGATGTAGTCCATAAACCAACCCGCCAAATCCGCCCCGGCCGGGAATACAAAACCCAGTAATCCAGTGATAAGACCTCCTGTCAGTATCAGGTAAGCACCTGCCACAGAGAAAATACTCGAAAGCATAAAATAGGGCGATGCCTGACCAAAATAGTAAACACTGAGTGGCAGTACACCCAATTGAGCAGCAATGGACAAACTTATCAGATCCTTAACGGGTGATAGTTTGCGAGGGGCTGGAATGAGTGCATTGACTTTTCTAAAAAAGATGATAATTCCGGCAAGTGCCAGATAACTGAATTGAAATCCCACATCGCGCATGAGGTTAGGTTCCAAAAACAAATGCAGGAATGCGCAGAATGCCAGGATGTTCAGGGAGTGGGCCTTTTTTCCAAAAAGCCCACCCAGGGTAAAAATGCTGAACATACTGCCGGCTCTTACTGCAGAGGGGGGCGCTCCCGCAAAAATCACAAATGCCCAGACCCCTGCCAAAATGACCACAGCGCGAACAAGCCTGTTGGCATTTTTCAGGAAAAAGTAGAAAATGGAGAAGACAATGCCCACGTGTAACCCGCTTACAGCAAGTACATGGGCCGCTCCCACATCCCGGAATGCACTGTTGATTTCGTCCTTCAACAAAGACCTGTCACCCAGTACAATCCCATTGATCATCCCCGCTGTGGCTGGTTTTTGGGTGTGATTTTTGAGGTTTTGGATGAATCCGGTCCGGAATGTATGTATCTTTTCTCTGGCGTTTGAACCTCCCTGGTTAAGCAGCATTATGTCCTCTTTTTCGACAAATGCCTGGTGGTAAATCCGCTTTCTGGCCAAAAAATCTCTGTAGGAGAATGCCCGTGGGTTGCCGGGAGGAGCCACTTCCATAAAGTTGGCCTTGAACTGGACTTTCCTCCCGGGAATAAGTTCATCTAATCCTTCATTTTCCCTTACGGTTAGAAGTAACCTGCCGTTGATTTTGTCCAGGTTTTTTTGCCGGGAAATTTCTCTACCTCCTATTACATCCACTGTCAGCGCAATGGAGTTTTGCCTTTCATTTACTTCGGCAATACTTCCCACCAGCAAAAGCTCTCCTTCCACCTGGCTGAAGTGATTGCGCATTTCCTGCCAGTCCTTGCTCCAGGACCTTCCAAATCCCAGCAAAACCATAAGTAGAATAAGTAGAGACCCAATGAAATGTGAGGTCTCCAACTTACCGGCTAATCGATATACCAGGACAAACAATCCAATGAAAAGTATCCCCAGGCACAATTGGTTGAGGTCCAAACCGTAAACGTAAGCGAGACTGCCTGCGATCCAGCCCGCTAGCAATCTCAAAAATGGAACCTCCTGGAAACTTACTGGCATATTGGTGATTTAATTGCGCCTTTAAGTGTTGTTTGCCTCTGTTTTGTACCCAGCCGTCCGTAATTTTTTTCAAAAATTTGAGTTACTTTACCCAAAATCCGCCCCGTATGCCTGTATATGTTCATCTGAGTAATCTGCTCATCCGAAAGGATGCTATAGAGAAGAAGTACAAGGGCGGCGTACCTCAATTTAGAATAGATTGCGAACTGGATACTGGCAGGTTTTATTTTCAGGAGGATACCATGTTGTTTTGTCTGGTCACCATGAACTACGACGAGCACGATTATGATAATTTGACCGCTAAAGGGCTACACTACGATAAAAAGCGCGAATTTTCAGAGGACTTTGTAGTGCTCTCACGCCATTACGGCCTGTTGTGGGAGGGGCCCTGGCTGGAACACAACAAGGTTTTTGCCTGGCATGTGGGGTCAGATGCTGAATCGGTGATGAGGGCTGAAAAAATCAGCAGTCTCACCATGAATGAGATTGGTAAAAGGTTTGAAAGAGGCGAAAACCCTTTTGCTGCCATCTATTAAAATTTGTCCACCGATAGGATTTATTTTGGGGACCTGGTGCATTTGGCCTGACTCAGGCATATTTTTGGTCCGCAGAACGCCAGGCAATCATAAGTTTTATCCGTTTGGGGGTTGGGATTTTTGCCATAGGAAACAAATTAGAGGAAATTGCCGCTTTAAGTGATGTAAAAAACGCTGGTTGTACCTTTTATGAAAGAGGGTTTTAATATTGTTAGAAATCATATATTGTAATTTATTGATGAACAAAACTTTATAGTGTTGTAATTCGCTTCCCAAAAAAATAGTCGCTTTGTAAAACCGTGAATTTCCCAAAATATCCTATCTTCAGCTTTTTTTTCATACAGGGGCTTCCCATAAACAATTATCCATCAACAACTTGCGCCAATACACATGAAAATTCAAATCAGAGAAATTAAGGAGTACAAACTCGATCCTGAGATGGCTGCAAAAATTGCCTATCTTCTTCAGGGTTCATTCAATGGTTATCCGAGAGGTAAGCACTTTCTCCATCAATTGCCGAGCTTCAGGCTGCTGGCTGAGGGTAAAGATACGCTGGAGGGGCATGTAGCTGTTCATCACCGCATAATTTCATGTGGTGAGATGATTTACAATATATTTGGTATCTCTGATTTGTGTGTAACTGAAAAGTCCAGAAAGGCCGGAATAGCTACCGATCTTATGACCAAACTGGAGGAAATGGCTGTGGAGGCGCAAATCGATTTCCTAGTTCTGGTGACCAATGTGCATGAATTTTATGCAAAAAAGGGTTTTGAAAGGGCGGAAAATGTATGTAGATGGGTGATGGTGCAAAACAACAAGTCCCTCGGACTGGTTAGAAGAAGGGTAGAGGACGGTCTGATGTACAAAAAGTTGAGTGACCTCGACTGGCCCAATGGAGAACTCGACCTGATGGGACACATCTTTTGACGACAATGGAGAAAAGTATATTTTTTTAATAAAAAGTGGTTTTGATGAAAGGTTTAAATGATTACATTGCGCAGAACAGGGATCGCTTCCTGGAAGAGTTGTTCGAATTGTTAAAAATTCCATCCGTCAGTGCGGATTCCAGACACAAGGATGATATGCTGGCCGCAGCTGATTACGTGAAAGATAAATTGCTAAAAGCCGGAGCGGATAGTGCAGAGGTGATTTCCACGGAAGGTCACCCGATAGTGTACGGAGAAAAAATTGTTGACAAAAAACTCCCCACCGTTCTCGTTTACGGTCACTACGATGTGCAGCCACCCGATCCATTGGAATTGTGGGAATCGGAACCATTTGAACCCGTTGTAAAAAAGACAGTCAATCACCCGGAGGGCGCAATTTTTGCCCGTGGTTCCAGTGATGATAAAGGGCAGATGTATCTCCACATCAAGGCTTTTGAGGCCATGAATGAGTTGGGTGATATTCCCTGCAACATCAAGTTTATGATTGAGGGCGAAGAAGAAGTGGGTTCTGCCCACCTCGGGGACTTTTGCAGAAAGTTTAAAGAAAAACTGGACTGCGATGTTATCCTGATCTCTGATACGGCCATGATCTCCATGGATATCCCGTCGATTACGACCGGATTGAGGGGTTTGAGTTATGTGGAAGTTGAAGTGACCGGACCTAACAGAGACCTTCACTCCGGAATTTACGGTGGAGCTGTTGACAATCCGGTCAATGTACTGTGTGAAATGATCGCCAGCCTGAGAGACGAGAATAACAAGATCACGGTTGAGGGCTTTTACGACAAAGTGGAGAAGGTGTCAGATGAGGAGAGAGAACTGATGGGTAAGGCACCTTTTGATCTGGAGGCTTATAAAAAAGATCTTAACCTTGAGGATGTTAACGGAGAAAAAGGCTACACCTCGCTTGAGCGCACCTCCATTCGACCCAGTCTGGATGTAAATGGAATTTGGGGTGGTTACATTGGCGAGGGTGCCAAAACGGTATTGCCGTCCAAAGCTTTTGCCAAGATCAGTATGCGACTGGTTCCCCACCAGAGCAGTGAGGAAATTACTGACCTTTTTACCCGTCACTTTAAGAAAATCGCTCCAAATACCATAGATGTCAAAGTGACTCCACATCACGGAGGAGAACCGGTAGTGGTTGGGACAGATTCAGACGAATACCGCGCAGCACATCTGGCGGTGGTAGATGCATTTGGTAAGCCACCCATTCCATTGCGCAGCGGTGGCTCTATCCCTATTGTCGCGCTTTTTGAGGAAGTGCTGGGTGCAAAGTCTATACTGCTGGGGTTCGGATTGAATTCCGATGCGCTACACTCACCCAATGAGCACTTCGGCCTGGCAAATTACTTTAAGGGAATAGAAACTATACCCGGATTTTACAAGCACTATTCAGAATTGAAAAAACAGCAAAAATGATTAATTTTTTAAACACCAGAACCTCATTTCTACTCATTGCCCTTGCAGTGGGTTGGACGTGTGTCTATGGACAAAACACAGACAAAATGGATACTTTGAGTTACAGCGTTGGTATGATCCTCGCCCAGAACCTTCAACAGCAAGGACTGACTGAGATAGAGGGCCAGTCCCTGAAAGAGGGAATCCTCGATGTCATGGAGGCAGACCGGAACGCAAAGATGGATATGAATCAGGCCAATCAGGTCATTCAACAGTACCTCGCACAAAAAAATCTCTCGCAGTTTGAGGAAAATATCAAGGAGGAAGAAGCCTTTTTGATAAAAAACAGGGAGAAAGATGGCGTAAAGGAACTCCCATCAGGCCTGCAATACAAAATCCTTGAAGAAGGAGATGGCCCCGTCCCGTCTGCCACTGACCGGGTCACAACCCATTATCACGGAACCCTTTTGGATGGAACTGTATTTGACAGTTCAGTGAAAAGGGGTGAACCTGCAACTTTTCCGGTAAATGGAGTTATACAGGGTTGGCAGGAAGCACTTCAACTCATGCCTGTTGGCTCTAAATGGAGGCTTTTTGTCCCCAGCCAAATGGCTTATGGCGAAAGGGGTGCAGGAGACCTGATAAAGCCTTACTCCATGTTGATTTTTGAAGTAGAACTCATAAGCATAAATTAATTTTATGCGCATCGATATCATTTCGGTTATCCCCGATCTGCTGCACAGCCCTTTTGACCACTCTATTGTAAAAAGAGCAAGACAAAAAGGACTTCTCGAAATCCACCTCCATGACTTGAGGAAATTTGGTAAGGGAAAGCACAAGCAAGTAGATGATTATGCTTACGGAGGGGGTGCCGGAATGGTGTTGATGGTAGAACCCATTGCGAGATGTGTGGAAAAGCTTCAATCGGAAAGAGATTACGACGAGGTGATCTATACCGCACCCGACGGTAAACTGTTCGACCAGTCCACAGCCAACGAACTGTCCCTGAAGAAAAATATCATTATTCTGTGCGGCCACTACAAAGGAGTGGATGAAAGAATACGCGAACACCTAATCACCCGTGAGTTATCTATTGGGGATTACGTACTTTCAGGTGGTGAACTCGCCGCTGCTGTAATAACTGACGCGATAGGACGTCTGATTCCCGGAGTACTCAATGACGAAACAAGTGCATTGACCGACTCTTTTCAGGACGACTTGATTGCGCCACCCGTCTATACCCGCCCGTCAGAATTTCGAGGCTGGAAAGTACCTGATGTTTTGCTCTCGGGCCACCAACAAAAAATCGATGATTGGCGACTTTCTCAATCGGAAAAACGAACCGCAGAAAGACGGCCTGAAAAAATGGATGATTGAATGTGGAATTCGCGGTACATTTTTTCTGCGTAGCTTGTTTTACCGGGCTTTGAGAAAATGCTTCCAGGCGATTGATAGTCAGGGCGTTGAAGATTCTTTGTTTTTCTTTTGCTTTTCCGTTCGAAAACCCAATAAATTAGCCCCAAATATATTACTGATAAGTTGGATATTTTCCGTAATTTTGCACCTTAAAATTTGAAGCATATGACAGATGCATCGAGGATAATTGATGTGAATATTGAGGAGCAGATGCGATCAGCCTATATAGATTACTCTATGTCGGTTATTGTGTCTCGTGCCCTGCCTGATGTGAGGGATGGATTGAAGCCGGTACACCGAAGGATACTGTTTGGAATGGACCAACTGGGTGTTCAGTACAACAAATCCTACAAGAAGTCAGCGAGAATAGTGGGGGAGGTGCTGGGTAAATATCACCCACACGGTGACAGTGCGGTATATGATGCCATGGTTAGAATGGCACAGCCCTGGTCTCTGAGGTATCCACTGGTTCAAGGCCAGGGTAACTTCGGAAGTATGGATGGCGACAGCCCCGCAGCAATGCGATACACTGAGGCAAGACTCCAGCGCATTTCAGATGATTTGCTCGCGGATATAAAGAAGGAAACTGTCGATTTCGTCCTCAATTTTGACGATACCATGCAGGAACCTACGGTTTTGCCTTCCCGTATTCCCAACTTGCTGGTAAACGGTGCTTCCGGTATTGCAGTGGGTATGGCTACCAACATGTTGCCGCACAACCTGACAGAGGTTATAGACGGAATCAATGAATACATCGACAATCCCGAGGTGGAGGTGGCTGACCTGATGAAGCACATCAAAGCACCCGATTTCCCAACCGGCGGTATCATTTACGGGTACAGTGGTGTTAAAGAGGCCTTTGAAACCGGAAGGGGAAGAGTGGTTGTAAGAGGTAAGGTCGATATTGAACAAACCGGAACAGGTAGAGAGCGCCTAATCATTACTGAAATTCCATATCAGGTTAACAAGGCCACCCTGGTAGTTAAAATTGCTGATCTTGTCAATGAGGAAAAGGTAACCGGAATTAGTGATGTACGGGATGAATCAGACCGAAATGGATTGCGCATTGTGGTTGAACTGAAAAAAGATGCCATTTCAAATGTCGTACTCTCAAAACTTTACAAATACACTCCGCTTCAAACCTCCTACGGGGTCAATAATATTGCACTGGTAAACGGCAAGCCAGTTCAACTCAATCTGAAAGACCTCATTCACCATTTTGTGGACTTTAGGATTGAGGTGGTTGTACGCAGGACGCAGTACGATCTGAGAAAAGCAGAAGACAGGGCTCATATCCTCGAAGGATTGCTCATCGCCCTGGACAATCTGGATGAAGTCATCGCCCTCATACGGGCATCTAAAACTGTGGATGAGGCGCAGGAAGGCTTGATGAAAACCTTTGAATTGTCGGAGATTCAGGCAAAAGCCATTCTCGACATGAGATTGCAGCGCCTTACCGGCCTGGAACGCGAAAAGGTGAAAAATGAGTACGAGGAGTTGCTCGAGAAAATTGAGTACTACAAGAAAATACTCGGATCTGAAGACCTTCAAAAAGAGATAGTTAAGGAAGAACTTCAGGAAGTAAAGGAGACCTTTGGAGACGAGCGAAGAACCGAAATATCTCTTGACGGTGGTGACATCAGCATCGAGGATATGATTCCCAATGAAGATGTGGTGGTGACAATCAGCCATTTGGGATATATCAAGAGAACCAAAGTCAGTGAGTACAGAACCCAGGGCAGGGGAGGCCGTGGATCGCGCGGAAGTAAAACCAGGGATGCGGACTTTGTCGAACATCTGTTTTCTGCACGAACTCACGACAATTTACTCCTTTTCACGGAGCAGGGTAAGTGCTTCTGGCTCAAGGTTTACGAAATACCGGAAGCGTCCAAGAGCAGTCTGGGACGGGTAATCCAAAATATCATTCAACTACCCAAAGACGACAGGGTTAAGGCATACATTAAAATACAGGACCTGGCGGATGAGGAGTTTATCAACAACAATTACATCCTTTTTGCAACCTCTTTTGGTGTTATTAAGAAAACGCTGGTCGAGAGCTTTTCAAGACCCAGGTCCAATGGAATTACTGCCATTACCATACGTGAAGGTGACAGTCTTTTAGAGGCCAAATTGACCAATGGAAATTCTGAAGTTATGATGGCCAATCAAAATGGAAGGGCCATAAGGTTTCACGAATCTCATGTGAGATCAATGGGGCGAACTGCTGCCGGTGTCCGCGGAATTAGGCTGGATGATGATAAAGATCGCGTTGTGGGTATGATTGTTGTTGATCCGGAAGACCCACGGCAAACTGTCTTGGTGCTGTCTGAAAAAGGAAATGGAAAGCGATCATTAGTGGATGACTACCGGGTGACCAACAGGGGCGGTAAGGGTGTGAAAACCATGAACGTCAATGACAAAACCGGTAAATTGATCGCAATTAAGGCTGTAACAGATGACCAGGACCTTATGATCACCACGAAAAAAGGTGTCATCATCAGGATTAAGATGGAAGACCTTCGGATTATGGGACGTGCCACTCAGGGAGTGCGAGTCATCAGGCTCAATAATGGCGAATCCATCGCCGATGTTACAGTGGTAGATAACAATAGCGATGAGGAGGAAGAGTGATTCAAGGACCTGTGCATTCAGTTTTTTGGAGTTTCAGGAACAATTGTCACCCTTCTTCGATGTTATAATATAGTCAAACTAAAACAATACAACAATGAAAACCTATTTTATCATTTCCATATGCTTGCTTCTTTGCGTACCCTTTGAAGCCATTGCTCAGGATACAAGAAGGCTGATAAGACAAGCATCCAGAGAACTCAACCGCTTTAATCTGGATCCCGGCACTAACTTTGAGAGTCTGGTGGAGGCAAATGACCTTATTTCAGAAGCACTTTCAACCGAAGAGGGCCAAAAGGAATTCAGAGCATGGCAAACTCAGGGGGAGATTCTCAATGCCTCTTTGGCTTTTCAGATGACCTTAATCTCAATGGGTGAGATGGAGACGCTTCAGGACCCCAATGAACCTATGATTGCGTCACGAGCTTTCCAAAATGCGCTCGAATTGGCAGAACGAAGACACGAATCCCGAGATGCCCTTGATGGACTGACTGAAACCGCCGGACACCTGGGTTTTGTCGCTAATTTTTTTATCAATAATCAACAATTCGCAGATGCCTTTACACCGCTTAATGAGGTGTACATCATTCACGAAGTACTTATAGAGAACGACAGAGACCCTATTTTTGAAGACAATGAAGAATTGTTTAATCACCTTTATGTCATGGGAATTACCGCTCTTCAGGCCGGACAGCGAGAGAGTGCGGAAGAGTATCTCAAAATGCTCTATAATGAACGGTATGATGAACCTCGCGTTTACACCACCTTGTTTGAGTTGTTTATTAATGAAGATGAAGAAAAAGCGCTTGAGTTCCTCGAAGCAGGTAAGGAGGTAGATCCTGAGAATATTGACATCCTGTATGCCGAGATCAATTATTTTATCCAAAAGGATGACTACGAGCAATTACAGGAGAAACTCTCAATCGCCATAGAAAAAGACCCTGAGAACCATACACTTTACAATGTGCTTGGCAATGTATTCATGAACCTTATGTCCGATGCCATGGATGAAGGGGACTCTCTGGCAACCGAGGAATATTTCGAAACTGCCCTTGATTACCTCAATACTGCTATCGAATTGGAACCCGATTTCTTTGAGCCCTATTACACCATCGGTTCCATGTATTTTAACCGGGGAGCTGTCATCACCCAAAAAATGAATGAATTGGGAATGTCCAGAGAAGAGCAGGTCCTCTACGATGAGTTGAACGAGCAGTCAATGGAGTACTTTAATACCGCACTTCCATACTTCCAAAAATCCGAAAGTCTGGAACCTAACGATGCCACCACACTCATGGCATTGAGGGAGGTTTATGCCCGAAAACAGGACTTTGATATGGTTCAGGAGTTTGCCGATCGACTTCAGAGACTCGAAGCGGGTGAAGAAATTGAAGAACCGTATTTTGAATTGAATTGATACGTCATATTTAAGACATTGAATTGATTAGATAAATTAAGGGGAGTTCGCTCCCCTTTTTTTATGGAAATATTTCTGCGCATTGAATGAAAGAACCCCAGGCGACGTTATAGATTAGTGAATGCAATTGTGAGTTATATGTGGAGTCCATGACTTTAAAAGTATTTAGCTGTTTACATTTTTATGTCTTCCAAATTCATACTTGCTTCTTTTCAAAATGACTGATTTGGCACTGGAACTGTTAGCAGACAAGTTATTTAAATCCTGAATATTGGCCGGGTCTTTTAACCTTTAACTTCCTAATGTTGATCTATGAAAAAAATATTGAAAATTGCGGGTTTTTCACTGTTGGGCCTGATCGTCCTACTCATTGTTCTGCCCATTTTGTTCAAAGGCCAGATTACTGAGGCGGTTAGAACAGAACTCAATAAGCAATTGGATGCTACGGTGGAGTTCGATGAGGTGGGCATTTCCCTTATTCGCAATTTCCCCAATTTGAACTTCCGGCTGTACGGGCTTTCCATAGAGGGCAAGGGCGATTTTGAGGGCACCACGCTTCTCAGTGCTGATTACATCGGCTTTACATTTAACCTGGCATCGCTCTGGAGGAGAAATACGCCCTACGAACTTAAACGCCTTGATATTGATGGACCTAAAATTCACCTCATTACTTTTGCAGATGGTCGTGCCAATTACGATATACTACCCAATGGAGAGTTGGAAGAAACCACTGAAGTAGAGGAGGTAGGAGAATCTCCCGGTGTGGATTTTTCACTTCGCGCCTATCGGATTACAAACGGGCACCTGATTTACGACGACCGGATGAACACCACCTATGCAGAATTAAAAGAATTCAACCACAGCGGATCAGGTAATTTTGCAGAAGACATTTTTGACTGGTCGAGCAGTACACAAATAGGAGCCACATCTGTGAATTACGGCGGTGTTGGATACCTCAGGTCTGTGCCCTTAAACTGGGATTTGGATCTCGGAGTGGACCTTCAGCAAAATGTATTGCACATATTGCAAAATGACCTTAGTCTCAGTGAACTAAAGCTCGATCTGAGCGGACTCGTGCGATTCCCCGAGAATGAAAACCTCTATCTCGACCTGGTTCTCAATGCACCGGGGAATGAATTTAAAGAGTTGTTCTCCGTTCTACCCATTGCGACAATGGCTGATTTGGACGGACTGGAGGCCTCCGGAGAATTTGCGTTGAATGCAGAGGTGAAGGGTGAATTTGATGAGGAAAATGAGTTTTACCCACCCTTCGTTTTCACAGCTATGATTCAGGAGGGTATGGTTCGCTATCCCGCCATGGAACTGCCTCTTGAAGCTATTAACCTCGACCTGAGTGTCCAAAGTCCTGAACCGGATTTGGACGCCATGACAGTTGATTTAAGTGCCTTTTCCTTTTCCGCCTCCAACAATCCGTTCAGCGGATCGCTTTTTGTGAGCACACCAATTTCAGACCCGACAATTCGAAGCAACCTAAACGGCATTCTGGACCTGGGAGTAATTTCACAAATTTTCCCCGTGGAGGGAATGGAGGAATTGGCCGGTAGGATCAGCGCCGCCCTGGATGCCAATTTTGCCATGTCTCAGGTGGATGCTGAGGCATGGGATGATATGGATTTTAGCGGTGAATTTACCTTTAGTAACATTGTTTCAAGAATGGAGGGTATGCCTGCCATCCAAGTGCCTCAGGGTGGATTGTCCCTCGATAGAAACAGTTCCCGCATCGCTAAAACAGTTCTAAAAATCGGAGCAAGTGACCTTGAAATGGAGGGCGATTTCAACAGTCCTTTGGTTCTCTATTCAGGTGCAAATGCCTTTACGGGTAATATGCGCGTCAATTCCCAATTGCTGGACATTGACGACATGATGGCCGGATTTATAACAGAGACTACCGAAACAACCCCCACCGTGACAGACACCAGTGCGAAAATCAGCCCGTTTTTCAATGTGGATATCGATCTGATTGCGGATATGGGCCGAATTGTCTTCTCTCCTTACGATATTCGTGATTTAAGAGGAGAAATAAACCTCAAACCACAATTACTGACGGCATCCTCTGTTGCTCTGATTCTCAATGACAGCGATATGGAGGGAGAGGTTTCCGTTCAAAACTGGTACGAATTTGCCATGGCGGATGAGCGTATGACAGTGGACGCCAATGTCAGGGCAGGTAAGCTTGACATTGTTAAATTAATGCCTCCTGCAGATAGTGACGATGCCTCTGATGAGAAAGATGGTGAAGCGAGGGAAAGTCAGGCTCAGGTCCCCCCCTTTAAGTACAATATCCACGTGAACGCCAGAGCCGACCGTGTGCTTTACAGTCCCTATGAACTGACCAACCTCACTGGTAGGGCATACCTAACTGAAAGAGACATACATATTGAGAGTTTTCAGTCAGCGATCTATGGAGACGTACTGTCGGCGAGCGGGTTTATCGGAAATTATATGAATTATGTGTTCCTGGGCGAAACGCTTAGTGGTGAACTGGATATCAGTGCCCGGGGCCTCAATTTAAATAGATGGATGGAGGGGATGATGTCAGAAGAGCAAAATGTACCTCCCGAAGAAGTGAATACGGATGAGTTTGAGCCCATCCTGGTTCCGGACAACATAGACTTTGGAATTCGAGCTGACCTTGGATCCCTGGCTTATTTTGACATGAATTTTAGAAATGCAAAAGGCGTCCTGGAAATCAAAGGAGGAG
>SKLY01000177.1 GCA_007121335.1 Saprospiraceae bacterium | reverse complement strand
TCTTCCAGCTCGCTGCTGCTGAACTCATTCCTGGGTTGAAAAGGATTGGCTTCGATGAATTTAATGGGCACCATCGCCACAGTGCTGGAAAGTTCTTTGACAATCTTTTTTTGGGTGCCCGTATCTTTGTCTTCTACACCTGAAAGCAGTGCGCGAATTCCCTTTCCGAGATCTTTTTTCTTCATCTTAGCCATAAGCAAAAATTGATTGTCTGTACAAAATTATCCCTGACCAACGGGCTTGCTGTTGCGCTCTAAAAATTCTTTGGCCAGGTTGAGAAAATTGTAGGCCCCTTTACTCCCTGCATCGTAGAGAATAACGGGCTTGTGGGCACTGGGCGATTCTCCTATTCTGGCGTTTCGGTGTATGATGGTTTCAAATACCTGATTACCCGCGTGTGTTTTGACCTCCTCCACTACGACTTTTGCCAGTCTCAAACGCTGGTCGTACATACTGAGGACTATACCCTCAATTTCCAATTGGGGATTGACCGTTGATTTGACGAGCTGAATGGTGTTCTTCAGTTTTTGCAATCCCTCAAGGGCAAAAATTTCACATTGAATGGGTATGAGTACCGAATCCGCTGCAGTTAGGGCATTGATGGTAATCAAGCCGAGTGAGGGAAGGCAGTCGATGAATATGTAGTCGTACTGATCGCGGAGTTGATCGGTAACTTTTTTTATAAAAAACTCCCTTTGGATCTTGCCGGCCAACTCCAATTCCGCACCCACCAAATCTATTGAGGATGGCAGGATATGGAGGTTTACCAATTCGGTTTCCAGAATGGCATCTGCCGGTTCCTCCTCATTGATCAGACAGTCGTAAAGGCTGGATTCAACCTGATCCTCGACGATACCTACACCGCTGGTGGCGTTGCACTGGGGGTCTGCATCGATGATCAAAACCCTGTGTTCCAGTGCTGCCAGACTTGCAGCCAGGTTAATGGCAGTGGTGGTTTTTCCGACCCCGCCCTTTTGATTTGCTATGGTAATTACTTTGCCCATTGATTATGCTGGTATCACAAGGTGAATTGATCTCCTATGGAAGGAAGAATGAGCTCCTTTCCCTTTTCTTTAAATCTGGCAACCGCCCTGTCCTTGTTTTTGATCTCGATAAAACCAAAAGTATCAAAGTGACAGCCAATTATTTTGTCGCATTTGACAAATTCAGCGGCGTGAAGTGCATCATCCACTCCCATGGTGAAATTGTCGCCCACGGGCAAAATGGCCAAATCGGGTGTGCCGGAAGTGACCGGAATAAGTTGCATATCCATGTGGAGCGCAGTATCGCCCGCTATGTAGATGTTTTTGTCTTCAGCTTTTAAAATGAAGCCACCGGGATTGCCTCCGTAGGTGCCGTCTGGCAAAACGCTGGAGTGGATGGCGTTGACGTATTTCAACTCTCCAAAATCAAAGGACCAACTACCTCCGTGGTTCATCTCGTGTCCATCGAGTCCCTTTTCCTTGTACCAACTCACGATTTCAAAGTTTGAAATAATCTTTGCACCGGAGTTTTTTGCTATGGTTTCAGCATCCAGAACATGGTCCTGATGTCCGTGAGTCAGCAGTACATAGTCCACGCGAATGGAATCCACGTCAATGTTACCGGCTTTTTCATTTCCGGTGATAAAGGGATCGACAATCAGTTTTTTGCCGCCAGTTTCGATCAAAAAGCAGGAATGACCTAAGAATTTCAGCTTCATAACTTCTCGCTTAAGTGTTTATTCAAAAATTTGGGAGTGCAAAGGTAACCTTTAGACCTGACAATTTATAACAGATCGGCCTAAAAACCACTGATGCAAAGAAGCGTCCCTGCCTGGTAATCAGTAGGCTCTGATCTCCTTTTTTTCCATGTAGTACATGAATGCGCGATTGGCAACGGCATTGCCCCCGGGGGTGGGATAATTGCCCGTAAAGTACCAGTCTCCCAAGCTGTGCGGGCAGGCTTTGTGCAAACCCTCCACAGACTGATAAATGACCTTTACCGGGATTTTGACTTCCGGTGGGGTAAGTAGCACAGCAATCTTATTGGATATCTCCTCCTCCGAAAACTGATCGTAAAGCGAGACGAGTTCATTGTTAATCTGGTCTTTCGGCAAGTCTTTTTGTGCAAGGCAGCGGTCGTAGGCCTCTTCCAACAGATGTTCTTTCCCATTGTCACGCAGCAGTTCGACCATGGCCCTGAAGGCTACGAATTTACTCATTTGGGACATGTCAATTCCGTAGCAATCCGGATAGCGGATTTGAGGTGCGGATGAGAGGATTACCATGGAGGCCGGGTGCAGCCTGTTGGCTATTTTGATGATGCTGTCTCTGAGTGTGGTTCCACGGACTATGGAATCGTCGAGCAGCACCAATTTATCGATATCGTTTTTTACAATTCCGTAGGTGACGTCATAGACGTGCGACACCATGTCTCCGCGCACGACTTCATCCGCTATAAAAGTACGCATTTTAGCGTCTTTTACAATGATTTTTTCCACCCTGGGTCTCAAATTAAGGACTTTATCCAGTCCCTTCATCTCCCCCTTTTTGTGGAGATTTTTTATCTTATCCGCCTTGGATTTATTGAGGTATTTCTCCAGCCCGTCAATCAGCCCGTAAAAGGCTGTTTCAGCGGTATTGGGCACGGCTGACCAAACGGTGTTCTCGAGGTCGTGGTCCACCGCTTCAAGGGCGCGGGAGGTGAGTTGTTCACCCAGTTGCTTTCGCTCCAGGTAAATATCCCGGTCGGTGCCCCGGGAGAAATAAATCCGCTCGAAGGAGCAAGACCGCTTTTCCCCGGGCTGTGTGTAGGGCTCTTCCAGTATTCTGCCGTCTTTTTTTACAATGAGGGCATGGCCTTCTTTGATCTCTTTTACTTCTTTGTAGCGCACGTTCATGGCGGTCTGAATGGCCGGACGTTCGGAGGCCACTACAACCACTTCATCATCGGCGTAGTAGTAAGCGGGCCTTATGCCGTTTGGATCTCTCAGGACAAATGCATCACCGTGTCCTATCATACCGCCCATCACAAAACCCCCGTCAAATTTCTTACAGGCGCGCCTCAACATACGGGCTACATCCAGGTGCTTGAAAATCAACTGATTGATTTCCTGATTGGAGTAGCCGTCGGGCTTAAACCAGGTGTAGAGTCTCTCCACCTCATCGTCTAGAAAGTGTCCGAGTTTTTCCAGTACCGTAACTGTGTCGGATTGCGCCTTGGGGTACTGGCCGAGTTGAACCAGTTGGGAAAAGAGTTCATCGACATTGGTGAGGTTAAAGTTGCCGGCAAGTACCAGGTTCCGTGTGATCCAGTTGTTTTGTCTCAAAAACGGATGAACCGTCTCAATGCTGTTGTCGCCGTGGGTGCCGTATCTGAGGTGTCCCAGGTACAATTCTCCCACATAGGGTTTGTTGCGCTTCAGCCATTCCGGGTCTTCGAATTTCTCAGGCTCCAGCTCATCAAAGTGGCTGAAAATGCCGGAAAAAAGGTCTTTCAGGTAGTTGGCACTCATGCTCCTGCGGCGTGAAATGTAGCGGTGACCGGGGGGCTGGTCGAGTTTTATGCAGGCCAGTCCTGCTCCGTCCTGTCCGCGATTTCGCTGTTTTTGCAACAGAAGCTGCATTTTATTGAGGCCATAAAGGGCTGTGCCGTATTTTTCCGAATAGTGGGAAAGCGGTTTTAGCAATCGCAAAAAGGCAAGGCCGCACTCGTGCTTTATCTGATCTGACATCGTTGGTTTAACTCACTGAATTTCTGCAAAATTACCGCCAATTTTGTCAACCATCAACTTATTTTGATCGCTTTATTGAAAAAAGGAGCTAAGGGCGACAAATGCCCTCCTTGAGAGATAACCGGAAACCTGGTTTTAGTCAAGTTTTGAAGGTGGTTATGAACTGTCAAAAAAATAACGTCTTATTCGACAAATTAGAACCATGTAACGGACGCAATGCATTGCGTCCCTGCGGATTCCGGAATATATGATTGATGGGTTAAATACGCACGGACGTGCGTATCTACAGATATTCAAACAAAACACGCAATTCACTAATTGCCTCCCATGGCCCAAAATCCCACACATCACTCTACATTCGAAATTTTTTGACTACCTAAGGGGAATTTCAGGGTGGATTGTGATTAATGGAATTTAGGGTATTAGAGACGCAAGGCATTGCGTATCTCTGGATTGTGTAATATATGATTGATGGGTTATAATACGCACGGACGTGCGTATCTACAGACAATCGAACAAACCACGCAAGTCACTAATTACCTTCCATGGCGCAAAAACATGTAGCGGACGCAAGGCATTGCGTCCCTACACGGAAATTGATTCAATGCCTATCCGCCATTATAAACTTTGTACTTTCTGAACTTTCAACTCCATCAGGATTAATCGCAGTTGATTTGCCCAAAGAGCAAAGTGCTTTTTCTATCTTTGCATCCGTTCACAAAAAACGGGCAATGGGTTGGGGCTGTTTTGACGACAGAATTGATCCAGTGTCCGGTATTATTTTAAGTAAAACATCAATAATGCAGGAAGTAGGCATCAAAAACCCAAATGCTACTATTAAGAATCATGGAATTGACAAATGTAAAAACGCTTTTTGGAATTTGAGTCCCGAAGAGCTGGTGGAAGCCACCATAGAAAGGGACATGGGTGTGCTCAGCCACACTGGCGCCATTTGCATCAATACGGGCAAATTCACCGGACGCTCCCCACAGGATAGATTCATCGTAAAAGATGCAGTCACTGAGTCCTCAGTGGATTGGAACAACATCAACAAGCCCTTTGAGGCCGAAAAGTTTGACCAGTTGAAACAAAAGCTTTGTGCTTATCTGGAGGACAAGGATGTGTATGTTCGAGATGCATCGGTTTGTTCACATCAAAAGTACAAAAAGAACCTGAGGCTGATCACGGAATACCCGTGGAGCAATCAGTTTGGATACAATATGTTTTTGAGGCCATCTCGCAAAGAGGTGCTTGAATTCGAACCGGAATGGACAATTATTTGCGCTCCGGGTTTTAAAGCGGACCCGGCCATTGACAAGACCCGTCAGGACAATTTTGCCATCATCAATTTTACCCAAAAAACGGTGATTATTGGCGGCACTGCCTACACCGGGGAGATTAAGAAGGGGATGTTTTCCATTCTCAACTACATTCTTCCGGTCAATCACGATGTGTTGAGCATGCACTGTTCGGCCAATTTAGGCAAAAAGGGAGATACTGCGGTGTTTTTCGGGCTTTCGGGAACGGGGAAAACCACTCTTTCCGCGGATCCTACGAGGCAGTTGATCGGAGACGATGAGCACGGCTGGTCGGACGAGGGAATATTTAACTTTGAAGGTGGATGTTACGCGAAGTGCATCAACCTCTCACCGGAGAGGGAACCCGAGATATTCAATGCGGTTAAACACCGCGCCATTTTGGAGAATATCGAATTTTTCGAAGGTACCCGAAGACCGAATTACGACAGCGACAAAATCACCCAGAATACCCGGGTTTCTTACCCCATTTACCACATTGAAAACTCGGTGGGCGGTTCCAGAGGTGGTCATCCGAAAAACATTTTTTTCCTGACTTGTGATGCATTTGGGGTATTGCCTCCCATTTCAAAACTGAATCCGGGGCAGGCCATGTATCATTTTGTTTCTGGTTATACGGCCAAAGTAGCTGGTACAGAGGCGGGAATCGATGAGCCTCAGGTGGCGTTTTCGGCCTGTTTTGGCGCACCTTTTCTACCCCTGCACCCGACCAAATACGCTGAAATGCTCGGCAGTAGGATGAATAAACACGATGTAAATGTATGGCTCGTGAACACGGGATGGTCGGGAGGTCCCTATGGCACCGGAAGCAGAATAAGCCTGCGCTTTACCAGGGCTATGATCAATGCCGCCATGCAGGGCAGTTTGAACAGGGCTGAGTACAAAGAGCACCAAATTTTCGGTCTGCAAATGCCCACGTCCTGCCCCAATGTGCCGGCCGACATTCTCGACCCGCAAAAAACATGGAGCGATCAGGCCACATATCGGGGGAAAGCTCTTGAGCTGGCTGCCTTTTTTGTGGATAATTTTAAAAAGTTTGAAGGGGCTGCATCCGAGGAAATTCTCAAAGCCGCTCCAAAAACTTCCTGACTTTTTAATCAAAGGACAGTGATATGAAAGCAAAAAAGATCAATCGTTGGGGGTTTCTGACCGGCCTGTTTTTTGTCATTGTCCTTTTGCAGACAGTCGCTGTTGCGCAAACGGAGCTTGACGAGCGTGCGTTTTTAGAAGTGGACGATGGCATTACCATCAAAAAGGCCGATGAAATGCTGTTGAAACTGAGGTTTCGGATGCAAAACAGACTCGGTTATTTTTCAAAATCCGATACCGATTTAAATCCGGAATCCTTTGAAGCACGGGTGCGGAGACTCAGATTGAGGTTTGACGGGTTTCTGGTGGACCCCCGGTTTCAGTACTACCTGCAGTTGTCTTTTTCACGGGCCGATCAGAATTTGGATGGGGGCGACATAGCTGAAATTGTGCGTGATGCGATGGTTTACTACTTTGTGGATGACCATTTTTACCTCGGCTTCGGTCAGGGTAAGTTGCCGGGCAACAGACAGCGGGTGACTTCCTCGGGCAGTCTTCAATTTGCCGACCGCTCCATTGTAAACAGCACTTTCAATATAGACCGGGATTTTGGGCTTTTTGCCTACTACACGGCCTACCAGGGAGGTCGCGAACTCAGGGTTAAAGCCGCCATATCCACCGGGGATGGAAGGAATGTGCCCCGGACCAACAACGGACTCGCTTATACCGGGCGTTTGGAGTGGTTACCACTGGGGCCTTTTATCGCTGATGGGGACTTTATGGAGGGCGACCTCTACCGCGAGCCGACACCCAAAATATCGATCGGACTCGGTGGTTCTTTTAACCACAAGGCGGTCAAGGAAGCCGGCCAGCGCGGGACTCCTCTTTTTGAACAAAGGGATATCACGACCTTCATTGCTGATTTTCTGATGAAGTACAACGGCTGGGCTCTGGCTGTGGAATACCTCAATAAGAGTGTCTCAGACCCGGTTTTTGACGGTGTGCCGGATGAATTTGCCAACTACGTGATGACAGGCTACGGTATAAATTCTCAACTCAGCTATCTCACCCCGGGAAACTGGGAACTGAGCCTCAGGTTCGCCACGGTAGAGCCCCGTTCATCGATTGCTGATCTGCGTGCGACCAGGGATGAAGCCTTGTTTGGAATTACCAGGTACATTCAGGGCCACCGCGTCAAAGCTCAAACCCATGTCGGATTCAACAACTTCAGAAATATTCCGGCTGATATGACATCACCTCCGCAAAGGCACTGGGTTTGGATGTTTCAGGTGGAGTTTGGGATATAACCTGGTAATTTACGAATTACGAATGGTTTAATTACGAATTGGGGTTTTTTTAATGGACAATTGACAGTGGACAATTGACAATGCTTGTTTCGGGCGAGAATTCTGAGGTTTCGTTAAGGATATTGATTTTTAGGTGATTCGATGTGCAGGATATTGGTTTCTCGCGAAGCCGCAAGGGCGCAAAGAAAGGCGCAAAGGAACCTTTTTCCAGAGAATATCCGCAAAAACCAACAACCCCCGCGAATTAGAAAAACTGCCGGTTACTTCAAGGTGGTGCCTTTTTCAGACAACTCACCAAATCACAGACTCGCCAATTCACAACTAAATCAGCAGACTCACTAATTCACAACTGGATAAGCCTTGAAGACTAGAACCAGAAGGGTTTTCTATATTTCTGATTTGAAGAAAAATTTGATGTTCTGGTGGGCTTCTTCGACGCGTTCGAGTGCCCATTGGGATTCGGCAAGGAAGACGAGTTGGCCTTTTTTGTCGAGGGCCAGGTTGTTCTTTCGCCTTTTTTCAAATTCCTTCAAAGCATCCGGGTCGTCGGATTTTACCCAGCAGGCCTTGTAGAGTGAGATGGGTTCGTAGTCCACTTTGGCTCCGTATTCGTGTTCCAGGCGGTACTGAATGACCTCGAACTGAAGTACACCGACGGTACCTATAATCTTCCGGTTGTTGTCGATTTTGGTGAAGAGCTGAGCCACTCCCTCGTCCATAAGTTGGTCCAGGCCTTTGTCCAGTTGCTTGGTTTTCATCGGGTCTTTGTTGACCACGTAGCGAAATTGCTCCGGGCTGAAGGTGGGGATTCCAATGAAGGTAAGGTCCTCTCCGGTGGTCAGTGTGTCCCCGATTTTGAAATTTCCCGTATCGTGCAGTCCCACAATATCCCCCGGGTAAGATTGGTCCACAATTGACTTTTTCTCCGCCATAAAAGCGGTTGGGTTGGAGAACTTTAGGTTGCGGGCCAGTCTGACGTGGTGGTAGTTGGTATTTCGCTCAAAAACACCCGAACAAACCCTGAGGAAGGCAATTCTGTCCCGGTGTCTCGGGTCCATATTGGCGTGGATTTTAAAGACAAATCCCGTAAAGTCGTCCTCATCGGGTTCTACTATTCGCTTGTCGGTGGGTCGAGCCTGGGGCGTAGGTGCTATTTTCACAAAACAGTCCAACAGCTCTTTAACCCCGAAATTGTTGATGGCGCTACCGAAAAAAACAGGTTGCAGTTCACCTTTCCGATAAGCTTCCAGGTCAAAATCGGGATAGACGGTTTGTATGATCTCCACTTCGGATCTCAATTCTTCGGCGGCGGATTCTCCCACCTGTTTTTCCAGTTCGTCGCTGTCCAGGTCTTCGATGAAAACGGTTTCGTCCTCTTCTTGCTTGCCGTGGGGCCTGAAGAGGGGCAATGTGCCGTTGTAGATGTCGTAAATGCCCTTGAGTCGCTGGCCCATTCCTATCGGCCAACTCATAGGACAGACTTTCATTCCCAATTTGTCTTCCAGCTCATCCAGCAGGTCTATCCCGTCCAATCCCTCGCGATCCAATTTGTTGATAAAAACAATCATGGGGGTTTTGCGATCTTTACAGACGTTGACCAGTTTTTCGGTTTGCTCCTCCACTCCTTTTGCCACGTCGATTACAACGATTGCGCTGTCCACCGCGGTGAGTGTCCGGTAGGTGTCCTCAGCAAAATCCTGGTGACCGGGGGTATCCAAAATATTGATGCGCTTTTCTGCGTAGTCAAAAGCCATAACGGAAGTGGCCACGGAAATACCCCGCTGCCGCTCTATTTCCATAAAATCCGATGTGGCCCCGCGCTTTATTTTGTTGGACTTAACTGCTCCCGCCACCTGAATGGCTCCACCGAAGAGGAGGAGTTTTTCCGTCAGGGTGGTTTTTCCGGCATCCGGGTGACTGATTATGCCAAAGGTTCTTCGCTTTTCCAGTTCCTGTCTGAATGACATCCGTGTAATTTTGACCGCAAAGGTAGGAATTTGTCTTTCTTGTGTGGGTGGTGGTGGGGTGTTTTTGGGGTTACTGCCCGGCGTTTTATCGTTCTACTGATCGTAGGGGGGGTAAATTACGAATTACGAATGACGAATTGGGGTTTATGCGGTGATTGTTTACTTCGCATTGACTCACCGCGCTTGCCCCCAATCCTTTGGTGGGGAGGGTGCTAAGGACGCAAAGGAAATCGCTGAGCTTTTCTCTGCGGATTTTCCGCGATCTCAGAGATATTTGCGGTGATTGTTTACTTCGCATTGACTCACCGCCGAGGGTGCTAAGGACGCAAAGAAAGGCGCAAAGGAACCTTTTTCCAGAAAAATCCTCCAAAATCTATAATCCCTGCGAAGAGATATACTGCCGGCTACATTAAGGTGGTGGAATTGAAAACAACTCACCAAATCACAGACTCACCAATTCACCACTGAATCCGCCAATAACCACTTAAAGCCCAGTGATTTATTCCTTTAGCTTGCTGTTGATGATGACGGATTGTTTGAGTGTTTTGTGTACGGGGCATCTGTCTGCGATTTGGAGCATTCTCTTGCGCTGGGCATCGGTTAGATCCCCGTCGATTTCGATAATTCGGTCGATGTGGTCCATCTTTTTTCCCTTGCCCTCTGAAGCATCGGCGTCTTTAAGGTGTCTTTTTTCGTGTTTGAGGTGGACGGTGACTTCGGACAGGTCAATCTTTTTGTGGTCGGCGTACATTCTGAGAGTCATGGTGGTGCAGGCTCCAAGGGCGGCTTTGAGCAGATCGTAAGGGCTGGGGCCCAGGTCGAAACCTCCGAGAGACTCGGGCTCGTCGGCTACGAGGTGGTGTTTGCCCATTTTTACTTGTGTGGTGTATTTGTCTGATTTGCCTCCTATCCTGGCAATGGTATCTGCCGGTCCATCGGGCAGTTTTTCTTCCTTCTTTTCGACATAGCGCTCTGCCCAGGCGGCGATAACCTGGCCTGCGTACTGGGCGTCTTCTTTTTTGGACAAAAGGTGATCGGCCCCGTCCAGACTGACGAAACTTTTGGGGTGAAATGCGGCTTTGTAAATTTTCTCGGCCTCTGATATCCCCACTATGGAATCCTGGGGGGAGTGCATTATCAGCAGTGGTTTGCGTGAATCCTCGAGTTTCTTCAAAAGCGATCTCGAGGTGATGTCTTTTATGAACTGGTGCTTGATTCGAAATCCTCGACCTCCTATATTCACTTCTGCAGCGCCCTCTTTCTCGATTTCTTTAATGTCACCCTTGAAAAGGTGTTTTACATGCTCGGGCTCGGCCGGACTTCCGATACTCACCATGGCCCGAACGGAATCCAAACCGGTGCCCGCCAAAAGTGCAGCGGTGCCACCGAGGGAGTGACCGACCAACAGGGCCGGCGCCCGGTAATTCTCCTCCAGCCATTTTACAGCGTGGGTGATATCGCTCACCTGTGAACTGAAATTGCTCTCGGCAAATTCCCCCTCGCTCATTCCCAGTCCGGTGAAATCAAAGCGGAGTACGCCAAATCCGGCAGAGGTGAGGCCGTCGGCTATGTTTTTGATGGCTTTTAAATTCATGTTGCAGGTGAAGCAATGGGCAAAAACTGCAAAGTTATGTGGCCGGCGATCTACCGGAAGCTCTAATTTGGCCGCGAGTTTTATCCCGTCGGCATTTTTGAAGGTTACTCTCTCTGTTTTCATGGGAATATTTTTATCTAATATTTTATCACTTTGGGGGGGAAAGCGTCTTTTATTTGTGGTTTCCTTTAAGGTGCAACACGGGAGTCTTTATTTTGCTTAAAAAAATGTTGGAATCCGGTGGCCGATGTGTGAGGGATGCGGCATTATTCGGCTCGGGTCTATTATGGGTACTGGTGGCACAGGTTTTGTATGGGGTGCTTTGCTGTTGCACCCCTTCAGGGTGTTGTTGATGTGCAAATTACATTACGTTCCATGGCCAAATCCCTCCATGTACACGGGTTCATCGTCCTCGAATATGCCGGGGAAAGTCTCGGGGGTTTCTTCCTGGTAGGGGTTGTTTTCACCTGAGTAGTAGGGGAGTTCACCGAAGGTTTCGCGGAGTTTTGAGAGGGCTTCGATGCGCATGGCACTTGTTTGGTCGAACATGGATAGTACCGCTTGTTGGTCGGTGCGGTAGTCAAAACTTTCGCCGCTGCCCTGGAGGATGTAGTGCAGATTGAAAAAGCCGTTTCTACGGGCGGGAATTGGGTTTTGGCGGTTGCGATTCAGGATTCTTCCGGTCATCACCTGACCGGCATTGAGGCGGATTCCGTACCTGAAGTCCTGGTCGAGGCGATGGGCTCCTGCCACCGTGAGGTTCACGGCATTGTTGTGCAGGAAGATGCCCGGCATAAATACGGAGCCATTGCGCATCCAGATGACATTGGACAGGTTTTCGAATTGGATGTTGTTAAGGGTCTCTTCGTTTACAAAGCCGGAGAAGGATTGCAGCATATCAAAATCGCGCAGCACCCCGTCTTCCAATTCCACTGCTGCGATCATTTCCGAGTTTTCGCGGTCCCAATTTCCTTTTTCATCCCATTTCATCAGGGCGAAAAAATGCCCCTGTAGTTTGCCCTTCAGGTGGTTGCTTTTGATGGTTGTTTGGTTGAAATTGTCCCACTGTCTGAAGAGTTCGTCCACTGCCAGGTCGGAAGCTGAAAGCCTCAGGCTGATTGACGGACTTGGATCGAGCCGGAAAAAACCATCCAGCTCGGTATTACCTCCTGCATGCTCTCCCCGACCGCTGAATATCCCTCCCTCGGGTCGGATCGTCAGTATGCCATTGAAATTATCCATGCGGGATTGATTCCAATCGAATGAACGGGCGTAAAACTGTATGTCTAATTGATAGGGCTTGTTTTCCTCAATCTCCTTTTGCCCCTTTTCGGAGTCGAGCTTTTTTTGAAAGTCTTTCCATTTGTCAAAAAAGGCCAACAGCTCATTCATGTCGATTTTTTCCGCATTGAGGTTGAGTTCGGCCCTTCGGCTGGCGTTTTTTTGAGTGGAGCCATTCAGCCAGGAATCAAAATCGTGGAGTTGGAAACCACCATCAAACTCTGCGTCCAGGGTCTTACAGGATTCCAGGGTGGCGCTCAGTGTGCCTTTTTCATCCAGCACAAGCCGACCACCGGCCAGTTGAACGGGTTCGTCCAGCAAGTGAATAAGAAAATCCTCAAGGTCTATTGCGCATTCCAGTTCATCGATTTTCAACACCCCATCCAGTATTTTTCCAGTGGCCCTGAATGACTCTGCGGTAATTTCACCCCGGTCGGGTTCCAATCCTGCGATGGGTTCGGGGATTTTAAAGGCGGTTTGGATGGGCAAGCTGCCATGTACATCCAGTGAAAATGAATTGCTTCCGAGGTTGTGCAGCACCAAATTCCCCCGGACAGCACCTCCCTCGGGTTCGATATTAAAGCCGGAAAATCTCAATATGGAATTGCCTGATTGCGACTGATCCCAATCCACGCTGCCCGAAATATTCGAGACTTGCATATTGCGATCCCGCCAGATGCCACTTCCTTTGTCAATTTTAAGTTTTGCTGAGGTGGCAGCTTCACCACCTGTTTTTCCAATAATCTCAAAGGCTCCAAGAGTGTAACCCGATTCCACTATAAAGTGCTCCGAGAGCCGGTCCTCAATTCCGGCAGCCCGCAGCAGTTCACTAACCTGGGAACGGTCGATATGCCCGGAGAATTGATATTGACCTGAATTGAATTCAACAGTGCCGTCCACTTTACCGCGAAGGGTTCCACTGTTCCATTGGTAGGAGTCAAGCGTTAAGATTGACGCTCCGGGATCGTAAATCAGTTGACCTTCTAAATGGATGTCCCGGTTTTCCAGGAAAATGTGGTCCCCTGCGCGCATGTAGTCCGAAACGAGGGCCAGGTCGGTTTCCAACTGCAGTAGTTCATCCTTGAATCCACCCTGAAGTTGCAGGGAAGCGACGTATTTTTGGTGGCGGTTGCGAACCTCCGGGAAGTCCAGCACCACCAGCATATCCTTCATTCTAAAATCCCTGAACAAAAGGTCCAGACTGCTCTTTTTATCGCCTCCACCCTTGAAAATGTCGTAATTGGCCACCCCCTCCTCCTTCTCAATTATGTAAACTGTTCCTCCCGACAATTTAATGGACCTCAGGTCAATCTCATTTCTGAAAAGGGCCCTGAGATCGAGGCGAATTTCCAACTCCCGGCAGTGAATAAACGGCAGCGAATGGCTTCCGCTGAGGTGGACATCCGTCAATTGAGCGCGAATAAAGGGGAAGGTGCTAATGATGGAAAGGTCAAAATCATCGTAGGTGAACCTGCTCTCAATCTGGTCATTCACTGAATCCGAAATGGCCTGCTTGATCGACTCAGAACGCAGATATACGGCTAAACTGGCCAACAGCAGCACCACTGCAAACCCTCCCAGAAGGCTAATCACCGTATTTTTGATCAGATGCGTTATCATTTATTATTGAGCCGGTTATACTTTATGTAAAGGTTTTATATGCACAAACAATGCCAGATATTTTTTTAAATAAGTCCAGAGAAAACGCAAGCGGCCAATCACCTATTTGCAAAGGGATAGTTACCGCCTGTTAACGAATGGCCGACAGGGTGGTTTTTTCAGAAAAAATTAAGCATAACGGTTAAACTGCCAGCTGATTTCTGCCCGTTTTTGTGATTGGGGGGAGAAATTAATTTTTGGGAGAGACTAGATAACCGGCAGTTGAATTATTGTACCTTCGAACTGGTTGAAATTGATATGAGAACCACTTGGATCTTCATTTTTTTCGCATCAGCAATCTTTCTTACCGTGCAGCCTGTAACGGCCCAGGACAGGGTTTACGATCAGTATGTGCGCGGCAACAAAGCCGGTGAATTAAAAGTCACTTACTCGGAGGACGGTTCCAATTCCATACTTGAAATTTTAGTAGAGTCAAAAGTGAAGGTGAGCCTGTTGGTAATGAATGCCACTGTAGAATACACCGCAACTTCGACTTACAGAGATGGTGTGTTGCAAGAGGAGTTTATCGAGGTTTTTCGGAATGGAGATCCCCATTCAAAGGGGCACACCATAAGGGACGGTGATTGTTACGTGGTAACCATTGATGGAAACAACAGTGAAATTGACAGACCGGAGATTCCTTTTAGCAGT
Source organism: Saprospiraceae bacterium (assembly GCA_007121335.1). Taxonomy (GTDB): domain Bacteria; phylum Bacteroidota; class Bacteroidia; order Chitinophagales; family Saprospiraceae; genus PWJY01. The sequence continues at coordinate 191 of SKLY01000177.1, read as the reverse complement.
TTGCTGTTGTATGTAAAAGAGCCGAAAGGGGTTGAGGAGATTTACTCGGGCCTGGACGGTATTTTCAATCCGTTGGAGTATAAGGGTGACGGGGTTTACGTGCTAAATATTAAGCGCTCCAGAAACAACTACTACCACTATGAAAATGGCGTATTGGTCAAAGCCAAACTCGACCACTGGATTGCGCCGGT
>SKLY01000086.1 GCA_007121335.1 Saprospiraceae bacterium | reverse complement strand
GTCTGCGATCCATGGTCTGAAATTTTGAAAGGGGTCAATTTTCGACATATTTGATGCGCGGGCCGTCTCCGGGATCTGAAAGGGTGTGACCCCGTTCGCTCTCTCTTTGAAAATGCTGAATAAATGCATCCCGGATTAAAACCCCGGTATTGTTTTGCTCGTATTCTGTCAAAAAATAGCAGTTGTCTCCCCCGTCGGCCAGGTAGTCATTGGTCGCAATGGTGTAAGTGGCCTGCATATCAAGTGCGCTGCCGTCAATCGCAATATCAGTGGCGCGACTGTCCGATATGGAAAAATTCAATCCTCTGCTCACCGGCCATCCGCCGTTGGCTGCGATCAGGTCACAGAACTGAGCGACGGTTTCTCCTGAGATTTCAAGAATGACCAGGTAATTTTCAAAAGGCATCAATTCGTACATGGTGCCCAGGGTGATCTCGCCCTCCGGCAGGCTGTTTATTCTAAGTCCGCCAAAGTTTTGAACAGCAAAGTGCACCTTTTCACCGCTTTCCTCCTCCGCCAATTCGAGCATTATATCCGCTACTAACCTGTTCATGGGTCCATCGGGTTGCTGGAGGGGTAGAGCGGTTTCAGTGATACCGATCACCTCACCCATTTGGGCTTCCATTTCAATCCGGTAGGGTTCGATCATCGCCAGTATCGCAGAGTCTTTTTCAGGGTGGGTTGCCTCTTCGACGGTTAGGTTGTCACTGTCAACGGTGGCGAGGTGCTGCACACGGGTACAGCCGGTGACCAGCAGGATAAACAGTGCCAGTGTCAGGAATGAAAAGTGTCGTCGAGCAATCATATCATACCTGGTGTTTATTACATAAGCACGGAGGCCTCTCGTCTAATTGCCTTTTGTGCAGTTTCCAATGGTTTTTCTTCCATCTCATCAAAGTTCTCCATTAGCAATTCGGAGAGTTTTTCGGCCGGCTCTCTTTTGTCCAACTCCGCAGCGCAGGCCGTAATCGTATTGATGAGGTGCTGGCGCGTGTATTTTATGATGTTCCAGAGATTGTCCGATACATATACCTGCTGTGAAATATTGTGGTCGAACTCTTGCTGAATGGCAATGAGCAGCGCCATGTGGAAATCCTCGACTGTCATGCCGGGGGATTTAATGCGGAGGATGAGGTTGCCGGGACTTATTCGCTCACACAGAAGTGCCAGGCGCTCATATGCCTGAAACTTGAGGGGAATGGTCGTTTTCCGGTTGTCGTTTTTGACCTCCAGTAACTTCATCTGGTACTGCTTGTCCAGAAAGTTTTTCAAAATCGTATATGCGGTCGCAAATACCACTGCTGCTGGCAGTGTCAACTTGACTATTGTCAGTAAAATACTCAATGGATCCATGGTGTAAAGGTATATAATTTGACTGATTTGGGAAGATTTGCGGCTAAACTTATCCATTAAGTCTTCCGAAATTCATCCTCCCATTTTTTGATAAAAAATATCCACTCCCTTAAAAAATGGCGGACCTGTGATTAATTAATGGACCCAGGGGTTTGCTATAATTTATCCGATCGGGTCGGTTTGGTACGGGTATTGAACTTTTAGATTTGTGTTGGTATTACTACCTTTGTAGAAAAGTGTTAAAAATTATGGCTGAGATCAAACAAAAGGAGGCTCCCATCAAGCTCACGCAAGGCGCTTTGGAACAATTGCGCGCCATTCGCGATGAACAGGGAATTCCCGAAGACCACGGATTGCGCGTTGGTGTCAAAGGCGGTGGTTGCTCAGGGTTTAGTTATATATTGGGTTTTGATGAGATAAAGGACAACGACCAGGTCTTTGAGCTGGAAGGTATGAAGTTGATTATGCAAAAATCCCACGGTCTGTATCTCATAGGAATGGAAATTGACTTTGTCGATGGTCTCAACAATCGGGGATTCAGCTTTAACAATCCCAATGCCAGTGACACCTGTGGCTGTGGCACTTCTTTTTCATCATAATTCAGTAAAAAAAACCGGGGAAGTGTCATTGCGATATGCCTGGATTAATACGGACATCGCTGTGACCCTTTTGTTATAACAACTAGTCCAACCTCTACATATTGGCGATAATTTCGGAGCCAAATTCAGAGCATTTGAGTGTGGTTGCTCCCTCCATCAACCGTTCGAAGTCGTATGTTACCCGTTTTTTCGAAATGGCTCCCTCGATTCCTTTCACGATTAAGGTTCCGGCTTCTTTCCATCCCATGTATTCGAGCATCATTACTCCTGAGAGGATTACAGATGAGGGATTCACCTTGTCCTGTCCGGTGTATTTTGGAGCCGTTCCGTGGGTGGCTTCAAAAATGGCATTGCCCGTGGTGTAATTTATATTGGCTCCAGGGGCAATACCGATACCTCCAACCATGGCCGCGAGGGCGTCGGATATGTAGTCCCCGTTGAGATTGAGGGTGGCGATCACATCGTACTCAGCCGGGCGTAGAAGGATTTGTTGCAGAAAGGCGTCTGCAATGGAATCCTTGACGATTATTTTTCTGGCTTTTTCGGCCTCCGATTGGGCTTTGTTGGCCGCTTCTTTGCCGTCTTTTTCAGCTATTCTATCGTATTGTGCCCAGGTAAAAACGCGATCTCCGAATTCGCGTTCTGCGAGTTGATAGCCCCAGGCTTTGAATTGACCCTCGGTGAATTTCATGATATTTCCCTTGTGCACGAGGGTGACGCTTTTCCGGTTGTTGTCAAGGGCGTAGTTTATGGCTGCGCGCACCAGTCGCTCCGTCCCTTCTACCGAAACAGGCTTAATGCCGATGGAAGAGGTTTTTGGAAATCGAATTTGGGTCACTCCCATTTCATCCATGAGAAACTTTTTTACCTTATCTGCCTCAGGAGTGCCCTGGTTGTATTCTATTCCGGCGTAGATATCTTCCGTATTTTCCCGAAACACGACCATGTCCACTTTTCCCGGTTCCTTAACAGGAGAGGGTACTCCCCTGAACCAACGGACAGGACGAACGCAAGCGTAGAGATCCATTTTTTGACGAAGAGCCACATTAAGTGAACGGATACCTCCGCCAACCGGGGTTGTCAGTGGTCCCTTGATGGCCACACTGTATTCCTGAATGGCCTCCAGTGTTTCGTCCGGCAGCCAGTTGCCCGTCTTGTTGTGCGCTTTTTCACCAGCCAGGATTTCCTTCCAGTGAATTTTTCTCCGGCCTCGGTAGGCCTTTTCCACTGCTGCATCCAAAACCCGCTCTGCTGCGGCCCAAATATCGGGGCCAATACCATCTCCTTCAATAAAGGGAATAACGGGGTTGTTCGGCACATTCAGGCTGCCATCCTGTCCAATTGTGATCTTCTCTTCAGCCATTTTTACTTCATTTAATTTGGCGCAAAAATAGACAAATTTCAACCATAATTTACCTGAATCTGTATTGATTTATACCTGTGGTATTTTGTTGCACAATTTATTTGTATAATGCTCTGAATGTCAGATTTGTGTAGCTGGCATTAAAATTGTCCTGACACTGTTTTTTGAAGCCGATGAAAACCAGCTATCTGAATAGTTTTTCCACTCCGTAATATTTTGTGTGTCGAAATACGCAATAAAAACCTGCGTGCTTCATTACCTTTGTACCTTTGATTTAGTAATAAAAAACATCTTAAAATGAGTGATCAGAAGAAACAACCCAACAAGTTGAACATAGAATTGCCGGAGGACGTAGCAGAAGGTGTATATGCGAATCTCGCCATTATTTCTCACTCCAACTCCGAGTTTGTACTCGACTTTGTCAGAATCATGCCCAATGTGCCCAAGGCCAAGGTAAAATCCAGGGTGGTTCTCACACCTCAACACGCTAAACGCCTTTTAAATGCCCTTGTTGACAATGTCAAAAAGTACGAGTCTCAGCACGGTTCAATCGGAGAGGTTGAATCCCACGGCATGCCCCCTATGAACTTCAATACGCCCAAGGCCCAGGCTTGAGTTTTTTGATTTGTGGTATTTCTCCGGCTTTTTCACCTGCGGATTTGAATGGATTCGTAAGGATTGGATTGTTATACCCATTTGAGAAGGGGTAAGTTGAGTTTATTATTTCTGCAGCAAGTTGTTATGACCCGGCCTTTTGATTTTCGGTCTCGAGCAATTGAATGTAGGACTCCCGAAATTGGCTTGGGGACATTCCATATATGTTCTTAAAAAGTGTAGAAAAGTAGGAGGTCTTGTCGTACCCCAGATTTAAAGCAACTTCTGAGATGTTGAGTTCGGGGTTTTCTTGCAGCATGAGCCTGCCTTTCCTAATCCGGAGGTTTAAAATATACTTATTAGGGGTTAGACCGGTGGCGTCCTTAACCTTTCTGAAGATGTGCCT
>SKLY01000090.1 GCA_007121335.1 Saprospiraceae bacterium | reverse complement strand
TGCTGATTTCAGTGGTCATATGTTGCTTCTATTTCCGGGTTGGGGGCGTTTTGTGCGTCCGCCTGCCGGATTTCTTTCAGCCTTGGCCCTCCTTTCCGGAAGGCTTGTCTGGTTTCCGGTTTTTCTCCGGTGGTTTTCGTGATTGGTCTTGATGTTGATTAGTATAGTAGGCATCGGAGTGGATGCGGTATTTTATGTACAAAAATTAAGCAAAGTGAATTACTTAAAGTGTTTTTCCGCCATTGTAGCAATTTTGTTGACCATCAGTGTTTACGGGCAGTCTGAGTCCTTCAATTACATGGATATTTTTGAACTGGAGATGGTGGCAGACCCGGCCATTTCTCCCGATGGGAATAGCATCGTTTACGTCAGGCATCAATTTGATGTGATGAGTGATCGCAGTTATACCAATTTGTGGAAAATAGGGTTTGACGGAAGTGACCACAGGCCCCTGACCAGCGGGAAACACCGTTTTGGCTCTGTAAACTGGTCGCCGGATGGAACAAGGATCGCCTATGTGTCCAACGAGGAGGGTAGTTCGCAAATTTTTGTGAGATGGATGGACACAGGGGATGTGGTCAGTGTCACCAATGTAAATCACAGTCCCTCCAATTTGACTTGGTCCCCCGATGGGAAATACCTGCTTTTCAGTATGAGAATCCCCGCTCATGCGCCTCCCATTGCCGACATGCCATCAGCACCGCAGGGAGCCGATTGGGCAGCGGGCCCGGAGGTGATAGAGCACGTGCAGTACCGGGCAGATGGAAAACTCGGGTTTTTGGGAGAGGGATACCGTCACATTTTTATGGTAGCTGCTGAAGGAGGCGCTCCCAAACAACTGACCGGGGGCATGTACAACCACACCAATCCCATTTGGGCGCCGGATGGAAACAGCATTCTTTTCACTGCCGACCGCTCCGGGAATGAAGCCCTCGACCCCAATAATGCCAGGATTTTTGAAATGGACCTGGAAAGCCGTGAACTCGAGGAGATTCTCGATCGAAGAGGTCCCTACAATAGCCCCGCTATATCGCCTGATGGCAGACACATCGCCTTTGCCGGTTTCGAGGATGAATTCACCGGCTACCAGCAAAGTGAGCTATACATCATGGACAGGGACGGTTCCAATCTGCGGGTTTTGATGGATGATTTTGATTACGATGTCAGTGTGCCGCGGTGGAGCAATCAGGGCGATGCGATATACTTCAGGTACGACCGCGAAGGAGTAACGAAGGCCGGGCGTGTGGATCTGGATGGCAATGTACACGAAGTGGCCTCGGATATGAATGCCCCCAGCATTGGGAGACCTTACGGCGGCGGAAATTTTTCCGTTTCAAATGACGGGCTGATTGCCTTTCCCAGAGCCACCGCAGAGCGCCCCTCAGAACTGGCAGTTGCACAGCCCGGTGGTCGGTCCTCCAGGGTGATAACCGATATCAATAAGTTGCTTTTTGAAAGCAGGAAAGTGGGTAAAGTAGAGGAGTTTTGGGTGGAGTCCAGCGTGGATGATTTTGAAGTGCACGGTTGGATTGTTTATCCACCGGATTACGAGGATAGAGAGTCCTATCCGATGATCCTCGAAATCCACGGAGGGCCATATCGCAATTACGGACCTCGCTTTTCTCCCGAATTGCAGTTGATGGCGGCTCAGGGTTATGTGGTGGTTTACACCAATCCGAGGGGAAGCACGAGCTACGGTCCTGAATTTGCTTCTTACATCAATCACAACTATCCGAGTGAAGACCACGATGATCTGATGGATGCCGTGGACCATGTGGTTCAAATGGGTGTGGCCGATCCTAACAACCTCTTTATAACCGGCGGCAGTGGGGGAGGCGTACTCACTGCCTGGGCCATTGGAAAGACAGACCGCTTTGCTGCAGCGGTGGTTTCCAAACCGGTCATCAACTGGCACAGTTTTTCCCTGACATCGGATATCTATCCCTATTTAATTAGGTACTGGTTTACCGCTATGCCATGGGAAGACCCGGAGCAATACCTGGAGCGGTCTCCACTTATGCTTGTAGAAAATGTAAACACCCCGACCATGGTTTTAACGGGGGAGGAGGATTACCGCACGCCCATGTCAGAAAGCGAGCAGTATTACAACGCCCTTAAACTGCGGGAGGTGGAAGCAGCTTTGGTGAGATTCCCGGATACTCCGCACAATCTGGTGGGCAGACCCTCTAACCTCATCAGACTGGTGGCACATGTCACCGGCTGGTTTGACAGGTATCAGAATTGATTATTTTCTACAAATTGAAGCTGCGTGATTTGAGAGAAATTGCCCTGACTTGAGCAGAAGTAATAGTATTTGTAAATCGGGAGTGGTTTTTTCGGAAAAACACCCCGGCTAAACTGCCAGGCTGATGATAATACGTTCCTCTGGTGATCAAACTGAGTCCACTTTTTTAACTCAAGATGCGTGTCCGTCACCTGGGATGCCTGGGAAAATCAATATTGACTGTCATTTGAGTCCGAAAAAATACTGAGGGCTGTAACGGCGGCCAGAATCAATCCCATCCCCAACAATTGCATTTCGTAGAGGCGTTCAAATAAAATAAAGAAGCCGACCAGTGATGCCGTTACCGGTTCGACCATCGCCACAATGGAGGCCACAGCCGGAGGTGTGTGATTTAGTCCGATGACATATATGATAAAAGACAATCCCGCCCCAAGGACTCCCAGTATGACAAAAAGGTGCCAATTCGGTGCGCTTAGTACTTTCAAGGTTTGGCCGGTGTCGCTCATCCAGACAAGTACGAGGGTCATGGTGGCGAAAGCGATGGTAAGGATAGCCTGTGGACTTCCGTGGGGAGCGGCAAACTTTAAGCCGAATAGGAATGTCGCATAAGACAAGCCTGCGCCCAGTCCGGCAAGTATGGCGAGAATGGAGACCTCCCCCGCGCCAATCTTGTATATTTCAGTGAGAAGTCCAACGCCCAAAATCACCATTACCACTGTAGCCCACTTGAGTAAGGAGGGTTTTTCCAGCTTGAGTATAAAAGAGATAATGAAAACGAATATGGGTGCGCAGTACATAAGAGTGGCTGCCACCGCTACACTTCCCTCTGCAATGCTGATGAAGTAGAATGAAAAATTTCCGGCTATCCCCAGGCCCGCAACCACAGACCAGAGCCAAAGTTTCCTGTTTTTCAACCCACTGCCTTGTGGCTGCAATGCCAACCAAACGAGTACAAACAACAGTCCAATCGCACCTCTGTAGAAAGAGGCGACAAGCGGATCCCAGCCCCTGCTCGTGAGAATGCCACCTATCCCTCCTGACACTCCCCAAAAAAGTGCTGCCAACACCACCAAGGCCGTACTCGTGTTTTTCATGGCTTTCCACAAATGTAATTCATTCCCTTGGGTTTGTATTGCACTGGATTTTTTGTTTGAGAAAAATTTGGTGACAGAGTTGATTCAGATAATATCCCAACGTTGGCTTTATGGGGGCAACCCGGATTTCGAAAGGCTGAATTCAAGCAAATCACCTGTTGCTCTTTCTTTCAGCTTGTCAAGCAAACAAATTAATCGAAAAGGTTATGAAAAACCGAATAGGCTTCCGCAGCTTGTAAGAACCTGTTAAACTCTGCTTAATTAAAGGTGTTTCTAAAGGAGGTCAATTCAATTTTCTTAAATTTGGGCATTCAAAATATTACTTAGATGCAGAACATGCGACTATGGATACTCTTACTGCCATTGATCTTTCTGTCTTTCAGTCTTCAATCCCAGGATGGTGCGACCATTAGGGGTAATGTATTCGACAATGAGAGCGGTGATCCGATTTCCTTTGGAAATGTGTTTATAGAAGAACTCGCCCGCGGTGCCAATACGGATCTGGACGGCTTTTTCAACTTCTCAGAGCTGGAAGCCGGTACTTATACTCTGGTTTTTACCTATTTGGGTTATGATAGCACCGTGGTCGAGGTCAATCTGCGTCGCAACGATATAGAGTACCTGAGGGTTTTTATGTCTCCATCCGGGGTGACCCTGGGTGAAGTGGATGTGTCGGCCAGGCGCGATCAGTCCCAAACACAGGTTCAGGTTTCGCGGCTTCAGGTTTCGCCCAGTGAATTGAGAGCCCTTCCCTCCACCGGAGGGGATTCAGATCTGGCCCAGTATCTTCCGGTTTTGCCAGGAGTGGTTTTTACCGGTGACCAGGGAGGACAGCTTTACATAAGGGGAGGTAGTCCGGTCCAGAACAGGGTTTTATTGGATGGAATGACCATCTACAATCCCTTTCACTCCATTGGCTTTTACAGTGTTTTTGACACAGAGACTATACAAAACGTGGATGTGTACACCGGTGGGTTTGGCGCGCAATACGGAGGGCGCACATCGGCAGTGATTGATGTAAGAACCCGGGACGGCAATATGCGCCGCAATGCCGGGATGGTTTCGGTAAGCCCTTTCCAGGCGCGTTTCCTGCTTGAGGGTCCCATCAAAAAGATGACTCCGAGAGGGGATGAAGGCAGCATCTCTTTTATGTTGTCCGGCAAAACCTCTTACCTGGATCAAACTTCAAAAAATATATACTCCTACGCTTCTGATTCACTGGGACTGCCTTTTTCCTTTACTGACTTGTATGGAAAAGTAACCTTTTTGGGGGCGAATGGCTCCAAAGCTTCATTATTTGGTTTCAACCACCAGGACCGGGTGGATTATCCGGGTATTGCATCGGTGGATTGGAATTCATACGGCGGAGGTGCGCGGATCAGCATCATTCCCGCAAATAGCAATTTGATCATCGGCTCCACCCTGGCTTTTAGTGAGTATGAGATAGAGATGGTCGAAGGCGATGAGCCCCCGAGGCGAAATGCGATTTCCGGCTTCGATATCGGGCTTGATTTTACCTACTTCGGCGCTACCAGCGAAATACGCTATGGATTTAATGTGCACGGACTCAGCACCGACTTTACTTTCCGCAATCCGGTGGGAATAACCTTTTCTCAGACGACCAACAATACCGAGATATCCGCATTTTTTAATGTCAATCAAAAATGGGGCGATGCGATAATTGAGCCCGGGGTGAGGTTGCACTATTACGCATCCATCAATGCCCTGAGTCTGGAGCCGAGGCTGGGGTCCAAGTGGAATGTGACCGACGATTTCAGGTTGAAGGCCGCTGGTGGATTATATTCTCAAAATCTTATAAGCACCATAAACGAGAGAGATATTGTCAATCTGTTCAATGGTTTTTTGAGTGCGACCGGAGAAACCATTTATGAACCGGGTTCCACCACCCGCGAGGCAGATAGCAGATTGCAAAAGGCGTGGCACATTGGGGGTGGTTTTGAGCTGGATCTTATGAACAATTTTCTTGAGCTTAATGTAGAGCCCTACTACAAGCACTTTGATCGCATTATCAACATCAACCGCAATAAACTCAGACCGGGCGATCCCAACTATGTAACCGAGACCGGTAATGCTTACGGATTGGATATTTCCGCTGCCTACGACAGAAACGACCTCTACATTTGGGCAACTTATTCGCTGGCGTATGTGGACAGGGACGATGGCTTTCAAACCTATCCGACCAATTTTGACCGCAGACACAATGCCAACCTGTTGGTGACTTACAGCTTTGGAGGAGAAAAGCAGTGGGAAGCAGGTGCACGCTGGAATCTGGGATCAGGTTTTCCCTTTACGAGGATTAGAGCATTTTTCGGGGACCTCCAGTTTGACCGGTCCAATGAGTTCGATGTGATTACCGGCAATCCGGAAGTGCGGCCCATTTTTGAAGAGGAATTGAATGCCGGTAGGTTGCCCTACTACCACAGGCTTGATCTATCACTCAAGCGCTTTGTAAAATTGACCAATAACATCGATCTGGAACTAACGGCCAGCGTTACCAACGCATACGACCGGGAAAATATCTTCTACTTTGATGTGGTTGAACTGGAGCGGGTGGACCAATTGCCCATACTTCCGAGTATATCGGCCCAATTTAGCTTCTAACACTGAGCCTTGTGGTAATTTGAATGAGAAATAGTGCTAAACCTTTTATACCGTAGTGCGTTGAATCCATGCCCTGTGACAAAAATTCTGTAATTTTGCATCCGGGCTGGTCAAAATTGTAAACTTTTATTTTTGATACAATATGAAATACGAACTTGAAAAGAAGGATCAATATACTGTTTTTAAGGTAAAGGAGGAGAACATCAACTCTGTCCTCGCCCCGCAGTTGAAAAGTGAGTTTATCTTCCTTCACAACGAAGGAGTTGCCAACCTCATCTTTGACCTGAGCAAGGTGAAATACATCGACAGCTCCGGGCTTAGCGCCATATTGACGGCCAATCGCCTGTGGAAAAACAGCGGTACGTTGGTTGTCACCGGGGTGGACCACGAGCATGTGAAAAAGATTATCGAGATATCCAGACTGGACACCATTTTGAATATCATTCCCACTCTGCAAGAATCGGTGGAGTATGTGATGATGGAGGAAATAGAGAGAGAACTGCAAAAAGAAGAGGAGTAAGGTATTTAGCCCCACGGATAAGCTCTTAAATCCATTCAATGGAATTCAATGTCCTGATTCTCGGAAGCAATTCTGCACTACCGGCTCACGGCAGACATCCGAGTGCCCAGTTCATCAATATTCACGACCAGTTTTATCTTATGGACTGCGGTGAGGGAACGCAGATGCAATTAGACCGCTACGATGCGAAAAAAAGCAGAATTGAATGCGTGTTTATAAGCCACTTACACGGAGATCACTACTTTGGCCTTTTCGGACTTTTGACTACCTACAACCTAATGCAGCGGACCCAACCGCTTAAGGTATTTGGGCCCCTGGGTTTGAATAAAATGATATCCACGGTAATCCACGGCACGGGAAACGAACTTAAGTACGAACTCGAAGTGGTAGAACTGGAATTTGAGGACGGAGCTCAATTGATCTTTGAGGACCGGGAGGCAAGGGTAGTGGCTTTCCCACTTCAGCACAGGATCCCCACTTACGGCTTTATTTTTGAGGAAAAAAAGGTCAGGGTTAAAATGGATGGGCATCTGCTTGACCGGCACAATGTACCTGAGGGCATACGCGAGGACATCCGCGCAGGTAGGGATTTTACGGACGAAAACGGTAAGCGGTATCCTGCATCCTACTTTCAATTGGAACAAGTCACTCCGGGCAAGTACGCCTACTGCTCCGATACCCGATACTTTGAAAAGCTGGCAGATTATGTAAAAGGGGTGGATTTACTCTACCACGAGGCCACTTTCCTGGACTCGGAAAAAGAACGCGCTGAAAAAACCATGCACGCCACGGCCCGTCAGGCAGCCGAAACTGCGAAAAATGCAGAAGTGGGGCGTTTGCTGCTCGGCCATTTCTCATCCAGATACAAATCCCTCAACGATTTTTCCAAAGAGGCCAAATCTGTTTTCCCGCACACCTACCTGGCCGAGGAGGGAGCTGTCTTTTCGATTGATTGAATCTTATTGAATTACGAATAAAAAATTACGAATTGTGGTATTGGCGCGAGTTCTGAGATTTCGGGAAGGGTAATTATTTTGGGAGAATCGATGTGTTGGATATTGGTGTCACGCACTCTCCAAAGCATTGCCTCCCCCCCCAGGTTTTGGGGGCCCACCAACCACTCTTAAATCAAAAAATTTTACCCACCAATGAGAATCATTGGAGATGCTCAAGTTATTGAAATACAGATTAATGTGACTTTTTGATGCAGGGTTCGTACAGGAGTTTTCGGCAAAAATATAGTCTTATTCTTTTGAATCCATGAGATTGTCTTATCTTTGCGACTCCAAAAGAGAAACTGATCTCGTAGCTCAGCTGGCAGAGCATCTGACTTTTAATCAGAGGGTCCTGGGTTCGATTCCCAGCGAGATCACAGAAAACCGGGGCTTGTGGCTGTTTTGCTGCAAGCCCTTTCTGTTTGATTAAAGCCTGTTTTTCAAACCAAAAACACCCCTGAGTCTCGGATCAACGGTTGACAAGAGCATCCAAACTTTCCCTGATACCCGACTGAAAAACAATATCCCAACCGTGGTCGTAGATTAATATCAACAGCCCAAGGAATAGTACCAGCAGTATCAAAAACACTGTTACTGTCCAGTCCAGTGAATGGCCCCCTCTTCTCGAATTTTCTTTCCCAAAATCCATTGTACGTAAAATGAATTCATGGAATCACTGCAAAAACATTGCCAAAAATCTCGCAACTAATTGAAATACAATACATTATAAGATTTCAACATGCGTGTTGTTGCATGAATAGATTGTCAAGCAATTGATTTTTAGTTGAAAATAATTGATGTAAAAATTATATGTGTACCTGGTCCAGAATCTTTCTCTGACGCTAAATTGCCCTCAGGGGTGGTTGATTACCACTCAGATGAATTAAACAATAGTTAAATTCCTGCCCTGGTTCAGCTCACTGCAAGATGACGGGAACCACAGAATGTCTCAAATCAGAGTGGTTGGTACCGGCTGTGGTGAGTTGGATAAAATACACACCCGGACTTTCACCTCCAATGTCAATTTTGACGGGAGTTTGAGGGTGAATTTTTAAGTTGTTAAGGCGCTTGACCAATCTTCCGTCACCATCGTGGATTTTTATATCGTATTTGCCGTCCAGATACTCGGATTGCAGTTTAAAAATACCCGGGCCGGGATTGGGGTAAACCTTTAGTTTGTGGCCCCTCATAACCAACTCTGATACAGTACTCGGTTCCTTAAAAAATGAATTGGCAAAGGCGTATTCTCCTGGTAAGGGAGTATTGATGTTGATAAATCCATTGCCGTCGTTTGGCAGCAGGACGTTTTTAAAATAATCGGGATGCTCCACCCAGTCCACTGATGGGTCGGGGCGATAGACCAGAATCAGGCTGTCCTCTGACTGGGCCGTTAAACTGCTATCCAGTGGGAAACTGCCGCGTCCTGTATATCTCAAGATCACAGTGGCATCCCAGTTTTCGTCATAACTGCCCCCAATTTTAAAGTAATGGGAATCGCTTATTCTGAAATCAGGTTCCTCTGATCTGACCTCTTGTGGTGGGCTGAGGTGGTGCTCAATAAAGAATAGAACCGAATCTGCTATTTGATTGGTAATGATTCGTGAATTGGTATGTGCATCAAGCGTTGAGCCGGTTCCAGTAAACAGGTGAAGGGACGAAAAAGAAGCGAGATTGAGATGTTGTCGCTCATTGAGTACCACCCAATCAGGTTTGAAATCCACTGTGGCCGTATCCACTGAAAATGCTCCCCCTGCTGTGAGTATTGCAGTTTGAGTCCGCATACCGGAACCAAAAGTGACCTGCATGGGCACTCCATTGTGTAAGTGGGGGCTGTGGTGTTTCTGTTGTCTGAAATAGATGGCGACTCTGTACTGCTCACCGGCATTTTCCAAAACCTGGAAAGAATCTACATTGAAATCCGAGTATCCCGGGGCAAATATCCAGTCGTCAAAAAAATCGGTAAGGTCAATTCCAGAATAAGCTGAGAGTTCATCCCTGAACCTTTCGGCATTGATATCGGAAAAGTAATTGTTGTTCAAAACCTCCCGCATACTGTGGCGGTAAAGGCTGTCACCGAGGTAACCTCTGAGATTGTGCATCATTGAAGCACCTCTGTTGTAGGTGTGACGTCCATAGGTGTTATGGGGCGGCATGGGAGATAGCGCGTAGTAATCTCCGTCAATCTGATGGGCAGTGCGAATGGTACTAAAGTGATTGCTCCGAACAGAAGATCGGAGTCCCTCATGACCGTGTAGTTGTTCCTCTGTCAGGTGGGCTCCATACTCAGCGGGTCCCTCTTTAATCCACATATCGTGAGAGGTGGTGAGGGTCGTGACATTACCCCACCAATGGTGAGCCAATTCGTGGGCCATCAATCTGGTACTTTTATTTCCACCGGCGATACTGCTTGCCGGGTAGGCTGTATTGGTAGGATGTTCCATCGCACCTCTGGTAGTGATCACATATCCGATGCGCTCAAAAGGGTAGGGGCCATACCAGTACTCCAGGGCATCAATTGCAGCCCCCAGGTCCTCGAGTGATGCTTCGAAATTGTCCAGGTCGCCCGATCTGGCAATTAACTCAATATCCACGGGGCCGTATCGCCCATCGTGGGTCCAATTGCGGGTGGAATAGTTGCTTATGGCCACACTGCTCAGGTAAGTAGGAATGGGTTGCTCCATAAAGTAGCTTCTGATTATGGTGTCGCCGCCTATATTTTCCTCACCGATAAACCTACCCACGCAATGGGCTCTCCTTCCTCCCGATGTTTTTACATGGTATTCAAAAGTGGAGCGCTGAACGAAATTGTCAAAGCAGGGAATCCAGGCTCTGCCAAAATTGTGTGGGTCTGCAGCAAGTCCTATACCCAGGTTGTAAGCGTAACCCTGCTCAAAATAAAACCCTCCAAATCCCGAAGGACAGGTGATTGGGGTGCCACCGTAATAAACCTCCGCATACACAGTATCCCCCTTATTGAGTTTCTCATTTTCCCTGATTCTGATATACCGGCCATCGTGACTGAAGGTTAGATGCTCCCCATCCCTTTTTATGGAATCTACCACAAGGCCCTCCAGGTCCAAGGTGATGTTTTTGATAGAATCCATCAACGCTTCCAAATTTACGATGGTTCTACCCCTTATTTGTTCACCCTGAAAGTCGGTCACATCCAGGTGTATCTCGTAGTGAAAAAGATTGAGTGTGTCGCTTCTTAGCTTGATATTCAGGGCCTCCTCAGACCGCCGGGTAAATGCAATTCCCGGCTGTATCCCGCCGTGGGCATGCCTGCATCCAAATTCAGGATCGGTTGGTTGGGCATGTATTACAGTAGTTTCCGGTGAAATTCCGGTCAACATCAATCCGGCAAATACCAGAGAGAGAATGGAGCTGATTTTCATGATAGATGTTTTTGAGACGCTGGTATTGCAACGGGATTGAATTTCCTGAATCATGGTGATTAATCAATCAAAAAGGCTGTCATAGCGAGAGCCACTCTGTTTGTCATCATCCTTATCCTTTTTCCTGACCTTTTCTGATTTTGGTCGGTTGAGATCCAGCTTATCTTCCGGCATGGATTTTCCTTCCATGAGCATGAGTTGGCTTTCCTTTTCCCACTCTTCCAGCATTTTGAGTCCCTGCTCTTCGAATATGCCGTTTTGTAAGTCCACAGAATTCATGAAATTGGAGGACATTTCCATAAAGCGCTCCATTTCACCGACTTTATTTGCCACGTCATCGGCAATGGCCTCCAATGCCTTGTCAAACATGATTCGCCTGTCGTTGTCACCTGAAATGACATTCATGGCCGATTTCATTGCAGAGTGGCTCGCCCGAATGGCTTTACGCTCCTGTTCTTTGAGCTTTACCTGGTCCTTGGTGTCCTCGAGCAGTATTTCAGAGTTTTGGTACATCTTGGTCAGTACCCGGTATAACACTTCCATTTTTTGAAGCAGTTCCTTGTACTTTCCGTTGCTGTCCCGCAGTCGTGCCGCTTTTCGGGTAGATAGCATCACCTGTCTTTCCATGCCTTCTTCATTGGCCCTTTTGGCCATCATCAGGTTGTTTTCTATTTCCGATTCATTGTCTGAAATCATGGTTTTCAGGCGGCGCATCTGGCCCCTTATTGCTCCTATTTGCTTGCCCATTTTGCGGAGATTTTTCTCCAGGTCCTGGACGTAGTTTTTTAGGATTCCGATGGGGTCTATGGTGATAAAAACTCCGGTAAGCCACCTCATTATGCTGCGGTAGCTGTAGGAAATCAGTGTTCGCATTCGCGGGTCAAATACCATGTACAGAATAGCAAAGAGGACCAGCAACATGCCTACTAAATAAAGGGTGTTTTGAGCGAGAATAATGAGTGTAGGCAGTGCGATGTAAAGTAAATACCCCCCGCCTATCAACAGACCGGCAATAAACAACATTCCTGTAATTCCCTCCGGTCTTTTCCAAAATGACTTCTCCTTGAACTGTGGATTTTGAACCTGATTCATGATTCTTAATTTGTTTGGCTAAATATAAGACAATTTACAAAACTCAGGCAAATCTGTCCCAAATATGCGACCAAAATAAAGGGTAATGGGACAAATGGAGCCTTTTAACAGGTAAATTAATATCATCCGAAATGGTTGAAAGTTTGAATGTAGAAAGTTTAGAAAATTTATAAAGGCCGTTAGGCTTTATGTCCCACATCTGTAAATACGCATGGCCGTGCGTATTTTTTCATCCATCAACCGCAGATTTACAATGCTTTGCGGGAATGTATCCTGAATAACTGGGTCCTATATGATGTCTAAGGTATTGAGCCAATGTCTGTAGATACACATGGCCGTTCGTATTTTCTAAACAATCAATCGAAAAACCTACAATCCACATCCCCTAATCACAGAAAATCCACATCCGGGGCGAATGGATACTTCATCAAAAAGTGAATGGCCCGTCTGATGTTGTAGCCTTCAAAAACCACATCGTACAGCATTTTGGTTATGGTAACGTGTATGTTGTAGTGTTTGCTGAGTTGTCGGGCTATCTTGAGCGTTCTAATTCCCTCGGCAACCTCTTCCATGTCCTCCAAAATATCTTCCAGGGTTTCTCCACGAGCCAGTCGCCTCCCCACCTGAAAATTCCGGCTCTTATCGCTTGTGCAGGTTGCAATCAGGTCTCCTATACCGGCCGTACCGAGAAATGCATGGCTTGAACTCCCCATTGCTTTGCCAAAATAGATAACCTCGCGGAGACCGCGGGTGATCAACATGGCCTGCATGTTTTTTCCGTATTCTAAACCATCGAGGAGTCCTGCTCCCAGGGCAATGATGTTTTTCAGTGCTCCGGCCAATTCTGCTCCTACGAGGTCCTTGGAACCAAACACAAAAAATTGATCACTGGAAAGGGCCCGCTGGCCAATTTCAACCACTTCCTCAAATTCAGATGCAATCACCGTGGCAGTGGGTTGCCCATCCAGGATTTCCTTTGCGAGATTGGGACCCGACAGGCAACCGACCCGGATTACATTGCTCTCTTCGCAGATGAGCTCACTCATGGTGCGGACCTGCTTCCTGGTTATTTTGGTGTTGAGTATTTCACTTTCCGTGCTGTTTTTTACATCCAGTCCCTTGGTGCCGTGAATCAAAATATGGGCCGGTTTGAGGTGGGGGGTAAAAGACCGAAGCACTTCTCCGAAGTTTGCCGAGGGGAGGACGGGAAAAATGAGGGTACATTTTCTGGCCATTTCTGCCGGGTCCGAGGTGGCGGTTATCTTTTCCGGGTGTTTCAGATAAGGGCCCATGTCGCCGCTGTTGACCCGGTCCACAAAGCTTTGTCGCCTTGAATAGAGCAGGACATTGTCTGCGTTTTTTGCGAGTAAATTGGCAATGGTGCTTCCAAAGACCCCTGCTCCAATTACTCCCACGCAGTTCAATAAACCATTGACCTCCTCTTTCATCGATGTAGCCGGTTGATTCGAAATTCCGATTATCTGGTAACTCCGCGCTTTTCGTCGGGTTCCCAGTTTATTTTGTCAACAAGTTCCTGGAGCTTTTGCTCAATTTCTTCGAGTTCTGAGGGTCCCGCGTTATTGTGATTCACTGTTTTTTCAAGATTGTTGAAAACGAGCGTGGTTATGGTATTGGACATGTCGGGGATGTAGTAATCCCTTTCAATCGGGTAGTTATCTGCCATGTCAAAAAATCCCATATCAAAAGCTTCCTTAATAAGAGATTCGAGGCGGGATTTATCAAATTTTCCGAGGTGAATTCCCAGCGGTTCGACAAAGGCCTCCCCATTGAAAGTAGCCACGCCTCCGCGGTAAAAACGAACCCTGAATATGGGACAATGTCCAAAGCAACCCGTGCGGCGGAATGCAGCCATTAGCTCCGCATTTTCCGGGTCAAAATCCTCCAGCGCCATATCATCCAGACCATTTTGGTCCTCTGCAGCCCGGTCTGTCCAACGGCCGCAAGCCGCCAATAAAATTACAGCGATGACCAGTATGGCCGGCATGAGTGGTTTTGCCGTTTGAATTGTCATTTCTTTCCCGATTTTTTCCCTGATTTCTTCTTCCGCTCTTCAGCAACGCGCTGCTGTTCTTTGAGCACTTCCTCTAAGCGAGCCTGAAATCCGCCCTTCTTTTTCGGCTTCTTTTTGTTGATCTCAAGCTGCTTCTTGATTTTTTCCTCGTCAAAAATAAAGTTCTTGGTGATGACGATCTGCGCTATGTTAACGAGATTACTGCAAAACAGGTATGCAGTTAGTCCCGAGGCAAAGCTGTTGAAGAAAAACAGGAACATGATGGGCATGAAGTACTGAATGTTTTTCATCATCGGATTGACGGCATTCATGTCCATGTGCCTGGTGTTGTAGTGGGTGTAGAGTACGGTAGTTCCGGCCCAGAGCAAAGTGAACAGACTTATATGCGACCCGTAAAATGGTATCTCAAATCCGAGATACAGTATGGAATCGTAGGACGAAAGATCCGAGGCCCAGAGGAATGACTCCTGCCGGAATTCAATAGAGGCAGGGAAAAACCGGTAGAGTGCAAACCAAATGGGCATTTGTAAGACCATTGGCATACAACCGCCCAGCGGATTCACCCCGAATTCCCGGTATATCTTCATGGTCTCCATCTGTATTTTCTGCTGATCACCCTTGAACTTTTCACGCAGTTTTTCCATGTGCGGCTTCAAAGCTGACATTTTCGCCTGGGAGTAAAGCATTTTATAGGTCAGCGGATACAGCGCCATTTTTACAATAAAGGTCAGAATGAGGATTACCATTCCCGCATTCCCAATCCAGCCCATGAGAGTGGAAAACATTGGCCTGACCACCCAGCGGTTGATAGTACCGAAAATACTCCAACCAAATGGCACGATATCGGTGATGTCGTATCCCAGTTCTCCCAGCCTTTCAAAGTCGTTGGGGCCTATGTAAAAGGTCATGTCAAAAGTGGAGGTGCTGCTTCTCTCCACGGGAATATCCAAACGGGACCTCAGCAATTTCAACTCTTCGGCATCCTCGTC
>SKLY01000010.1 GCA_007121335.1 Saprospiraceae bacterium | reverse complement strand
GACCAGGAACTAGCTATGGAAAAAGCGCACTCGGCCAGTATCCGCGCCTGGATTTGGACGGGATTTGGTTTGAGCCTCTTACTTCTGGGACTCGCAGGGGTGTTTTATTATTATTTTGTTCAGAGGAAGAAAATTGCTGCTGAGCTTTCACAAAAAAACCTGGAACTCAAAGCCCTGGATGAATCCAAAACTCGTTTTTTTGAAGACCTGTCCCACGAATTCAGAACGCCCCTTTCTCTCATTATTGGCCACCTCAATGAATTGGTTGAAAAAGACAACCGACCCCAGGTTGAACGCAGATTGAAAATTGCCCTGCGAAACAGCGACCGCCTGAAAGAATTGATTACTCAAATCCTCGATATTTCCTGCATAGAGGCGGGGCGCCTTGGGCTTAAAACTAAATTTGTGGACCCCTCCAGATGGTTTCAGCAGAAAGTGGAGGCATTCGACTCGCTGGTATTGGCAAAGGGTGGTAAAATGGAGATCGATCTCGGTTTTCCCGAAGGCACTGAAATCGCCATAGATACTGATAAGATGGAAAAAATTCTCAACAACCTGCTGCACAATGCTGTGAAATACATCGGTTCCGGTGATGAAATTCAAGTCGCTGCCGGATTGAAACAGAGTGAAAAGGGAACGACTGAGTTGGAGTTTTCAGTCACCGACAGTGGTCCCGGCATCTCCGAAGAAGTAGCCGGAAAACTGTTTGAGAGAAAGGTGAAGGGAGCATTGCCTTCGGGAGGCGAGGCGGGATACGGAATCGGGCTTGCACTTTCCGCTGAGTTGGCTCGCGTAATGGACGGGAGCATTGAACTGGATCATAACTACCACAATGGCTCCAGATTTATTGTAAAAATCCCGGTGCAATGTATGAGCACCGAAAAAGCGGCTTCCATGACCCCTGTTTCCGCCGGCAGTCTTCAACTTCGGGAACGGACCGGCAAACTCGTTTCGGTGGAGAATCCCCACACGGTTCTCATCGTAGAAGACCACCTTGAAACAGCCAATTACCTGGAAGAAATCCTCGGCAAGAAGTACCGGACCATCTGCGTGTCCAATGCCAATGACGCAATGATTGTCTTGAAAGAAAGAGAAGTAGATCTCCTGCTCACCGATGTCCAAATGCCAGGTAAAAATGGCTACGAGCTTACACGCGATGTTAGAATGAGTAATACCACTTACAAAGGGATCCCAGTGGTACTCCTATCTGCTACAGTTTCTGAGAAAGCTAAAATCAAAGGCCTGGATTGTGGAGCAGATGACTTTCTGGCTAAACCCATTGAGAAAAAGCACCTCCTGAGCCGAATTGACAATCTAATTCAAAAGAGTAAAGAGGGTTCTAAGATCGGTGCCGTTTCTACCGGAGCCGGGGCGGTTGGATACGAGGTGGAAACATTGAGAAAGGCCGAGTCCGTAATTTTGGACAACCTTGCACAGGAAAATTTCACAGTCAATGGTCTTGCGCTCCAATGCGGCGTCTCCAAAAGAAGCCTTGAACGATTGTTTAAGAAGCATTTCAATAAAACCCCTGCCGCATTTATTAAGGAAAAACGCCTCGAAGCAGCCTGGCATCTGCTGGAAGAACAGCGGTGCAATTCGATAGCCCGGGTGCGGGAAATTGTGGGGATAAACAATCCTTCCTATTTTTCACGGGCCTTTAAAGCAAAGTACGGTTGTTCACCCTCGGAAATGTTGTCGGGGAAACCTTCGCATGCAGACGCTTAGCGCTCCATTAGTTTTTGGGGTACGGACAATTTCTGCAGCCTGAACCACAGCAGTAGCCCCGTCTTAGAAGGTATTTTCTAGTGAAGACGTATTTGCCACCCTCGATTATGTAATCTTCTCCCTTTACCAGCTTTTCCGATTTCATGGAATTGGCTTATTCATATCAAAAGCGGGCTGTTAGGCCTTTTATTTTCCTTTACCCTGTTGGCCTGATATGTTTTTAAGACGAGATAACCGTTTGCAGATGTTTCCTTCGCACCCACTCCATGGCTCCAAACATCACAGCACAGAAAAACAGATCACCGGCAAGTGTATTCAGGAAAAAGGGAAGTCCTGCGGTGTAGGCAGCGATTAAACCGGTCAGGTCTTTGGTGTAGTAAACACTGCCCGCCCAGGCGCCGAAATTCGATATGAGGAAAAAGATGAGCGAGGCACTCAGACTGGCTCCGATTACCCTCCCGGCACTGATTTTATGTAAGACAAATCTAGCGAGAAGTACCATCAATATCAGAGCTGCACTGGTGAACAAAAAATTGGTGCTCACAAATACAAAGCCATCGTAGTAAGCCGCATAAACGAGGTTGTTCAGCAAGAGGTCCGAAAACCAAACTGCGATCACGGGAACCAACCAGGCGAGCCATCTGGAGGAAAAATAGGCACCTCCAAAAAGCGCAATAGCTCCCACGGCGGTGAAGTTGGGGGGATGTGGCACCAGTCTGCTGAGTGCTGCAAAGGCAATGAATAAGATTATTATAATGCCGTATTGTTGTCGGTTAATTTTCATTCTTTCTTACTTTTGAGCTACAAAATTAACTAGTAATTTGATGAGGTCAAAATATTTCCGAATGTTCAATAGAAATTGATGACCATTCCCGGGAAAAAGGGCATCGTTTTCAGGTGGATTTTTGGAGTAATAAAACTTTGGGAGTCGGTATAACAATCATAGATCATGGAAAAGGAAAACAGGCGCGGATTTTTCGAAGCCGCATATTTGGGTGACAATCAATTTTGGAGATACCTGGTGGTGCTTTTGCTGGTTATTGTGGGTTATTTCATCGGTCAGGTTCCTTTCCTTTTGGTCACAGTATATCAAACTACCACGGGGGCAATTGATACCGATGCGCTTCAGCAATTTCAAGAGACGGCTGACATGGGAGTGTTGGGCCTGGATTACAATTTGGGGCTCTTCCTTTTATTGCTCGCCTTTGCAGTAGGTCTTGTTTTTTTAAGCCTCGGTGTTGAATTCGTGCACCGGCGATCCTGGAGAACCCTGGTCAATTACTCGGGCCGGTTTAATTTCAGTAAGATACTCTACGGTTTTTCCTTGTGGCTTTTTCTGGCCTTTTTGGCAGAGGTGCCTTTTTTGGTCATGCATTGGGATGCCTATGAGTTTCAGTTTGAACCCCTGCGGTTTTTTGTACTGCTTCTCATCGCCCTCTCTGTTTTGCCACTGCAAACAACCATGGAGGAGTTTTTCTTCAGGGGGTGGCTGATGCAGGGATTCGGGCTTGTATTCGGAGCCAGAATATTTCCACTGTTGATGAGCAGTTTGCTATTTGGACTGGTGCACATGGCGAATCCCGAGGTCGTCAATTATGGTCTGGTCAATATGATGACCTACTACATCATGGCGGGACTGTTTTTGGGGCTTATCACCATTCTGGATGACTCCCTGGACCTGGCCCTTGGGGTTCACTTTGCCACCAATTTTTACGCAGCGGTCTTTGTGACCTATGAGCACGCAGCATTGAAAACCTGGTCGCTTTTTAGATACACCGAAGAACTCAATGTCGGAGCCATGAATATCGCATTTTTCGTGCTGGCACTGGTGTTTATTCTGTTGGCATCTAAAAAATTTAACTGGGACTTTAACATTGTTTTTCAGAAGGTTGTAAAGCCGAATGACGACGAACAAGTCTAAGAATTTCACGACCATGGCATTGATTTTGATAAATAAACCGTTTCTAGACATATTGCTTCAACAAAAATTTTAACAATGCTCAATTCCAGAATTCTGTTTATCCTGACATTGAACCTGTTATTTGTCTTTAGCCTGCGCGCTGATGATAATCCGCGGCCCGCATATTGGCAGCAGGAGGTCAGGTACTTGATTGAGGTTGATTTTGACGTGGAAAAACACCGTTTCACCGGAAAGCAGGAGGTGACTTTTATCAACAACTCGCCCGACCGGCTCGACCGGGTGTACTTTCACCTGTACTACAATGCATTTCAACCAAACAGCATGATGGATCAGCGATCGGCTCATATTGCCGATCCCGATAGCAGGGTAGGCAACCGCATTTCAAGACTGCGCCCCAACGAAGTGGGATACCACAATATAAATCTCATAAAAATGGATGGGGTGGAGTGTGAGTTCGAAATCACGGAAACGATAATGGATGTCTTTATTCCGTTTTTCATAGAACCCGGCGATACCGTCAATTTTTACCTTGAATACGAATCTCAGGTCCCGCTTCAAATTAGAAGGACCGGTAGAGACAGCGAGGAGGGCATTGCTTATTCCATGGCCCAGTGGTACCCCAAATTAGCCCAGTACGACGATCAGGGTTGGCACGCCCATCCGTATGTGGGCAGGGAGTTTTACGGCATTTTTGGCGATTTTGATGTGATTATCAATATCGATTCCAGTTATACATTAGCGGCAGGGGGTGTTCTTCAGAACCCCGGGGAGATCGGCCACGGCTACACAGATGAGTATGAAGCCAAAG
>SKLY01000308.1 GCA_007121335.1 Saprospiraceae bacterium | reverse complement strand
TACAAAGCCGATTACGATCCGGACGAGAATATGCGAGATCAGCCCGTACCAGGAGCCGATGATGGAGCCAGTGGAGTGGGGGTTTTAATGGAAGTTGCCAGGCAATTGGGAAAAAACACTCCCTCAGTTGGTGTGGATATCGTATTTTTTGATGCAGAAGACCAGGGTCAGGAAGGAAATTACGAAACCTGGGGCGTCGGTGCACAACACTGGTCCAGAGCCATTTCAAGGTCTAGGAGTCCCCGACCCTCTTACGGCATTCTGCTAGACATGGTGGGAGCTTCCAATCCCAGATTCGGCCATGAGGGATTTTCCGTTCGCTACGCACCGGAAGTAGTGGACAAGGTCTGGTCAGTGGCTCAGAGCCTCGGCTACGGAAGGTATTTTGTCAACCAAAGTGTGGATGGTGTCATTGACGACCACTATTTTGTCAACCGCATTGCCAATATACCCATGATCAACATCATCAACCGCCCACCAGGCACCCAAACCGGCTTTGTTCCACACTGGCACACCGTTTCAGATGACCTGGATGTCATCGACAAGCGAACACTCAACGCAGTCGGACACACCGTACTGGAGGTGATTTTCCGCGAGGATGCGGGAGTACTTTGATTGGTTGATGGTCGATGGTCGATGGCTCGTTGTGAGTTTTGAGTTTTGAGTTCTTAGTTCTTAGTTTTTTTGCATGCGTAAAAGCAGTATATTCAGTCACATATCTCATTTTTGGGGATTGTTGATTTCGGAGGATTTCCTTCTGGCGTATTTTAGCTCATTACATTGTTTTTTGAAAAACACTCTGTGCAATCTCCGTGCTCTCTGTGACTCCGTGGTGGACCATTTCCAGTTGTGAATTGGTGAGTTGTCTGGAAGAGGGGTAACCTTGATGTAGCCTGCAGAAAATCATTATGTAGGGGTTGTTGGTTTTGAGGATGTCTTCCCTCGGATATTGGCCTTGAATCATCCCTTTGCGTCTTCCTTTGCCCCCCCACCAAAGCTTTGGGGGCAGGCGACGCTTTGGGGGTGAACCAAAATCCTACATAACGAATCACCCTAAAATCCCTCATTCCAGCAAGCAGGTTAGAATTCTCGCCGAAAACAAAAATTGTCCATTAGCCTGCCCCTAGACTTTGGGGGTCAACTGTCAATTAAAAACCCCAATTCGTAATTCGTCATTGACTAAACTTTCTTGTCTGAATCACGGATTTTAATGGATTGGACGGGATTGTTGATTTTTCAGCTATTCTCTGGAAAGAAGATTCCTTTGCGCATTCTCCGTGATCTCTGCGACTCTGTGGTGAACCATTTTCCTAAACATCGAACCTACCAAAAACACCTCATTCCTGCCACGAGGTAAGAATTCTCGCCCGAAACAGAAATTGTCAACTGTCCACTGTCAACTGTCAATTATAAAATCCCGCATCCAAAACACGCAATTCTCTCATTGCCTACCGCGACCCAATCACCTCAACGCCATCAAAAAATGATTCCGTTCCTCAGACCAATCCACAAAGGGATATTTTTCTGAAAGTTGATCAATTTTTTTCAACTGGGCTTTTGCAAATGCACGGTGGTCCTTGCTGCCGGGGTGTAGAGGGCGGTGGTTGACTGCTGAGGCAATGGCTCCTGCTTCACCGGCAAAGTCCCGGACCTCAGGAGATAGATAGTGGGCCGTGAATTTATCCAAAATGTAAGAGACCGCCTGTTGAGTGGGGTGGGTCATATCTTCCGCATAAAACCGGTAATCCCGAAGCTCGTCCATCGCAATTTCGTATGCCGGGAAATAAGACAGCCGGTCTGGGAATTCTTCTTGCAGATACTGCACGGCGATAATCAGGGATGATTTGCTGCGGCTGTTGTTTATCAAGCCGTCCCTGAGATGTCTTATCGGACTCACGGTGAGAATAATGTGCAGGTCGGGGTTGACTTCCAGGATATTTTGCAGGGAACTGACCAGCTTATCCCGGATGATGTGCGGCGGATGAAAAACCCTGTCAAAATCACTGCCGGGCAGTTTGTGACAATTTGAAACAACCTCCCCATTTTCTCGAAGTGAAAAAGTATAGGCTGTGCCCAAAGTCAGAATCAGGTGCCTGGCATCCAGCAGTTTTTTCCTGCTTGTGGTGTGCGACTCCAACATTTCTTCATAGGCCTCATCCCTGCCGGGCTGGGAAAAACTGCCGTGGTATTGAAAATGGTGAAACAGGCCGCGGTGTTCGAAGATTTCTTTAGCCTGGGGTGGATTGTCCCAGACCAAATTATCCAACCACCTTGAAATGCTCACCGGATTGTAGGTGATACCCCCGGGATTGGCGTGGACGGAGATTTTTCGCTGCTTAAAAAAGCGACTGATGTGCTCTGCAAAACAAGAGCCCATGCAAAATACCCCCTCCTTCAGTCCTATTTGCTGTTTAGGTTCTGGTATTTTTACTGAAGTCATTAATTTCATAGGTCTTTTTTTTGGCCGATTTTCGCTTTAACGCATTGCGTAATATATGATTGACAAAAACCGGGCCATGGGCCTTACATATCCGGTTTTTCTGTTCTGCAACGGGAATGTGGCGGTCCGTCGTCAGTAGATTTTTGCCTCTGAAAAATGGGGCCATGGAGGTGTTTGGAAAAAAATTATTCAAAAAAACTTTGACTCCGGTAAGCGTTTTTGAGAAACGGGGTGTCTATACTGATGAAAAGCCGGGAAAAGACCGCGGCTGAGGTGATAAACAGTTAGTTGTTTCTGGTATAAGAGACATTTTAATATGTTAAATAAGCCTTATCTTTTTGGAGAGTTCAAAATATTGTTCATATCTTTATCAATTCAAACTTGATAAACGACATTAAAGGTTTCATATGAAAAGATTTTTCTACCTTCTGGGAGTGTTTGTGATCTTTGGCTTTTTCACTGAAGTAAAGGCACAGGACATTCATTTTTCGCAGTTCTATCAGGCACCGCTGACGCTCAATCCGGCGATGACAGGTGTGATGCAGTGCAACCAGCGATTGGTCGCCAATTACAGAAATCAGTGGTCGAGTGTACTGAGGAGCAATGCATACAGCACCTATGCTGCCAGTTACGACCAGCGAATTCCTTCCGGCCGGAATGATTACTTCGGCGTGGGCGCCTCTTTCTGGGGTGACAATGCCGGTTCCGCCAATTACAGCACAGTTCAGGGTCGGATTTCCGGTTCGTTCAGTAAGTGGATGTCGGGCGGCAGAGATTTCAACAGCTACCTCGTATTTGGAGCAGACTTTGGTCTTGCTCAGCGCGGAATTGATGTTGACAGACTGCGCTGGGGTGCTCAGCACGATGGAATGGGTGGCTTCGACCCCACACTTCCTTCCAATGAAACCTTTGACAGGGACAATTTCTTGTTTGCTGATGTGAGTGCCGGTATTCTTTGGTTTACGACCTGGCAGGATGGCCGAAGTATTTACCTCGGTGCAGCAGCTCATCACCTGAATCGTCCCAATCAGTCATTCTTCAACGACAATACCATTGAGCTTTATACCAAATACACCCTTCACGGTGGTGGTGAAATACCATTTTCCAGCCGGTTTTCACTGGTTCCCAATATTGTGACCATGTTCCAGGGACCTTCTTTCCAGTTGAACGGTGGTTTGAGTTCCAGATTCCAGATAGGACCGCGTGGTGATAACCAGTCTTTCCAGATCGGTGCCTGGGTGAGACTTGTTAACAATTACAATGTTTCACAATCAGACGATGATCCAACTGTGTTTCGCGATGATGTCGGAATCGGTGCCGATGCGGTAATTCTCACAGCTCGCTTTGATTTCGAGCACTTTGGAATTGGTTTTAGCTACGATATCAATGTCAGTGACCTCACTACGGTTTCCAACGGTAACGGTGCATTTGAGTTCTCGCTGATTTACAACATATGTGGACCTGAGCGTAGAGGTGTTTACTGCCCAAGGTGGTAATAACCGGCAGGGCAGGAATTCTGCCCGGTTTTACGCTATTAAGAACCCGCAAAATTCTAAGGGGATTTGCCGATGTGCATTTCCCCTTTTTCTTTCCCGGAGCCCTGCCTTTTGGAAATCCCCCCATTCATTACGTCATTGCCCCAAAAATCTGTAAATTTGTTGCGGAGTCAAATATGGGGTTTTATTTGAGGAATCGTTTTACAGAATGAAGATTGCAATCAACTGCCGGATGCTGATCCCCGATAAACTGGAGGGCATTGGGTGGTTTATTTACGAAACGGCGGTGCGAATGATCGAGGATCATCCGGGAGACACCTTTATTTTGGTATTCGATCGCAAGCCCCCTGAAGATTTACTTGATTATCCCAATGTTATTAAAAAGTGGTCCAGACCTCAGGCCCGACACCCCATTTTATACAAAATTTGGTTCGACTTTATTTTGCCAGGCCTGCTGCGAAAAGCCGGGGCTGATATTTTTGTCTCCTGTGACGGCTTTGCTTCTACCCGCCTCAAGATACCCACTTACTTAGTCATTCACGATTTGGCTTACATTCATTATCCCGAGTACATCCCCTCTTTTCAATTGAGGTATTACCGGAAAAATGTCCCTCGTTTTATTGAGGCCGCCGATGGCCTGGGGACGGTCTCGGAGAGCAGTAAAAATGACCTGGTTAAAAGTTTTGACCTTGACCCCGGTTCTATTGATATCATTCCCAATGGATGCCGCCCGGTTTTCCGACCACTTTCGAAACAGGAAAAATCGGGAGTCTATCGCGAGTGGAATTTCCACCGGCCTTATTTTATTTATACCGGGGCAGTTCACCCGAGGAAAAACCTCGTCAATATAATCAGGGCGTACAACCATTTCCGGTTCCGGAGCAAATTTGATCACTCTCTGGTAATTGTTGGAAGAAAAGCCTGGATGTTTGATCTCTTTGAAAAAGAATTGACCAACTCTCCCTTTAAAAAACAGATACACCTTACCGGCTACCTGGAAGACGAACCCCTGGCGCGCTTACTCGGAGCCTCCAGCGGCCTCGTTTATCCATCCCTTTTTGAGGGTTTTGGGGTTCCCCTCCTGGAAGCCATGCACGCAGAGGTACCGATAATCACTTCCCGGATAAGTTCCATGCCCGAAGTAGCAGGAAAAGCTGCTCTATTGGTAGATCCACGCAATCCACAGGATATTGGAAAAGCGATGTACGACCTGGCCAGGTCACCCGAATTGTGTGAGGAACTTGTGAAAAAGGGCAAGAGGCAACGCAAAAAATTTGACTGGTACCAATCCGCTGAACAACTTTACAAAAACATCGAGAGAACCTTTTTAGAATTCGGTGCCGGGGATTGACAGCATTGAATTTCAGGTGAAAATCGTTCGCAATCAATTGATAGGATTTTGGGTTGGGAGAGGCAATTAGTGAATTGCGTGTTTTGGAATGTAGCCTGGGCGAGAGTTCCAACTCCCTGGTAGGTTTTAGGAATCAGAGGCAATTCTTTGGCGGGTAACGCTCATCACTAAGACACCCTGAAGGGGTGCAGCAGCATTGTTGTAGCCATGGAAAGATCCTCGAAAATCAACAACCCCTCCGAATTGATATTCTGCAGGCTACATTAAGGTCGCGGCCTCGCAGACAACTCACCAAATCACAGACTCACCCCTTCGGCAGGCTCAGGGCAAAGCAATTCACAACTGAGTTTGCCATCCGCCTGCCCCCAAAGCTTTGGTGGGCCATCAACCCGTTGTTTCACGCAAAGCCGCCAAGGCGCAAAGGATAAGACGCGAAGGAACTTTTTTCCTATAAAAACCCCCAAAAATCGACAATCCCTGCGATTAGAAAAACTGCCGGCTACATCGAGGTGGCGCTCTCACCGAGCCATCGGCCTGCCCCCAAAGCTTTGGCGGGCCATAAACCATCTGCCAATAACCCTTCAGGTCCACCACCGAGGAACAGAGATCACGGAGGGTCTAAATATCCGCAAAATCAACAATCATTAAGAATTAGAAAAACTGACGACTACGTCAAGGTGGCGGACTCAAAAAGCCATCAGCCAACAACCATCAGCCAACAACCCATTACCGGTTTCCGTAAATTTCCAACAAATATTCAGTATCAGTGACATCAATGCCCGCTTTTTCACCGACCTCAATGGCCTTTTCCGCCACTTCAATTCCCTTTTGGGTTTTCCCTGCCCTGAAAAGCAAGGACGCCTGAGTGTCCAAATGCTGGTAAGCGGGTTCTATTTCTGTGACCTTTCCCATTACTGTGGCCGCGCGGTTGAGGATTTCCCGGTCAGAGGTGGCATCGTGGATATTGAGACAAACCGAATTGATAGAATTGAGCTGGGGATCGTTCGAGGTCCGAAGGTGGTTTTCCAATTGATCCAGCACTTTATTCCAATCTCTGGATTGCATGTAAAATGAAACCTTGTACCTAAGGCCGAGTTCTTCCTCTCGCTCCGGTTCAAATTCAGATAAGAGGTTTATCAATTGCAGGGCTTCCTCCTCTTCACCCCTTTGGGCATGGATAAACATGTAGTAATTGTAGAGGTTGTTGAGGTGAGCAAAAGTCTCGGCTTCTCCGAAGTTCTCCACAAACTGGTGATAGTTTTCGAGAAAATAAGCGCCCATTTCTGCCATAACTATTCCAAACCTAAACATGACCGACCATGCTACTTCATCCATCCATTCCGATCTGTCCAGTTGATCCAGGAACTGAAATGCCTTAACAGTAAATTCTTCCTCTGACCAATCTTCATCTGAATCAAAACTGCTGAGATAAAATCCGGGAAAACCGGGGTCCAGATCACTTACATCAATGTTGGCCTTAAGAGGTTCAGGAGATTCTAGATAGCTGCTCAAAGTCTTCGTAAACTCGCGATTATCGCGTATGTACCCCGTATTCTTATCAATCAACCTTCCCTCGCTGTCTATGAAAATTAAAACAGGTAGGGAAGTGGCTCGGAATTTGGCCGATAATTTTTCGCCCTTTTTTTCCTCTGCATTCGCCCGGAATAGCATAAACTCATTGTTGAGGATATCCAGAACCTCCGGGTCCTTGAAGGTAGTCTCTTTCATGGCTTTGCACCAGTAGCACCAGTTGGCCAAAATACTCAACATCATGGGCTTGCCTGTTTCCGCCGATCTGACCAATGCCTCCTCCCAACTGCCTTCAAAATAGTTGAGGGTCGTATCCCTTTCTGTGCCGTAAAGGGGGAAAGAAAATGCTGTCAATAAACAGAGGGGAACCAGCAGCAGTTGGATGATAATTTTAGACATAACACATTTTTTTGCAAAGCTACAGAGCAATAACGAGCTGTTCGCAGTCGTGGTATGGAATTTCCAGGGTGCCGCTGCCCCATGTTTACGAGCTGCCTGAGCCGGCTTTTCGGCTGATTTGATTATCTTGCGTCTCCAATAGTTTAGAATATATGGAACTGATAGAAGTACTTGAATGTCACCGACGAATTGAACCCTTTGTGCACCGCAGTCCCGTGATGCAATCCCGGCAATTGAACGCACTTTCAGGACTCGACCTGTTTTTCAAATGTGAGAACTTTCAAAAGGCTGGATCCTTCAAGATCAGGGGTGCCACAAACGCATTGTTGTCACTCCCCGAGGAAAAGCGAAAAAGAGGTGTGGCCACTCACTCCAGTGGTAATTTTGCACAGGCCCTGGCACTTGCTGCGCGCAATCTGGGGGTGAGCGCCTATATCGCCATGCCGGAAAATGCCCCTTTTGCAAAAAGGGAGGCCGCGAAGAACTACGGTGGCGTGATCCAACTTTGCGGTCCCGGCATCAAAGACAGGGAAAAAGCGGCCCAGGTGATTTTAGAAAGGACAGGAGCGGAGTTGCTGCATCCATCAAATAATATCCGGGTTATTCACGGTCAGGGTACGGCCGGTTTAGAACTCTTCCAGGATGTAGGGGAGCTAGATGCTGTTTACGTGCCGGTGGGCGGAGGTGGATTGATAGCCGGTGTGTTGTTGGCTGCTCGACTGGCAGGCGGAAAATGCCGGGTGATTGGCGCCGAACCGGAAATGGCAGACGATGCCTATCGATCTCTGCAAACTGGTGAAATACAATACAACGAAAAACCCCCGGAAACCATAGCAGACGGATTGAAAACCCACCTCGGAGATGTGAATTTTCCTATTATAAAAAGATGGGCTGCCGGTATTACCACCGTATCAGAAAACGAGATCATCCAGGCCATGAGGTTGATATACGAACGCATGAAATTGGTGGTTGAGCCATCGGCTGCAGTGGCCCTCGCCGCAGCAGTCAGGGACCGCGAAAAATGGACCGGCAAAAGGGTCGGAATTATTCTTTCCGGCGGAAATGTAAACCCCTCCAAATTACCTTTTTAATTGGTGTTGGCGGGTCTAATCTAAGTGTCTTTTCAGCCTACATAATGAGGGTGCAAAAACAACATATACTCAAAACACCTCCAACAATTTTTTCGATAATCTAATTTGATATTTTCCCTCTACAAAAGACCCCAACGGGGTCATACAACAGAGCGAGGGGCATCGCCCATCGCGGAGGAACCACAAAAGAACAGCACCCTGAAGGGGTGCGACAAAAAAACGCCAAACAAAAAACCACTCCCTATGCATCATCCCACATGCAAGAGCATAAACCCACCAATTCAACCGATACGGCTTTGAAAATTATCCGTAGTTGAGCCTCCATCACCACCCGAGAACACCACTCTGAAGGGGTGCAACAACCCTCCACGAGGCCCACATATCTGGCCAATAACAATCGCCCCCCTCATTTTTCGCAGTCGGTATGGAATTTGTGCAGGCCAATGTCCGTTACAATTACCCGGCAATTGTGCGAAGCTTTCGGGCCGGCATTGGCGACCTTTAACATAATTTTTGCCTTGATACGCCAAAAAAGCCTACTAACGCATCGTATATTTGTGTAATAAGAGCAAATAAACCATACCGACCGACATGACCTTTAGACAGAGAAATCGAATCAATGCTGCCGAGCGAAAGAATCGCAGGAAGGGTATGATTTACTCCATTCTTTTCCATGCAGCCCTGTTTCTCATTATGTGGTTCGTGGGCATCAGCAGTTTGGATCGCCCGGATGAAATGGCTTACATTGAGGTTGTTTTTGAGCAGCCCAGTGGCCCATCAGCACCGGAAGCCGCCCAATCCGAAGCTGCAGAACCCGCTCCTGAAGCTGCCGCTCCTGCAGAGGAAGAAGTAGTTGAAGAAGAAGTGTTCGAAGAAGAGGCTGCTGAAATGGAACAACCGGTCGAAGAAATTGAGATCGAACAACCGGAAGCCCAACCCGAACCCGCTGATGTAGTAACAGACCTTACCACGGAAGATTTTTCCGATATCATCGCCAGAGAGCGCGAACAACAACCGGAACCCGAACCGGAAGAAGAAATAATTGAGGAGGAGATTGAGGAAGTGATTGAAGAAGAACCCGAGCCCGAACCTGAGCCGGAACCAAGACCCACGCCTACACCCAGTGAGGCCGACAGACCTACCCAGGAAGAAAGCCCTAGAACGAGACCCACTCCCAGTGAATTCCCCAGACCCAGTCCGGGCGAAAGAGACAGCGATTCCGACCGCGCGTCTGCCGATGATGGTAGAGGTGATTCAGAAGCGCGTGGTGATTCTGACAGACCCAGTGAAACCGCCGGTGAGGGAAGAGTCCCCAATCCAAGAGGTGGTGCAAGGGGCGAAGACCGCAGCCAGTGGTCTGGTTTTCAGGGAACAGGCCCCCTTACCAGAGCAGTTGTTCACAGAGGCGACTCCCGCGCACTGGCAGGTGGTCCCGGAGTTATAATGATTCGTCTGTGTATTAACCGCAGTGGAGAAATTATTTTTCAGGAGATTAATGAAGCAGGTACAACCATCGAAGATATGGATTTGCTGAGAAGGGCAATGGACCTGCTTTCTACCTACCGCTTTGAGACAGATCATGACGCTCCATTTCGAGAATGTGGAAATTACACTTACCGACTTACCCCATCTGATTAATCGAAGTGACTATTTAACTTTTTGATGGCTGTTACAGCGCTTCAGATTCCAGTTTTTTAGCGAGGAATTGCCCAGTGTGGGATTCTTTGACCTCCAGTATGCCATCGCGAGGTCCCTGGTAAACGACCTGTCCACCCTTTTTCCCGCCATCCGGTCCCAAATCGATTATCCAGTCAGCGCTTTTGATCACCTCCATATTGTGCTCAATGATGATGGCGGTATGTCCTTTTCCGATAAGTTCTGCAATGGCGGTCAGCAGCTTGTTGATGTCGTCAAAATGGAGGCCGGTGGTGGGCTCGTCAAAAATAAAGAGGGTTTTGGGGTTGTTGTGGCCCGCCAAAAGGAATGAAGCGAGTTTAACCCGTTGGGCCTCTCCTCCCGATAAGGTACTAGATGACTGGCCGAGCTTGATGTAGCCGAGCCCAACATCGTATAGCGCCTGAAGTCGCCTGGCAATCTGCGGCTCCTCAGCAAAATACTCGAGAGACTCCTCTACGGACATTTCGAGAATATCGTGGATGTTTTTATCCCTGTACTTCACCTGCAGTACTTCGTGCTTGAATCGCATTCCCCTGCAAGCCTCACAGACAAGGGAAACATCAGCCAGAAACTGCATTTCAATGGTCACCTTTCCCTCTCCCTCACATTCCGGGCACCTTCCTCCCTCCACATTAAAGGAAAAATGCCGTGGCATAAATCCCTGCATTTCCGAAAAGGGTCTGCTCGCCATCAACTTTCTGATTTCATCGTAGGCTTTGACGTAAGTAACGGGATTGGAGCGCGAAGACCTGCCTATCGGTTTTTGTGAGACCCATTCGACCTGCTCTATCCGGTCCAAATCCCCGCCCAGTGACTTGAATTTGTCGGCTGTGTGTACATAGTGGTCTCCAACCTGTGACTGCACCGCGGGATAGAGAATATCCCTGACCAGGGTTGACTTGCCCGAGCCCGACACACCGGTGACTACCGTGAGTACGTGCAGTGGAATTTTGATATCAATGCCTTCTATATTGTGACATCTGGCCTCCTCCAATTCGAGAAAATACTTGAGCTTCCTACGTAGGCCGGGCATACTTACCCGCTTTTTACCACTCAGGTAGTCGCTGGTGATGGTGTTGTTTTTTTTGTCAAAAAAGCGTTTCGAGCCATCGGAAAACACCACTTTTCCGCCGTGTAAACCCGCTCCGGGACCAATTTCAACAATGTGATCGGCTTCCCTGATGATGTCCTCCTCGTGTTCAACTACCACCACGGTGTTGTTGAGATCTCGCAAGTCCTTGAGGACTTTGAGGAGGTTGCGGCTGTCCCTGGGGTGAAGTCCGATGCTGGGTTCGTCCAGAATATACAGCGATTTGGTGAGATTGGAACTCAGTAGTCTGGTAAGGTTGATGCGCTGTAATTCACCCCCGCTCAGTGTGGAGGAAATTCGATTAAGGGTGAGGTACTCAAGGCCGGTTTTGACCATGGTACGCAAACGAGTTTCAATCTCGACCAGCAGGCGGGAGGCGATTTTTTGCCGGTGTTTATCCGGTTTGTTTTCTTCAAAAAACTGCAGCAATTCATCCACGGGCAATTGCATGAGGTGGCCAATATCCACACCGCAGTACTTTACGTAAAGAGCTTCCTTTTTCAATCGCTTTCCCTTGCATTCGGGACAGCGGGTTCTTCCCCGGTAGCGAGACAACAAGACCCTGTTTTGGATTTTGTAACTCTTTTTCTCCACCCGCTCGAAGTAGTCATTGATGCCCGGGAAATCTCGGCTTCCCTCCCACAAGAGGTCCCTTTCACTCTCCGACAAATCCCGGTATGGTACTGTGACCCGCAGCTTGTATTTGTACGCATTGTCGAGAACAGCCTGCAGGAATGCATCCGATTTTTGGCCGGAATAACAGGCAATGGCACCGTCGAGCACCGAAAGCCCCGGATTGGGTATGACTTTGTTTTCGTCTATTCCCAGCACCTGGCCGTAGCCCTCGCATCTGCTGCATGCCCCGTAGGCATTGTTGTAGTTAAAAAGATTGGGTGTCGGGTCCATGAAGGTGATGCCATCCGCCTCAAATCGATTGTTGAAATCTCTGTTTTCTCCCTTTAATTCCTCCACCCGGCAACTGCCGCCTCCCTGCAAAAAGGCCGTTTGGACGGAATCGCCCATCCGCATTTTGAGCTCCTCGTCCCCTTTTTTTACCACAAATCGGTCCACCACTATGCGTAATTCTGAATGGCCACTTTTACCGCCCTTGATTTTTTTGTCTTCCAAAAGATCTTCGATGTAGTGTGGTTCTTCATCCTGCATCACACGAGTGAATCCCTTTTGGATCAAAATCTTCAACTCCTGCTCAAGGGTTCTGCCTTCGCTTCGGATCAGGGGCGCGGTTAGAACCACCCTGGATTTTTCGTCCAGCGACAATATGTAATCCACCACATCCGAGGTTTGGTATCGCATTACCTCCTCTCCTGAAATGGGGGAGATCGTTTTTCCGGCCCGGGCAAATAACAACCTCAGGTAGTCGTAGATCTCTGTGACCGAACCCACGGTTGATCTGGCATTGCTGCCGGCGGTGCGCTGTTCGATTGCAATAGCCGGGCAAAGTCCGCGAATGTAATCAACATCCGGTTTTTTCATTCGCTCCATAAACTGGCGCGCATAGGAAGAGAGGCTCTCCACATACCGGCGCTGCCCCTCCGCGTAAAGGGTGTCCATGATAAGGGAGGATTTACCCGATCCTGAAAGGCCGCATACAACGATCAGCTTCTCCTTGGGGAGTTGGATTTCCACATTTTGGAGGTTGTTGCTCCGGGCACCTTTGATGTGGATTACATCCGGTGCAGGAGCCGCACTCCGGCTTTTTTTCGATCTTACAGAACCGCTGGTTTTTGACGCCATTTTCCTCTTTGTGGTATTGTCTCGCACGAATGCGCGGGCTTCTATTAATAAAACATGCAAAGATACGGAATGCCCAACAAGATTTAGGAGGGTTGGATTAAGTCGAACCCCTTTTCCTGTGAAAAAATCTCCTGATTTGTAAATGTTTTGTCCAGGCTACTCTGCTGAGAAGGGGTTACTGGTATCCTCCGTGAAAAAACCTTCACTCGTCAAACCAGTTTCTAAATTTTGTGGATGTTCTTAGGCGTGGTTCAGATTTTACCTCCTCCAAAGCATTGGTGGGTGGGTGGAAAGACCGTATAGTAAGGCGAAAAATGTGAACCATCAAAACAGTATGCTCTTGACAGAAATCCTAAAAGCCTGGAAAAAAAACATTTTGGGGGTAACGCTCATTACCTAGGCACCCTGAAGTGGTGCAGTAGCAAAACGATGACCACCGACCGTCGCTAAGACACTCTGAGAACAGCACCCTAAAGGGGTGCAGCAGAAGTGTGGTACGGGAAAAATCCTCAAAAGCCAACAACCTCTCCGAATTAATATCCTGCCAGCCACATCGAGGTAACGCTTGCACAAACAACTCAAAACTCACAACTACTCGGGCTGAGCCTCAG
Organism: Saprospiraceae bacterium; assembly: GCA_007121335.1. Taxonomy (GTDB): domain Bacteria; phylum Bacteroidota; class Bacteroidia; order Chitinophagales; family Saprospiraceae; genus PWJY01. Next base: position 1,727 of record SKLY01000308.1, on the reverse strand, counting down.
TTGAAGCCAAAACTCAAAACTGGCCAGCTCCTCACTTCAAACCCAACACCCCCTTCACCCACCCTTTCCTGGCCCTGCTGTCTCTAAACCTTTGGTCCGCGGCAACAATAGCCTGAGTGGTTTCCTCTTTTGGCCATCCGGAGAGTGTGGCGTATTCTTCACCTATGGTGGAAAGGGCTTCCCGGTCCGCACTCAATCTGGCAAAATTTTCCAACCTAATCTTGCGGCTCAGGTTTTTGAACTGCATGCGGTTGATGTCCACCAGGTAGAATTGGTATTGTGCATTTGAATCTTCGCGGATTAGGGTGTTTCCCGGGCTGTGATCGAGGAACCAGACCTTTTTTTCATGCAGGTGAAAAGTGAACCGGCTGAATTGTCGGAGGATTTCCTCCCTGTTGGGAAAGTCTTTTTGCTCAAGCGGTTGGCGGATGCTGAATTGGTAGTTCAAATGTTCGGACAGATAAAAGCTTTTGTTTAACCCCCAGAGGCCGTGCTCTTCACAAAAGGCGATGGGCTCCGGGGTGTTTATTCCGAGCGTCCGTAGTTTTTTGGCGTAGTCGAAGGAGCGCCTGGCCTTGGATTTTCGGAGGTATCGGTAAGCCAGTTTGTTCACGGCATTTGGAATGCGAAAAGCCTTGATGTTGACCGTTTTACCATTCAGCGGAAAAATTTTAATGGTGTTTCGCTTTCCCTTGACCAGCATTTCTCCGGACCGGTCGAAGTCCGTGATCATGTCCACCAGTCGCCTGCGATGGCGCTCATAATTTCCGTTGATTACCACATGCATTTTTTCCAAATTACCGAAAGCGGGCACTAAGGTAGATAATTTTTTTCCAATGAAAGATTGGATGCCATACCTGTATTAAAGCTGAAATGGTTATATTTGTGGGGTTGTATTCTCGTTATTTGAACTGAATGGATAGTTGGCCATTTCTTTAAAAAATCTGTTATGAGAGTTGCATTGTTTCTCGTTTTCATCTTCGTCCTGGAGGCCTGCAGTCAGGTTGCATTTACCGGCCGGAGACAGGCTCAGTTGATCCCTATGGGTACCATTAATTCCATGAGCTTTACCCAGTACGATGAGTTTCTGGCTGCCAACAACACTCTGCCGGCTGATGCTCCGGAAACCCAATTAATCCAGAGGATTGGAGATGATCTAATACACGCTGTGGAAGTGTATTACAAGGCCAACAACATGGAAGGGGAGTTGGAACAATTTGAATGGGAATTCAATGTGGTGAAGAGCGATCAAATCAATGCTTTTGCCATGCCAGGAGGAAAGGTGGTGATGTTTACCGGAATAATGGAACTCGCTCAAAACGAAGATGCAATGGCCGTCATCATGGGCCATGAAATAGCCCACGCACTGGCCCATCATGGAAATGAGCGCATGAGCCAAATGCTGTGGACCCAACTCGGTTTTGCCGCACTGGATGTGGCGCTTTCTGAAAAACCTGAACAAACCAGGGAATTACTGATGACGGCTGCGGGAGCCGGTGCTCAGGTGGGTGTGTTGTTGCCTTTCAGCAGAAGACACGAAAGTGAAGCCGATGAGATTGGACTTTACCTGATGACCATGGCCGGCTACGATCCCACAGAGGCAGTGCCCTTCTGGCAGAGAATGGGACAGGCCGGAGGTGCCGCTCCCCCTGAATTCCTCAGCACGCATCCCGGATCCGAACGCAGAGCCGAAACCCTGAAAAGCCTCATCCCCAAAGCCCGCGAAT
>SKLY01000077.1 GCA_007121335.1 Saprospiraceae bacterium | reverse complement strand
TGGAATGAGGGATTTTAGGATGATTCGTTATGTAGGATTTTGGTTCACGCAGAGGTCGCCGAGGCAGTATTCATTGCTTCATTGTTTTTCCGTAATCCATGTGGTCTGAGAGGAGCCAAATATAGATAGGATTTCACGCTGAGGCCGCGGAGGATTCACTTGAAAATAGTGAAAATATCTGTAGATGCGCACGGCCGTGCGTATTTGACCTACCAATCCAATACAAATCCTACAATCCTGAACAAGCAATGCCTTGGGGCCAACACATAGTTCTATTCCTTCAATAGGGGTGTTTTTATAATCATTTCACTCCTACAGGTTTCGTTTCTATCGGAAGGTCTAATTGCATGGGCCACAGAAAAATCCGTGAAATCCGTCTCATCCGTGGAAATCCGTGATTCAGACAAGAGGGATTTTTCGGGCGCGTATGGAACGCAATTCATTAATTGGGTTGAGGGGAGGGTCCTGCGAATTTGACCCTCAAACCAATATCAATTAAACGATATATACTTCTCGGGATCCACGGGGCTGTCGTCCATCCAAAGCTCAAAGTGCAGGTGGGGTCCGTCTGTGTGGGTGCCCGTGTTGCCTATTATGGCAATGACTTCTCCTGCGGAAACCCTGTCACCGGGTTCTTTGAGAAAATAGGCGTTGTGTTTGTAAAAACTGACCATGTTGCCGCGGTGTAGAATTCCGATGGAATTGCCGGTTTTTAAGGTCCAGTCTGCTGTAAATACCACACCGTCCATAATGGCCTTTACGGGGCTTCCCTGTGGGGCAATGATATCCACCCCGTGGTGCTTACTGGCGGGGTCAAAACCCATACTGACAAAGCCCTGAATGGGTGGAATGAAATTGAGGTTGTAGGTGGGTTCGGATATGGTAGTGACACTGCTGAAATTGAGGGCTTCCCGTAGATCTACCTCCTGGCGCAATTCCTCGTCCTCCGGTATGCGCTCTGCAATGACCGGCTCCCCATTTTCAGAGGATTCATCTATCATCACATCTTCCAGTGTTTCGTGCTCACCTGTCAATATGCGGTGAATGGCATCTGTGTAAACAATTTGGGCCTGAAGTTCTGCAGATAATTCTTTAACCTGCCGGTTCATTTCAATGAATTCGCTGGTCTGGGTGTAATCTGCGTAGCCGGGAATGTAGGTTTTCAAGGGTGTAAATACGATCAGTGAGACTACTATAATACCTGATATGAGGCCAATGGTGCAAATAAGCATGTAGAGATTCAGCAGGGTGAGTTGAAAGGAAGTTTTTTCCTCAAGGGTTTCATTGTTGAGGATAATCAGCCTGTATGGGGTTTTCAGGTGGGTGAAAAAACTGCCGTCGGACTTGCCTTTTGGTTCTTCCATCAACTAATTGTTATAATTCAGCAAATTAAAATAATTTTGCCTTCAGGATTGTTTAAACGGTTGATTTGCAAATAAGCTTGTGAAGAGCTGCGTTCTGTTACTGTTTTTTGCAGGGGCAAATTACGCTAAATTTTTTGATAACTCAATTGAAACGGAGTTTTTTGTGAGAGACAATAGAAAGAAAATAAATCATAAGAGTAGTTATAGTGTGTTCAAAAAAAACCGTCTTAGGCCGGGTATTTTGGTCAATTCAGCAGTGGTCCTTTTCATCGCACTTTTGGTAATACCTGCCTGTACTTCACATAAGAAACAGGGAGAATTGTCGGGCTTTGGACAGTTCTACCAAAACATGACCGCCTACTACAATGGCTATTTCAACGCCAATGAATTGTACCAGGAGTCCATTCGCAACATCGAAAATGATTTCCAGGACAATTACAATGAGGTGCTGGCTATTTTTCCCTATCAGGCTTCTGAGGATGTAAGATCGGAATACGGCAATTTAGACCTCGCCATGGAGAAAGTTTCCAAGGTGGTGGCCTTGCGGAGAGCGAGTGATTGGACTGACCAGTGCTACCTGATGCTCGCCAAATGCCAGTATGTCAAAAAGGACTACGAATCTGCTGAAAAGACCCTCCAGTACCTGGTACACCACTTTGAACCGACCCGGGAAGTGGATCCGAGAAGGGTGTCCGAAACTCGCTCAAGAACGGCTTACAACCGCGAAAGGGAAATAAACCATGAGCGAACCAGGAGGCAAATTGAAAGAGAGAGAAGACAGGCCAGGCGTGATGCTGAACGCGAGAGAAGACAGGCCCGAAGAGAAGCTGAAAGGGAAAGAGAAAGAGCCCAAAGAGAGCGCGAAAGACAGCGTGAAGAGGCAAGGGAGCGGAGAATTCAGGAGCGCGAGTCCGGGCAGGAGCGCGAAACCGAAACCCAGGTCGAGCAAGATACGACTCGGACAGAAATTGCCAGAGAATCTACCGGGGAAACCACAGAAGAACCCAGGGGAAGAGAAAATCGCATCTCTGCGCGGCACGGTGCTTCAGGAACCGGGGACAGGGTAGAACAGGACGGCCGGGATCGCTCCACTGCAGGTCGCCAGGATGAAGCCGATTACAAATCCACCGGACTACTTGGTGGTGAGCACGCCTACGATGAGGCAAAAATTTGGATGGCCAAAAATCTAATTGAGAGAGATGCCTACTCCAGGGCACTTAATATCCTGAGGGAGGTCCATCAGAAAACCGGCCTCGATAATGAATTGAGGGCTTTGGCTTATCTCACTGAGGCACATCTTGAAATCAGCCGCGGAAATCATGAGCGTGCCATTGAACCACTGGAGAATGCAATCCCCCTTACGCGCAATCGCCAGAATAGAGCGCGATACTCCTACATATTGGGCCAACTTTATCAGCGTGAGCACAATTACCGAACCGCAGGAGGGCACTTTGAAAATGCAGCCCGCTGGACCAACGATTTTGAGATGGAGTTCAACGCCAACCTGAATACTGCCCTGGCAGGCCAGAGATCCATTCAGGGGTCAATCAGGGAGTTAGAGCGTTTGGCAGGTGAAAGAAAAAATACTGATTTCAGGGATAGAATTTACTATACCATGGGCCGGCTTTACTACCAGGAAGGGCATAAAGCGGATGCTCTGGAAGCTCTGGAAACTGCACTCGAATACCGCTCGGACAACCAGAACCAAATCCGGGAAATTTACTACCTGATGGCCACCATACAATTGGAAAAGGAAGACTATCTCGCAGCTCACAAGTCCTTCTCTCAATTGCAACCCTTAATGCCGGAAAGGGATGAGCGTTACCGGGAAGTGAATCGACTGGCTGAGAGCCTGGGTGAAATTGCGCAATACTACGAACAATTGGAAATAAACGATACACTGCTGTATGTGGCCGACCTTCCGGAAGATCAACAGCGAAAATGGGCTGAACGGCAATTTGCAAGAGACCGTGAAGAACAGGAAACGATGCTTGCTGTAGCCGGTGACCAAACCGGAACCGCTCAAAGACAGGATGGCGTGGCACTGCGCCCGGGTGGTCAGCGCGCCACTCCGGGAGGCGCCAGAGGTGGAGCCCAGCGCGAATCCAACTTTTTCGCATACGATGACAGACAACTGCGCAGAGGTGCAAGGGAATTTGAGCGCAGATGGGGTAACCGCGAGCTGGCGGATGACTGGCGAAGGTCTAATAGCCCCTTCTACCGAGCAGAAACCGATGAGGATTTTGCCAGATCAGAGGAAGTGCCAGAGAGAATTGTACCCGAATCACAAATTGAAGAATACCTGGCACTGCTGCCTCATAAGGATGCTGATAAGGCGAGGGTAAAGCAGAATATTATCGATGCCCTCTTCCACCTCGGTGTGTTGTTCCGGGAAAAGTTGGAAAACTACAGGGTTTCCGCGGAACATCTCGAGCGTTTGAAAAATGAGTTCCCCCGCTCCAATAAAGAACTGGAAGGCATGTATGTCCTCTACCTGGATTACAGAGACATGGGAATGGAGGCAGAAAAAACACAGATTAAGAATGAGATCATAGCGCGCTTCCCGGATTCCCGACATGCCAGAGTTCTGGAAGATCCCGCCAATGCAGCCGCATTGATGGAGGAGGAAAACAGATTGCCCAACTATTACCGCAGCATCGTAGAGTTTTTTGAACAAGGCGATTTCGAGGAAGTGCAAAAGCGAATTGCACGCTCCAGGGAGTTGTTTGGAACCGATCATAAATTGAGTCCCCGTTTGGCTCTTATGAATGCTATGAGTCTGGGGAATATGGTGGGACGGGAAGCCTACATATCCGGGCTTGAGGACTTGATAGCTCAGCATCCCAATACACCGGAAGAAACCCGGGCAAGAGAAATACTCCGGTTTTTGAAGGGTGATGCCACTGCATTTGATTCTTACAGTGGGGATGTGGACCTCGATAAGTTCCAGCTCGAGGACGATAGGATGCACTATGTTATCGTAGTAATTAACAATCCCGATGATGTCACACTCAATGATGCGCAGATTTCTATCGCAAATTTTAACCAGAAGTACTATCAGCTCTCCGGGCTTCGAATTTCCAATCACATTTTGGACACCGATCGCGGTATTCCAATGATACTTATCAGGAGTTTTAACAACAAAACTCAGAGTATGCGCTATCTGACCGATGCGAAAAGTCTGCAAGATGAGTTCTTGCCGGCAGGTGCCCAGTATGAAATTTACCCCATTACTCAGCGAAACTACAGGGAAGTGCTCAGAGAAAGAAGCACCCAAAGTTACCGGCTGTTCTACGAAAAACACTACAAAAGGTAGGCAGCAGGTTTATGTAGTTGGCCGGGGGCATGTTTAGCTAATGTCAGCTGAATATACCAGGGCTTTGTGTTTCTCCTGGTCAGTTCTGGAGCTTCAAACATTGCCAGTTTAGATCAGCCTGCACCTCATTTTTTTCAAGGCGGAATGGAAGGAAGTAAAACGGTCGTTTAGGTTGGTATTGTTGAAGAGGATTATTTGAACGTAATTAATACCTGACCTTTTTCCACGCCATCGCCCTTGTTTATCTTCACCTCGTCAACCACCCCTTTGCCGGGTGCTTTTATCACATTTTCCATCTTCATGGCTTCGAGTATGAGAAGTTGATCATCGGCTTCGACCTCGTCTCCTGCTTTTACGAAGAGATCTAATACCAGGCCCGGCATAGGTGCGGTCACATCAGAATCCGCACCCTGTTCATCAACTTCCAGCCCGAGGTTGGAGATCAGGTGGTCCAATTGATCCTTGATTTTGACATTGTAAATTTTTCCCCTGCTTCGTATTTGGAGTGTTTTGGTTTCCAGGTCCAGCGACTTTACCTCGAATTCCAGGCTTTTGCCGTCATGAATCAGATGGTAATTGTTTTTTCCACTGGAAATAATGTCTGCATTTGCCACATCTTCGTCGCTCAATTCAAAGCTGTATTGCTCATTGATGTCGATGGTGTAATCGCTGTTTTTATCAGTCATGCTATCGGTTTTTCGGTTTGCGCCTTTCTACAATTTTTTCAAACTGATTACTTCCACGGTGGTGAATGCCACATAAGCGGCAATAAAGGGGAGAACAAACAAATTCTCCTCCGGTTCGTACCACTTTAGAAATCCGACCACCAGGGCCAGAGCGGTGAATAATTTTACGAGTACGGATCCCAGGAAAAGCTTGCTGACCGCCGAGAGGTCCTTACTCTTCACAGCTTTTTGCGCCATGCGAAACAGCACGACGCAAAACAGCACAAAGTACACCACGGAGTATATGGTCATCAGCCACAGCAGATTGTTTTCGTTAGAAGCGGTGGATAACAGAGCGGTGACAGCCACAGTCAAAAGTGCGGCGTAAATACACCATAAAACCAGGGTTCTGAATTGCATTATTTATTTTGGCTTATGTCCAGGTAAAGTTTATACAGAAAACCAAACAGGAAAATGGGAATGAGCAGGGCGGTAAATATCGGTTTTTCAAGTCCCAGTAAGTGATCGATACCCATACCGGCGAGAACTGCTACCAACAAAGTGGCGAATAGCTGAAATGCCATTCCCGCGTATTTGGTCCAGAGAAGCAGTTGACTGCGTTTTTCAGGGTCTGAAAAAAATCCTTTATTGTCACTGCTGTCGCTGTCCTCATTTTTCACCACCTGCGACTTTACCCTTATCTTCCTTTTCCTTCGACTTTGCAACAGCGTCTTTGCCACTCAATCGCTGCTCGCCCATCTGACAATTCACATTGAAAATGGCGCCGGCCTGTACAATCAATTTTCCGGTCTTAATATCTCCTTCAATAATGGCTTTTTCCTTGACCTGAAGAGTTTCCTCCACTTTGAGATTGCCTTTAAATTCTCCTTCAATTACAGCGTTTCTACACTCAACCTCACCTTCCAAAAACCCGGGTTGACCTATGATGAGCCTTCCGCTGCAAGAGAGGGTGCCCTTCATTACCCCGTCGATGCGGATGTCGTTTTCACTGGTCAGCTTACCCTCAAACTCGGTGCCGACTACGAAAGTATTAATGGCATTGGGATTGACCGGGGGCTTGTTGCCCTTGGCCTTACTCCCTTTATCTTTGTTTCCTGATCCGAACATTTATTAAATTTTTAGTGGGCCAAAATTACTAAAATTATTGCTTACGACAAAGATGATGCCGGCATTATTGACCGTATTTTCGCCTCATCTGAGCCGGGCAAAAAAGCTCTTTATCAATTCGCTGGACTCCTGCTCCATGACTCCGTATGCCAGTTTCGTGCGGTCGTGCAGCAAAGATCGCCCCACCCGCATAAAGCCCCGTTTGTCGTCCTGAGCCGAGAATACGAGCTTGCCGATTTGTGCCCAATTGATCGCACCGGCGCACATGATACAGGGCTCCAGTGTGACGTAAAGAGTGCAATCCCAGAGGTATTTAGTGCCGATGTGCTCCGCAGCAGCCGTGATAGCGAGAATCTCGGCATGTGCCGTCACATCATTGAGTTGCTCCACCTGGTTGTGGGTTTGGGCGATTATTTGATTGTCCATGGTGATCACTGCACCGACCGGTACCTCCCCTTTTTCGGCTGCCAATTTCGCCTGATAAAAGGCTTTTTTCATAAAATATTCATCTGAAAAAACCGACAACTTTGTCATTTTATATGGCTTTTTAAACTGGATTATTGGATTTATGGTGCTTTTGGCATTGGTTGCAAAAATCACTTCGAAAGAAGAATATTATTTCTTTAGCTCAAAGGTAAGCGGCTTAAAAATTACCACCTTCATTTTTTGTGAAAATCCGACCGCATTTCCATATCTTTGTGCATGGAAATAAACAGGAATACCTCAGAAAAATTTTCGGAAAAAGGTTTCACTTTCGATGACGTATTGCTAGTGCCTGCCTACTCGGAAGTGCTGCCCAGAGATGTCGATATCTCCACTCGACTCAGCCGGAACCTTCGCATAAATGTACCCATCGTCTCAGCTGCCATGGATACCGTGACAGAAAAACACCTCGCCATTGCCATTGCGCGACAGGGCGGAATCGGTATGGTGCATAAAAACATGTCCGTGGAAGAACAGGCCGATCAGGTGAGATCAGTCAAGCGATCTGAAAGTGGTATGATTATCGACCCCGTCACACTGCCGCTCAGCGCTGTCGTAGGCGAGGCAGTGGCAGTCATGGAGAATTTTAAAATCGGGGGAATACCCATCGTTGACAAAGACAACAAACTGCTCGGCATACTCACCAACCGCGACCTGCGCTTTGAAACGAATATGCAGAGACCGGTAAGGGAACTCATGAGCAGCGAGAACCTCGTCACCGCACCCGTAGGTACAGACCTCGACCAGGCCCGCCAAATCCTCCAGGAACACAAAATAGAAAAATTGCCGGTGGTGGATGGAGCCGGAAAGCTGGTCGGCCTGATTACTTACCGGGATATCATCAAGGTAAAGGACTTTCCCCTCGCCTGCAAAGACCAGTTTGGTAGGTTGATGGTGGGCGCAGCCGTGGGAATATCTCAGGACAGTATGGAGAGAATTGACGAACTGGTGAGGGTGCAGGCGGATGTAATATGCATAGACACTGCACACGGCCATTCAAAAGGAGTGCTTGATTTTGTCCGGGATGTGAAGAGAAAATATCCCGATCTTCAGGTGGTCACCGGTAATATTGCCACCGGCGAGGCTGCGAAAGCTCTTGTTGATGCCGGTGCGGATAGTGTGAAAGTGGGCGTTGGTCCCGGAAGTATTTGTCCCACCCGGGTGGTGGCCGGTGTCGGAGTGCCACAGTTGAGCGCCATCCACAATGCATACAGGGCCATCGGGGATACGGATGTGCCCATTATTGCCGACGGGGGAATTCGCTTTACCGGGGATATCGTAAAAGCCCTGGCCGCCGGTGCCGATTGCATTATGGGCGGTTCGCTGTTTGCAGGGGTTGAAGAGGCTCCCGGAGAGACCATCATCTTCGAGGGTCGAAAGTTTAAGATTTACCGCGGAATGGGATCTTTGAGTGCCATGAAACGAGGCTCTAAGGACCGTTACTTCCAGGATGTGGAGGACGATGTGAAAAAACTGGTGCCGGAGGGTATCGAAGGCCGCGTTCCTTACAAAGGTACTGTGGCCGAGGTCATGGTGCAGTACATCGGAGGATTGAGGGCCGGTATGGGTTATTGCGGAGCGGCCAATACCCGTGCTTTGAAAGATGCCAAATTTGTCAGTATCTCCCAGGCCGGCGTCATCGAAAGCCACCCTCACAATGTCACCATTACGAAGGAAGCCCCGAACTACAGCAGCAAGCGATTTTAGGTATTTTAAAGCTGTTTTTTCATGGGCCAGCTGAATGAAAATGTGCTCCACCCTTCCTTTTTTGAAGAAAAAAATGCCACTGAACTCGCTGTGGACCTCCTCGGCTGCTCTTTGCACACTTCTATCGGGGGCGAAAAAACAAGTGGTCTGATCGTGGAAACGGAGGCCTACTGTGCCCCGGAAGACCGCGCCAGCCACGCATTCCAAAATCGAAGGACTCCCAGAACGGAAACCATGTTTGAAAGCGGTGGAGTGTCCTACGTTTATCTGTGTTACGGCATTCACCATCTGTTCAATGTGGTCTGTGGCCCAAAAGATCTGCCCCATGCGGTCCTTATTCGCGCCCTCGAACCCCTGGAGGGTGTGCCCACCATGTTGAAGCGGCGGGAAATGAGCAAACCGGAAAGGCGTCTTACGGCAGGCCCCGGATGTCTGTCCCGGGCATTGGGCCTGACAGTGGCACAAAGCGGGATAAAACTGCAGCCGGAAAGCGGTCTGTGGGTGGAAAAGCGAAAGCGAGAGCCCGGATCAGTGGAAATTATTTCGGCCACCAGAATAGGAATTGATTACGCAGGGAAATGGAAAGACAAACCCTGGCGTTTTTACCTCAAAGATTCTAAATGGATATCCAAAAAATGAATGCAATCCTCTGTAAAATAGTTGCCTGCCTTTTTCTGTGTGGAATGAGTGTTACGCTCTCCGGTCAGATTGAGATGGGTCACAATAAGGATGAAGTTTTTAAAGACTACATCAAAACAGTCCAACTCTATCCCTCCAATGACCCCGTGAGTTTCCCGGCCATTCCACTGGACGGAAACCGGCAACTCGTCTTTCGATTTGACGATCTGGAGGCCGATGTAAAGCGGTATTTTTATACCATTGTCCACTGCGATGCCGACTGGAAGCCCTCCTCATTGTCGAAGTCCGAGTACATCGACGGTTTTGATATGCAAGAGATATACGATTACGAATTTTCCAGAGGCACCATAGTGGACTACACCCACTACTACCTCCGCATTCCCAATCGGAATTTTCGGCCTATGGTCTCCGGCAATTACCTCTTACAGATATTTGACCCGGAGCTGGACGATCCACTGGTGCTGACACGCCGCTTTGTCGTTTATGAACCACTGCTAAGCTTGTTGGGGGAGATTGTCCGGCCTGTCAACCTCGCCCACTCCAGAACGCATCAGGAAATCAAATTCACCGTCTCACAAAAAAATTACCCACTCAGCAATCCGAGAGATGAATTGCGCGCATGTATTTTGCAAAACGGCTGGTGGGAAGGTGCGCAGTGCCAAATCAGCCCGAGGTATGTCTCGGGGGATAACATCAGCTTTGATTACAGAGGTCGGTTGGTATTTCCCGGTGGGCGCGGATTTCGCCCCATGGACTTGCGTACCACCCGGTTCAGGGCTGAGCGGGTTCACAGTATCGAGCACTACCACGACGGAGTGGAAATTGTCATGCGAACCGATGACAACCGGTCCCGCCGCTCCTACTCAACCATTCACGATTTCAACGGACGCTATGTGATTGAGAATCGCGATTACAGCGAACCGCACATCACCAGTGACTACGTGTTTCCCTTTCTGACCCTCAGATCATCACTTCCGGTTTACGACCACGATGTGTATGTGATCGGAGGATTTTCAGACATGGATATCCGGGATAGATACAGGATGAATTTTGACGACGATGAGGGGCTTTACTACCTGGAGCTCAAGCTCAAACAGGGTTACTACGATTACGCCTACGCCACTAGTCCCCAGGGCACAGATGCTTTCGACCTGGAGGAATTTGAGGGCAATTTATTTGAAACCATCAACGATTACTACATCCTTCTCTACTACCGGGCTTTTGGAGGGAGATACGACCGGGTGATCGGCATGGGTAGGGTGACGAATAGGCAGAGGTGATTTAGGTCGCGAGGTTTTCCATGCCGGTGCTCTCACTGATGCGCAGATGTGACTTTACCGGTCAAAATGACCCAAGCTTTCCGTATCTCTCGTATTTTCTGAACAGGAGTGTTATTTTCTTGCCGTTTCTCTCCAGTGGGTAATAAAATCTATAAGTTTGGTCCTCCATCCACAAATAGGGCTCCATCTTTCCGCTTTTGAAAACTTCTGCCAGGTAATTACATTCCTCCCTGCTACACTGGTAAAAAGAATTTCCGAACAGCGGTTTCTTTAGTGTTTCTTCAATTGATCGCTGTGTGATTTGTAAAAAGACAGCTTCATTTTTGTATCGGTCCATGGTTAAAACGGATACAGATGAGAACTCAGGCTTTTGGTTTGATAGAAACCTCAATACCTCGGGGATTTTACCCACAGAGGATGTATCCTGGATATAAGTAAAAATGTCTGCAATGGGTTGCTCGTACCGCTCCACAATGTCTTTTGCTTCTGTAATCACTTTGTTCTCCGCGGTCTGCTTTGACAAGTGATCCCCAATGAACAAAAAGGCTATGAGCGCCACAATAAGCAGTCCACCTGCAAGATAAAACTTCCCGGGAAACATGGGGCCGGTAAAATCAATTCCCGATTGTTTCAATTTGGTATCAGCTATTAGACTGATATTGATACTGATATTCAAAATGGCTGCGCAAATCACCAATATGGTCGCAAACCCGAAGATTGCAAAAAGAAATTCAGTGGCACTCGCCGTAAATACTTTGAGATTGAAGGTGATCGATACAATGAATGCAATAAACCAAAGGATAATTATTCCTATGGTTGCAATCATTGTCCAGCTCGTGAGGCTGGCTATTCTCAATTTTAGTCTCGGTTTCATTTCTCTCTTGCTTTTGGGTTAGATTATATGGTATGAAGATTCGGGCATGTCGTAAAGCTACACATTTTTTTCATAATCGGCGCATGTAGAGTCTGTTATCAATCCATGCAGGGTGTTTTTGCATCGATGAATGGGCAGTCGCTAAAATTCTACAATTACTTTGGGCAAATGGACCTGATTCAAACCGGGAGTTTATATCTTCGCCATGTGGCAGGTTTTGTGCTTAGGTGTTTATTTGTCTCCCTTAGAGTGGTTTGATAATATCAGGTCTTCAGTTAACCAATGCTTGAAATAAATAGAATGAGAATGCTAACCATTGCCGTAATGCTGCTAATCAACAGTGGCCTCCTTTCTCAGAACATCGATGATAAAATCTATCAATGTGTTGTGAGTGATTTCGAGCAAAATGAATTGGATGTTGTCGATTTGATGCGGGAAATTGAGTTTAATTTGATCGCAAGTAGAGTGATTTCTGCAGCCGCTGAATCCAGGCTCGAAAAACTGACTTTAATGGCTGAGACCGGAAGCATTCCCGGAGCGAGAACCTTTAATTTTCCGATACACGAATTGAGGATAGACAGCATTTTGAAGCACTGTACAGAGGTTATTTCTTATCCTATTGAAGACTCAAAAGATTACCCACTAAATCAATTTTTTGCTGATTTGGAAACTTTAATAGATCAGCATCGACAGGGCATTTCGGCTGATCCCAACAAGCAAAAAAAATTGACAGCTCAGTTATTGGTTGCTTATACAAACCAATTTAACCCGGATTCCGAATTGTGGAAAATGATTCAGCTAAAGTATTTGTATATATTTACCCCTCCATTGGGTCTCACCAATTTATCTGAATACTTTGACCATCTTGACAAAAATATTGATAGTTCGAATGCCGTGAGGATTTTTACCGATGCAGACAACATCATAACCTTTGACGGTGAGGTGGTCGAGATGCACCAGCTTTGTGAACTGCTTCGACCCAAAATTCTCATGGAAGGAAAAACCATCCTTTTACAGGGCTACAGAGCAACCAGTTACAAGGTTTACAGTGAGATTTATGATGCGATAAATAACTGCTATCTGAATATGCGTAACGAAAAGTCCCTGAAGGTTTTTAAAACCCCATACGCTGAACTTTCCTCCGGTGATAGAATGAAAATCAACAGACTCATTCCCAAAATTATAAATGAATTACCACCCCGGTGAGTAAGGGCGGAGGTGAACATGATCACAGAGGAGACACTGACCTTCCAATGTGAAGCAAAATAGCGAAATGGACTTATGAAAAACTTACTGCTGCTTATTATGCTGATGTTACTGGTTCAATGTAAAACCACCAAAGAATCAATCTATGAATCGGAGGAAGCTTTTGTGAAAGCTTTTAAGATCAGTGCCCTTTATGGCTGTTTAAATAAAGCGACCCAGGGAGAATTTGGTGCCACCCTGAGAAATTACGATGATCTTGGGCTTGCCGCCCAGGTGGCCGTTTTATACCATGCAGAAACTGCATTTGCAAGGGAACTCGGCGAAGAATTCTCCAGAACCATCAAACCCCACTACTATTACGAGGGACAGCGTTTTATTTATAATGATTGTGTGAAATGGGCCATGTATGGGAATCAGGTAGATAGTATTGCCACGGATTACTATCATCGAAATAAATACTCGCAATTGAAATATCGGGATGAATAACAAATGATGAAATATGAAGCTACTATCGATTGGTTTAGCGGAAATTCCAGGGTGGCCGTTTTATCTATACCTCACCATCTCTCTTTCGTTGATTTCACTGCCCTGTCTCTATCCCCAAAATCCGGAATTGGCAAAAGCGGCAAAAGAACTAATTGACCCATCAGTAATTTACGATCCGGCTTATTTTTCCATCGAGTATCCCAATGGAGATATCCCTGCGGACAGAGGTGTATGCACAGATGTCATTATCCGGGCTTATCGCAAACTGGGGATTGATTTGCAAAAACGGGTACACGAGGATATGAGAAATCATTTCGACCAATACCCCAATCACTGGGGTCTGAGCTCCACCGATCGCAACATCGACCACAGAAGAGTACCCAATCTCATGAACTATTTCAGCCGCCACGGCCGGGAATTGGCGATTTCCAGCCAACCGGAAAATTTCTTGCCCGGGGATGTGGTGGCCTGGAGATTGCGCAATGGAATGACCCATATCGGAATAGTTTTGGACAAAAAATCCCGGGATGGAAGAAGACCGCTGATTTTACACAATATCGGAAGTGGTCAGGTAGCTGAGGATATTCTATTTGATTTCGAGATTATCGGGCATTACAGGTATTGAGGAAGAAGTGAAGTGGAGGTTGAGATTTCGCTTCAAACTTTTAATTACTGTCGGGCTGCCGCCAAAACAGGAATTGACAGCATCTTGAAGGCAAATGATTGAAATGATTGCATGGGTTTTTTCACTTATGATGTTTGGTGTTTTCCCGGAATATGTATTACAGGACAGGGATACTGTTTTTATTGAGTTTGATAATGAATGTCCAAACAGTTACCTGGTAGAAAAGGGGGACAGAGTTACATTCATATTATACCCTTCCATAAATCAGAGCCGATTTTTACACGATAAAGGTTCTCAAAAGGAGATGAATACCTGTTGTATGGAAATAAAAAATCAGCTTATTTCAAAGGCTAAATTAAATGAATTGGCCATTGAGTTACATCTGGAGAAACAAGAGGTATTTGAAAATGAGACCGGGATGAAGGGTTTACCCCCTGTAATACCCAGTCTTAATCTGAATGTCCTCTTTGATACGATGTACATATACAGGAGTATTGATGACAAATGTGGGGTAATTTACGAGGTGAAATGGATACCGGCTTTATGAAAAACGATTACTCTGTTTTATGCGATAATTCTGTCCAGGTCCCCTACAACTTCATAGGCGGTATGATTCCCCCGGGAGATCCACAACACGAATTAATGACTGTGCATTATCGCGATATAAGAGTTGCCGCGATCAGGGAATTTGAGGACTCTTTTGATGAGGAAATTTATGAAGCTATGGCGTGGGACCATTTAACCAACGAGGCAAGGGCTGTAATCACCGACAAAATTAATCAATTCAGAAACTATCATCCTTCATGTCTTTAATACCCCCAATATCAACCTTTTATTGGTTTATTTCCAATGCATTACTGTTGGGAATTTTTGTTAGTAGTGATGCTCATGAATGTCCGTGTGTCTGTGTCGTATTTAATCAACACTCAGACTACATTGAAACCAAATTGTATCCTGACAGGGATTACACGGGATTCACAATCACCAAAAAAGGATATGAAACTGAAGAAAAGAGGAGAGAAGCGGTCAGTGAGTATTATTCAAACCGCAGAGATATCTATCCGTCCTTTTTTGTGCACTACACTTCCCATGAATCTGGAAAGAAAGTACAGAAGATGGATATGCTCGGGTGCAGGGAAGTGGTTACTTTTGATCAATTTAGAGCGTGGGGCTTATTTTTCAAGGGAATTAATTTGGTAAAAGAATACGAGAATGGCGGTTATAAAATCTGGAGAGCTCAATTGTGGATTGAAGAATGCAGATAGCGGATGGAAAGTGTTCCAGAAACTATAAAAAAATAAGTTTTGTGGATTGTAATAAGGGGTTGTTTTTTCTGGGATAGCTATTATTGGAAAGACTGAACTTCCTCAACATCGATCACACAAGAGTACCCAATTTCACAACCTATTTCAGCCCG
>SKLY01000194.1 GCA_007121335.1 Saprospiraceae bacterium | reverse complement strand
TGCATAAAGAAAAAACCAACCAGCGGTTTATAGTTGGTGATATATATCTCGGTTACATTAAAAAATTGATGCCGGGACTCAATGCAGCTTTTGTTGAGATCGGGCATAAAAAGGATGCTTTCCTGCACTACACGGATCTCGGTCCCAATGTGCGCTCTTTGATCAAATTCACAAAGGATTCAATCGCAAACAAACAGCACACTCAAATGCTGGACAATTTTGAGATGCAGGACCCCATCCACAAGTCGGGAAAGATCAATCAGGTATTCAATAAAAAACAACCGGTTCTCGTCCAGGTGCTTAAAGAACCTATCTCTACCAAGGGACCGAGACTGAGTTGTGAAATTACCATACCCGGTAGAAATCTTGTACTAAGCCCGTTTAATGACGTAATTGCCATTTCTAAAAAGATATCCAATTCGGATGAAAAGAAGCGATTACAGTTGCTGGTGGAGAGTATCAAACCCAAGAATTTCGGGGTTATTGTCAGAACTGCGGCCGAGGGGAAAAAAGTGAGCGACCTGCACGAAGAACTCAACCAATTGACTGAAAAGTGGGGTAGTGTCCGCTCTCAATTGGTCAATTCCAAACCACCGGTCAAAATTTTGAGCGAATTGGATAAAACCACCAGTATTTTAAGGGACATGCTCACGGATGATTTCAACCGGATCGTTATCGACGATAAGGACCTTTACAGTAATGTCAAGGGGTATCTCAATTCGGTGGCTCCCGGCAAGGCAAATATTCTCTCCTGCTACCGGGGCAGAACACCTATTTTTGATAAATACGGCGTAACCCGTCAGATTAAAACTTCTTTTGGAAAGACCTCTACTATGGGAAGTGGGGCTTATCTCGTGATCGAGCACACCGAGGCCATGCATGTGATCGACGTCAATAGCGGACCAAAATCTGTAAAGCGAGACCAGGAAGAGGCTGCCTTTTCGGTAAATATGGAATCCGCAGAAGAAATAGCACGGCAACTCAGATTGAGAGATCTCGGAGGACTCATCATTGTGGATTATATCGATATGCGGAACAATGAGAATAAGCACAAGTTGTACAAAGCCATGCGGAACCACATGAAGAATGATTCCGCTCAACACACAGTGCTGCCGCTGAGTAAATTCGGCCTGATGCAAATAACACGTGAGCGCGTGCGCCCTGCAGTAAAAATCGACACCTCGGAAAAGTGCCCCTCCTGCAATGGTAGCGGAAATATCAACTCCTCAGTTGAAATCCTGGTAGAAATCGAACGCGACCTGGAGTTTATTATCAAATCCAAGTCTCATAAATCAATCACTCTTGTAGTACATCCATTTATTGCAGCTTACTTGAAAAAGGGTTTCCCCAATCAGCAGCACAGGTGGTACCTCAAGTACAAAAAGTGGATTAGGGTAAAACACGATACAGATCTGCAACTGATGGACTATCGCTTTTTCGACGCCTCGGAAGATGAGATTAGATTGAGTTAATTCCGCTATTTGCTGTTCACTGAATTCATAGCATGCTGGATTCCAATGGTGGCAAATTGCAGACAACCATCGGCTGCTTTTTTTATAGCCGGATTTATTTGCTCCAGTTCCTCTGACGTCCATCTGCCCAAAACGTATCTCACTTGCTCTCCTGAGTGAAAGTTTCTACCAATTCCGATACGCAGTCGCGGATAGGAGGAGGTGCCCAGCATTTGCTGAATGCTTTTCAGCCCATTGTGACCTCCGTCTGACCCCTTGGGTTTCAATTTGATTATACCGGGTTCTAAATTGACATCATCGAGAATGACAAGAGTGCGCTCAACAGGGATTTTGAGCTTGGTCATCCAGTGGCGGATTGCCTTTCCACTCCGATTCATGAAGGTGGTGGGCTTTAGCAGGTAGATGGAACGACCCTTGTGTTTCATTTCACCGAGGAACCCCAGCGAACTGTCCTTCATTTCCACACCAAATTCCTCACAGAGGTGGTCGATCACATCAAAACCTATATTGTGCCTGGTCCCATCGTAGTCAGGTCCCATATTCCCCAAACCGGTTATCAGGTATTTCATCAAATGGAATTTTCGCTGTTTTATGCCTCGATGGGCGCAAAGTTAGTTTTTTCTGTAGTTTGCCATCTAATGAATCTCAATCATCCTGCAATATTATTGCTGCCTGAATCAATTTACCCGATACGGTGTTCCACTTCTAAAGTCATTACAATGGGGAAATTGGTTTTTCCGGCTAAGCCTGGTCCGGACGAGTACGATGCGTATTACAAAAATTACATTGATCGAATGGGAGATAGCAACCCCTTAAAGTGTCTGAAGAGTGATTTTTATGAGCAAATCGAACTTTTGGATCACAGCCCTGGACTTGATTTAGATTATGCTTACGACCACGGGAAATGGACCCTACGTCAATTGATTCTTCACTTGATTGATTGCGAGCGGGTTATGTCGTGGAGGTTGCTGGCAGCAGCGCGAAACGACCCCAACTCCTATCCCGGTTACGACTACGAATGGTATGCCAAAAATACCATCGATGATGCGAGGGAGTGGGTGGAATTGCGAGGAGAGTGGAAGTCGGTGAGAAAGGTCGTTGTTGCATTTGCTGAAACTTTAGACGAAGATCAGTGGAGACGATTTTGCACAATCGATGGAAAAAAATTATCCGCCAGAGCGATTCTTTACATAATAACCGGGCATGTCAGAACACATTTTGTCACCATCCAAAATAAGTATCTTCCCTGAGCTGCGTTCAAAAACTGGGAAATCAATTTAAGGCGGTATAAAATTAGGTGTCCATTTTCATTGGACCTCTTTTTGTTGGTCTTCAGGAAGTATTTTATAGCAATTCAATAACTTTGCATAAGCGAATTTGCTTATCAAAGGGAAATGTTGCTTGCAGTGTGAAATTGTGGAACCCTTTTTGCAGTGAATTTGTAGGTTTTTTTCAACAGGGATAAGTTACGGTAATTAGCATATGATCAAATTTTATAAAACTATCTTCCAGGGCAGACTGGATTTTGGTTCTCGGGCCACCTATGACAAGGTGTTTAAAATGGCGATTCACCGCCTCGAAACATACTATAAAAACGAGACATTCCTAACCGAGGAACACTTCAATGAAGAGAATTTTTCTATCGAAGTACCCCGGACAGTCACCCAGTTATCTGAAAAATTTTACCGCAATTCTGTGGATTTGGTGCAGTATTTGGCCCAGTTCGCAGTTTCCGGAAAGCTGGGATGTTGGATGGTGGAAAACAACGTTGTGCTGGATTGCCATATAGTTGAGCCCGAGAGCGATAAAGTGGTGGTTCAGAGTTTTCAGAAAGGGAAAAAATTGAGCACACTCGAAGGCAAGGAAAAAGATGCCATGAAAATGCTCAACAAGGTAATCAATAAATACGATAAGCACTCACAGGCCTACGAGCGCAGAGGCCATGTGAATATGATGCTCCGACACTACGAAGACGCCGATTACGACTACAGCAAAGCCATTAGACTCGACCCCGAAAATGCCGATGCACTCGTGGGGAGGGGACGCCTTTATATGATGAGAAAAGAGTGGGAAAAAGCCATCGCAGATCTGGATCAGGCTACCAAAAAATCCCTCGCTCTTCAGGAGGTTTACTGGATAGCCAGACGCCTTAAAGCGACCTGTCATATCAACTTAAAACAGTACAAAGAAGCGGAGTTTGATCTCCGCCTTTTCACCAGGAGAAAGTTAGATGAAAAAGACATCAACTTTTTGTGGAGAAAGCACTGTCTGTTCCAGTATGGCCAGGTTTTGATGGAGTTGGGCGAGTATGAAAAAGCGATCGATGCAATCAACGAATCCCTCAAATTAAAGGAAGGACATGGCACTGTGCCAAAAGCAGATCAATTGCTGAAACGCGGTATTGCGAAGCAAAAAAGCGGCTCGAGCGGGTATTTGTCCGATTGGAAGGAGGCCGCTGAACTCGGCTCTACCGGTGCAGAGGAACTCCTGCAAAAAAACTAGTTTCACAGGTTTAAGCACAAAGTTCAGAAAGTACAAAGTTCAGAAAGTTGATATTGGCGGATAGGATATGAATAAATTCGGATGTAGGGACGCAATGCCTTGCGTCCGCTACATGGTCCTATTTTGTCGCACAAGACATATTTTTGAAAGTACAAAGTTCAGACAGTTAATAATGTCGGATAGGGTTTGAATCAATTCAGATGTAGGGACGCAATGCCTTTCGTCCGCTTCCTCCCGCAATTACACCAAAAATAACCCACCTTGCTAAAAATACGGCAGTCCCGGCAACTGTTTTATCTTGTATGCTTAATACCATTAAAATTTTCTTTGCCGCATTTCTCATTGCGGTTCCAACCTTAATAGTCGCTCAGGATGATCCCGAACTCAACAGACGAGCAGAGAGAGCATTTAATGAGGGCAGAGACTATTTCGCCCATGGCATGTTTGAAAGGGCCATTGAACAGATGGAGCGCGTTCTCAACAGAAACCCGGATCACGTGCCTTCCCTTTACTTTTACGGTGTTTCCAACTTTGAACTGGCCCGATACGAAGAGGCTCTGGAGGCTTTCACAGCAATCACGGACCAGGAGGAATTCGACCCCCTGTTCAATGACTCCTGGCTCTTGAAGGGTAGATGTTTTTTGCATCTCGGAAAACCTGAAAAGGCCATCGAACCCCTTGAAAAATTTCAGAAGATAGCAGAGGGTAGCAGATGGGAGTCCACAGCCAAAGAGTGGCTGTCCAATGCGCGTTTTATTAATCAAGCCATCCACGAACCAGTGGAATTTGAACCCAGGCAGGTCGAACTGCCAGTGGAAGATCACCAATCCATCTATTTACCGGTGAAATCTCTGGATGGGGAGCGGTTGGTTTACACAGTGAGGGAACGGGGCACGGAGTACATCGTTTCTTCTGCAAAAACAGAAGATGGCTGGAGTACTCCGATACGATATTCTTTTCTGGAGCAGTACCCACACAATGCCGCTCCCAGTATTTCGCCGGACGGCAATATGATGTTGCTCACCATATGTAATCACCGCGATAATATCGGTGGTTGCGATCTTTATTTGGCGGTCAGAAGTGAGAGCACCGGCCAGTGGCGAGGGCCGTACAATCTCGGCGAACAGGTCAATAGCAGGGGATGGGACAGTCAACCGGCTTTTGGACCGGACGGCCGCACTTTTTACTTTGCCAGCGACCGGCCCGGAGGAGAGGGTGGAAGAGATATCTGGTACAGCCGGATATTGTCCGGTGGTAATTTTGCGACACCTGTGAACGCAGGACCGGAAATTAACAGCCCTGGCAATGAGGCTTCCCCTTTTCTTCACAAGGACGGCAGGACCCTGTTTTTCAAGTCCAATGGGCATCCCGGCATGGGTGATTACGATATTTTTGTGGCCCGCAAAGACGATGACGGAAAATGGGAAAACCCTGTCAACCTTGGCTATCCCATTAATACCATGGCCCACGATGGAGCCATTTTTGTCGATTCCGATGGACTGACAGCCTACATGGCCAGCGACCGGTTTCAACCACCTGAAAAGCGGGGCATTTACCGCATATTCAGCTTTAGCCTCCCTGATTACGCACAGGCCAGCCCGGTCACCTACATTCAGGCAAAAGTTTTTGATGCGCTGACCGGTAAGCCCCTCAAGGCAAATGCTCGAATTGTGAATCTCACAAAAGATGAGACGGTTTACAACCACATCCTCGGCTCTGCAGGGACCATGTTCGCCGTGCTTACCACCGAGGCCGACTACTCACTTAATGTGCACAAAAAAGGATATGAATTTGTGTCGCGCAGGATTTCCGTGGAGGGCAAAGCCACTGCAGATAATCCCTTTGTGATTAATATCCCCCTGAAGCCCCTTCCGGAGGAGCACGACACAGTTGAAACTTCCATCGTGTTGGAAAATGTCCTCTTCGAATTTGGATCGCATCGATTGGATACTTCATCCTTTTCTGAACTGGACAGGTTGGTGGAGTATCTGGATGCTCAGGAAGAAGTAAAGGTAGAAATCCACGGACACACAGACAATATTGGAGACCCCGGTGACAATCTCATATTATCCGAAAAAAGGGCGGCGTCTGTAGTGGAGTATCTTATTGAAAAAGGAATAGATCCGGAGCGCATATCTTCCCGGGGATTTGGTGAGTCGAAACCAATTGCCGACAACGAAACTGAAGAGGGCAGGGCACTCAATCGAAGGACTGAAATGGTTGTGGTCAGGGACAATAAGGAGAATTGAGCTGATTCTTTTTCAGCCAAACAAAGCTGCAATTTGCGTGTCGTTGGCCAAAACAGGCATTTTCACAACTTTCGTCACTTTGGACTTTTAATATCTCCCAATTGACCCAACTTCTATTAGCTTTGCAAAAAATATTTCAAATTGGGTAAGAGAAAGAAAATATTCCCGTCGGTACTGATTACCGACATTGCTGATAAGGGACTTGCACTTGGAAGGGCTGATTCCGGAGAGGTGGTGTTGGTACAGGGGGCAGTGCCCGGAGACAGGGTAAAGGTGCTGAGTAAGCGCAAGAAAAAAGGCGTGGCATTGGGTTTTGTCACTGAGTTATTGGAGCCGTCACCTGATCGAGTGGAGCCGGTCTGTGACCACTTTTTTGACTGCGGGGGTTGCAAGTGGCAAAATCTGACCTACGAAAAGCAGCTTTTTCTCAAAAATAAGACGGTCATAAATGCCATCGAGCGAATCGCCAAGTGTCGCCCTGAGACCATTGGAGAACCCATTCCCGCACCCGCCACCACTTTTTTCCGAAACAAACTGGAGTTCTCCTTTTCCAACAAGCGCTGGCTGAGTCTGGAAGAAGTCAAGGAGGATCGTAAAATTGAGCGGGGGAATGCTCTGGGGTTTCACAGACCAGGTTCTTTTGACAAAATAGTGGATGTCGAAAAATGCCATCTGCAACCGGACCCCTCCAATCAAGTCAGAAATTTTGTCAGGGATTTTGCGATAAAAAACAATCTGGAGTTTTTTGACATAAAGGAAAAAACGGGATTGCTGAGAACCCTGGTAGTCAGAACCGGAGCTGCCGGACAATTGATGGTCATTGTGGCTTTTGCGCAGAGGAATGAAGAGCAGATTAAACAGGTGCTGGAGGCCATTGTTGGAGAATTTCCGGATATCACTTCCCTTTATTACGTCATCAATGAAAAGGCCAACGACAGCTTGCTGGACTTGCCGATGCAACTTTACCACGGCTCTGAATTTCTCGAAGAGCAGCTTCTGGATGTGAAATTCAGACTGGGTCCGAAATCCTTTTTTCAGACCAATCCGGCCCAGGCTGAAAAGCTCTTTGAAATTGCGCTTGATTTCGCTGGTATTGATAACAAATCACTGGTTTACGACCTCTATTGCGGTATTGGAAGTATCAGCTTGCCAGTCGCTCGCAGGGCAAAAAAAGTAGTTGGAATAGAATCTGTGCCGGAGGCCATCGAAGACGCCCGTATCAATGCCGAACTCAACGGCATAGATAACGTATCATTTTTTACCGGGGAGGTGGAAAAACTACTTGACCCCACCTTTTTTGAAAAAGAGGGACAGCCCGATGTGATAATTGTGGACCCTCCGAGGGCTGGCTTACACCCCGCGGTGGTAGATGCCATATTGCAAACATCAGTGGAGAAAATGGTTTACGTCAGTTGCAATCCGGCAACACAGGCCCGCGACATCGGGCTTTTGAAAGAAAAGTACGAACTGATCAATCTCCGGACCGTGGATATGTTTCCCCACACGAGTCATATTGAAACAGTGGCTCTGTTGAAGAAGCGCCCCACACAATCATAGAAAGTGCACCTTTTTACCTACATTTGCAACAAATGCAATTTCCCAGATGAAGAGGTCCGACAAATCAACCAATGGTGAACAACCCTCCAATGTCGAATTGTTCATGGCACTAAGGGAGGAAGTGAAACCCTATATTCCTCTTTTGAGCAAAGCCTCAGATGAGATCATCAAAAGCGAAGTGTCCAAATATCCGATTTTTGCACTTTCCAAAGAGTACATACCATTTGGGGTTAAGTTGGTAGTGAGGGGTGGCCGCTCAGGACCCTGGAATGTCAATGCCAGTATGCTGGAGGAATTTGTGGGCCGCAAACTCATACTCGAGGAAAATGCGCCAGAATTCATATCCACTTACAAAGATCCGCGCACTTACCTCTGTTTGTTTGTGCTGAGTGAGCTCGGTGCACAGTTTATTTTCATTCCCCGGAAGTTGCAAGACTAAAACAACTATTTCCGACACTAAAAAACAGCAGCAATGAAAGGAATTATTTTGGCAGGTGGACTTGGAACCAGGCTCTATCCGTTGACGCTCGCAGTGAGCAAGCAAATGATGCCTGTTTACGACAAACCGATGATCTACTACCCGCTCTCTACGCTCATGTACGCCGGAATCAGAGAGATTTTGATAATCTCCACTCCGCACGATTTGCCACATTTTCAAAGGCTTTTGGGAGACGGATCTGAGATTGGTTGCAGCTTTTCCTATGAAGAACAAGCCGAACCCAAAGGACTTGCCCAGGCTTTTGTAATCGGAGAGGAGTTTATTGGAGACGATTCTGTAGCACTCATTTTGGGG
Organism: Saprospiraceae bacterium; assembly: GCA_007121335.1. Classification (GTDB taxonomy): domain Bacteria; phylum Bacteroidota; class Bacteroidia; order Chitinophagales; family Saprospiraceae; genus PWJY01. Next base: position 30,724 of record SKLY01000194.1, on the reverse strand, counting down.
GACAATATTTTTTATGGAAACGGAGTGCCCGAGTTGTTGCGTGAGTGCGCCAATCCGGAAGGAGGTTATGTTTTTGCCTACCGTGTTTCCGATCCGGAGCGATACGGTGTGGTTGAATTTGATGATCAATTCAAAGCCATTTCAATAGAGGAGAAGCCCGAAAAGCCCAAGTCTGATTTCGCCGTGCCCGGATTGTACTTCTACGATAACGAGGTCATCAATATAGCCAAAAATCTGGAACCCAGTAAGCGAGGAGAATACGAAATTACGGATGTCAATAAACACTATCTGAAAAATGAACGCCTTAAAGTTGGTGTGCTGGGCAGGGGAGTTGCCTGGTTAGATACCGGAACCCACGAATCCCTTATGCAGGCCGGGCAGTTTATTCAGGTCATCGAAAAGAGACAGGGGTTAAAAATCGGTTGCATCGAAGAAGCTGCCTGGGAAATGAAGTTTATCGATGATGCACAACTCGCAAGGCTTGGAAAAAAGTACGAGAAAAGCGGCTATGGGGTTTACCTCATGTCACTGTTAAAGAACTGGGAGTGATTTTCTGTCTCAGGATGGTTTAAACATGCCCGCATCCCGGGATGGGTTTCGCCCCTCAAGACTCTCTGTGATAAGTTGAGGAAAGTTTTCGGGACTGCATCCAAAGACCGGAATGTCAAGTCCTGTTATAAGACCCGCCAACTCACGGTTGTAATCGGGCTGCCCATCGTCGTCGAGAGCCGTCAGGCAAATACAGCTGGTTCCTCTATTTTTATGATATTCCAATTCTGAAACCACTCTTGATGGAGCGTAAAGGTCATAGAGGTCACTGATGAGAAAAAGCAGGGACTCCGCGGGATTATCAATTGTGCCCCTGGCGTATTTCAGTGCCATCGGAATATCTGTTCCGCCACCCAACTCCAATCCAAAAATCAGTTCAACCGGGTCATCAAGCTCCTCTGTGAGGTCAGCAATCCTGGTATCAAACAGCACCAAATGGGTTTTCAAACTCGGTAGCCGGGCGAGAATCCCCGCATAAATTCCCGCATAGACCAGCGAGTCGCACATTGAGGCACTGGAATCCACCAAAATGGTGATTTGTTTGAAACGCTTGCGGTTTCTCTCAAATGAGTAAATTTTTTCAGGGATGATCTTTCCGGTTTCCGGATTGTAGTGTTTTAGGTTCATCAGCAGTGTCTTTCGCCAGTCCAGGTCCGAAGCTCTGGGTGATTTACGGCTGGAGCGGTGGGTGAGGTAACCCAGAATGGTTTTCTCTGCTTTGGGTTTCAGTTTTTCTTCGATTTTCCGGACTATGCGCTCGATCAATTCACGGGCTGCATCTTTGGTTTTTTCGGGCAAAGACCCCTTTAATGCGAGAATGCTGGTCACCAATTTGATGTTGGGCTCTATCTGATCAGCGATCTCTTTTTCGGTTAGTAATTCGACCAATCCCAGTCGTTCGATGGCATCCAACTGTATCATACTGACGACTCTTGTTGGAAAGTAGCGCCTCACATCCTCTAACCAGGTGTGGACCCTGGGGTAAGCTGTTCCCAATCCTGCTGTTCTTCGACTTTTTCCTCCGTAAACGCCCTCAAGCGCCTGGTCCACTTTTTTCTCGCGCTTGTCGAGGTCCACCGAATTACCGGGATCTGAGTCCTGTCCTAGAATCAGTCTCCACCTGTTAGCCGGGTGATTGTGGTCAGGTTCGGTCATGTGAGGCACTGATTATTTTGACACCAGGCTCGCAATCCAGAGTAAGATTATGGCCCCAAAAGCTGCAGTTATAAGGGAAGGGACAAATCCATCTCCCGCCTGGAATCCCAACAGGGAAATGACCCAGCCGCCTATAACACCGCCGATGATTCCGATAAGAATATTAATCAGTAAACCTGATCCGCGGCCTTTGTACAATAGAGAGGCAATCCAGCCTGCAAGTGCTCCGATGAGAATGAAATACAAAAAACCCATATCGATATATTTTATTTACACAGGTAAAGGTACTAAATATTGGCCAGAATGCGAGCGGCCTCCTCTCGATTGCCCTCACCCAGGGACCTCTTGGCCAGCAAATGGATACTTTGGATTCTGAAAGGCCCTTTTGCAGCATCAATTCTCTTCAACAACTCATCGCTTAATTTCTCTCTCGCTTCTAATTTATCCGGCCATTTTTCAAGGCCCGCCAGCAAACCCAGTTCATTTCCAGTCAGATTCGGGCTGTGTTTTACGTGGTCGGGAAGTTGGTCAAATCCGATAGAGAGACGTGTGACGGGTTGAACAATGGTTTGAATTGCATCGCCACTGGCCCTTGTGTAATAAGCCCGACCCATTCTCCCCATTAGATCTATCTTGTGCGGATTGATTCTGTTGTCGTCCACCACATTTTCATCCAGGTGAACTCTCAGAACCCTGCAAATTATCAAATGCCCCGCGCCCCCGTGTTTTCCAAGCGTCTTTATCTCCTCCATCCGACACTCCATGTGTGCGGGGGATTCCTTAACTCTTGGGGGTGCAACCAGGTCGGAGGGAATTGGCGTCAGACCCGATTTTTCAAACTCATTGACCCCTCTCGGAAACTGTATGGAACTAACCGCCATTTGTCGGACTATGGAGTGCGAAACGGCATTGATCACTGCCTCTCCGGTTTTTTCAATGTTGTGCAGTGTGTCCTTGGTGGTGTTGTCAAGCACCCTCCTGTTAGATGAAAAAACAACAATGGGAGGATTGGAACTGAAGGCGTTGAAAAAGCTATATGGCGCCAGGTTGGGAACCCCATTTTCATCCACCGTACTCACAAAAGCAATAGGTCTGGGGGCTACTATGCCCAGTAAAAATTGGTGCAAGTCTTTGGTTTTCGTCTCTTCGGGATTGATTGTTATCATCTGTAATTGTTTTATCTGCAAATGTATCCAAAAAGTTTATTATCTAAGGACCCGGCAAAACACTTACCTTTGCAAACATTTGGTAAAACGGGCGGTTTAGTTCATTTGAAACAATTCATATCGCGTCTCCCGGCAATAGAAAAACGGTGAAAAAAATGAACCTCTCTCTGTTTCCCGGACTCTTGATGAAATTGTGTGTAAATGAGTGCAATTGGACGCTTGAATTAATGGTTAGTTATTGCGATTGAATTCCGGGCTTTGTCCACTTTTGAATAAAGTGTTGAAAGCCTTTAAAATAGGTGAAAATTTCAATCCCGGGAGTTGAAAAAATTGGTTAAAAATTTAATTGAATATACCATGGTAAAAAATATAGTATCCGTTGCTGTAATCCTTCTGTTGGGGGTCATGGTTTGGTACTGGTACGGCAGGACCGAACTGGTTTTTGGCGATGAAATGCCCGATGTGACTTTGAGTGGACAGGGTTACGAATTAGATTTGATCGATCTCAAGGGCAACTATCTCCTGGTTTACTTTTGGGGCAGCTGGTGCGGACCTTGCAGACAAAAGAACCCCAAACTCGCGGAATTTTACAACGATATAAAATCCGACTCAGAATACCCCTGGGCGGATGATTTTGAAGTGATTTCCATAGCACTGGAGACCACGGGTGAGGCATGGATAAGGATTGGAGAGCAAGCGGGTTTCTCCTGGCCCTACCAATTCGTAGAGCCCAGATTTGGCAATCACCCAGCCTACTACGGATTTGGGGTCAATAGTATCCCAACTTCTTTTTTGATCAACAGGGAAGGAATGATTGTTGGCGCCAATCCTAGTCTGCGTAATATACCCCGAATGATTGAGCGACTGGAAAATAACTGACAATATGACCACTTTTGCGGTGTGGCAAAGAAATTGATGAATAACCGGTCAAAAAGTATTTGTATGGCAAAAAAGAAGAGGGAACAAGATCAACCCGAAAAAAATCACCAGGCAGAGAACATTCAAAATGGCAATGGTGCCGAAAAAAGTGGTGAGACTAAGGAAAGCGGGTCAGGCGCTTCCGGAGAAAATATTAAAGCCGATGTCGAGCAGCTAAAAGAGGAAGTGGCGCAGCTGAAACAGGATTTAGAAGAAAAAGACGATAAATACCTTCGACTGTTGGCCGAGTTTGACAATTATCGCCGTCGAAGTAGTAGGGAAAACCTCGAATTGAGAAAAACAGCTTCGGAGGACATTTTGGCAGACCTACTGCCGGTTTTGGATGATTTTGACAGGGCCCTCAAAGTGATTGATGAAAAAGGGAAAGATGACTCTGTGGCTGAGGGTGTCAAATTGGTGCATTCCAAGTTGATCAAAACACTAAAGGCCCGGGGATTGGCCGAAATGGACACTGAGAATGCGGAGTTTAACCCGGATTATCACGAAGCTCTTACAGAAGTGCCAGCCCTCGATAAAAAGATGAAAGGGAAAATCGTGGATACCATTGAGAAGGGATATATGTTGAACGACAAGATAATCAGATTTGCGAAAGTGGTTGTAGGTAAATAATGACCACAGAAAAATGATTCATGGCTAAAAGAGACTATTACGATATACTGGGTGTGAGTAAGGATGCAGATGCGGATGCGATAAAAAAGGCCTACCGTAAAGTAGCCATTAAATACCATCCCGATAAAAACCCGGACAATAAAGAAGCGGAGGAAAAATTTAAGGAAGCTGCTGAAGCTTACGAGGTACTGCGCGACCCCCAGAAAAAAGCCAGATACGACCGCTATGGACACGCCGGTGTGGATCCCAATGCCAACTTTGGCAGGGGTGGAGCCAGAGGTCACGGAGGGATGACGATGGAGGATATCTTTGAGCAATTCGGCGATGTGTTCGGAGAGGGTGGAAGTCCATTTGAATCTTTTTTCCGCGGAGGAAGAGGCGGAAGGGGCCAGAGAGCCGGTGGCAAACGGGGTAGTAACCTCCGTGTTAAAGTATCCCTTTCACTGGAGGAAGTAGCAAAGGGCGTTACAAAAAAAATAAGGGTCAAAAAGCAACTGACCTGTGACCAATGCAATGGAAGTGGTGCCAAGGATAGCAGCTCCAAAAAGGGCTGTACCACTTGCGGTGGTTCTGGCTATGTGCGACAGGTCCGAAATACTTTTTTAGGTCAAATGGCCACCACGGCAGTTTGCCCGGCTTGTAATGGTCGTGGGGAAGTAACTACAGCCAAGTGTTCTAAATGCCGGGGTGAAGGCCGGGTGTTCGGTCAGGAAACCATTTCCATAGAGATTCCAGCCGGTGTAGAACAAGACATGCAACTCAATATGAGAGGGAAGGGAAATGCAGGTATGAATGGTGGACCAGCCGGTGACCTGCTCATCCACATCGAAGAAAAACCACACGATTTCTTCAAGCGGGATGGAAAGAACCTGCTCTATGATCTCTATCTTAACTTTGCCGACGCTGCATTGGGCACCTCTGTGGAAGTACCGACGCTGGACGGCAGGGTCAAAGTGAAAATACCCGCCGGAACTCAAGCGGGTAAAGTTTTTCGTCTAAAAGGCAAGGGGCTGCCTTCAGTCCAAAACTACGGTACCGGGGACCAACTCATCTACGTGAATATTTGGACGCCAAAAAAACTTACTGATGAGGAGCGGAAAATACTGGAGAAGCTCAAAGATATGCCCAATTTTTCACCCAATCCGGGCAAGTCCGAGAAGGGATTTTTTGAAAAGATGAAAGACATGTTCTCCTAATGACAGGCAATCAACTCAATGTAATTTATCCGCTCCTGGCTTTTCTACTGGCTGCCGTTCTTCTGTCATCCTGTGGCGAACGCGCAAAGTTTAGCAATTCAGTAGAATTTCCCGAGGGAATTTGGAACTACGAAGATAAGTTTGAAAATGTGTTTGAGGTTCCCGATACCAGTGGTCGGTTCAATTTGGTTCTCGACATCATTCACAGCCGCGAATATCCTTTTCAAAATGTTTATGTGAATATCCATACCTATTTTCCCGATGATACTGTGGTGACTGATTTGCTCTCTATTGATTTTGCAGATCGCGCAGGTGCATGGCACGGCAACTGCAGAGGGGACCATTGTAACCTCAGGGTGTTTTTGCAGCAAAACATCAAGTTCAGAGAGGCCGGAAAATACAGAGTGGTTTTTGAACAGTTTACCAGACGGGAAGACCTGGCGGGCATCAATAGAATGGAGTTCAAGGTGCTGCCGAGAGAGTAAATGGACAGATAGTCTTCTAAGGTATTTTTTTACCCAACCTCATTTCATTTTCGAGAATCCATACCCAATTTCGTGCTCAATTCTTATTGCGACAGGTACATCGATCGCCTTTTGTCCATTTCCCTGAAAAACGGATCGGTGAGATCGTCTATGAATTGAATGGCCTCTCCTGTTGACTTCATTTCAGGCCCAAGCGACTTGTCCACATTGACAAATTTGTCGAAAGAGAACACCGGAACCTTGATGGCGTAGCCTTTCAGCTTTTTGTCGAATTCAAAATCCTTAATTTTATTAGCGCCCAGCATCACTTTTGTCGCGATATTCAAATAGGGTATTTGGTAGGCTTTTGCGATAAAAGGCGTGGTTCGGGATGCCCTTGGATTGGCTTCGATCACATAAACCGTCTCTTTTCCGGTTTCTCGATCGGTGTGAATGGCAAACTGGATATTGATCAGTCCCCTGATGTTAAGAGCTTTGGCTAGTTTTTCGGTGTAATCTACCATGGTTTTTATTGCATCTTCCCCCAGGCTGTAAGTGGGGAGTACTGCAGCACTGTCACCCGAGTGGATGCCGGCCGGCTCAATGTGCTCCATGATTCCCATAACATGTACCTCATCTCCGTCGCAGATAGCGTCGATTTCTGCTTCTTTTGAACGTTCGAGAAACTGGTCGATGAGGACCTTGTTGTCGGGCAGGTGCTTGAAAATGCTGAGAACCTGTTCCTCCAGTTCGCGGTCGTTGATCACGATTTTCATCCGCTGGCCACCCAACACATAGGAGGGGCGGACCAAAACAGGGTAGGTCACTTTGTTGGCCACCTTGAGGGCCTCGTCTGCATCGTGAGCCACACCGTATTTTGGATAGGGGATATTGAGCTCCTTGAGTAGATCCGAAAATTGACCCCGGTCCTCAGCCAGGTCCATGTTTTCAAAATCAGTTCCTATAATTTTAATGCCCTTATCGCGCAGCTTTTCTGCCAGCTTGAGGGCTGTCTGACCCCCGAGTTGCACGATGACACCCTCGGGTTTTTCATGGTCTATAATTTCTTCAATGTGCTCCCAGAAAACTGGTTCAAAGTAGAGCTTGTCAGCCATGTCAAAATCCGTGGATACCGTTTCCGGGTTGCAGTTGATCATGATGGATTCATAACCCGCTTCTTTGATGGCGAGCAGTCCGTGTACACAACAGTAATCGAATTCAATTCCCTGTCCAATTCTGTTGGGTCCGCTACCCAGCACCACGATTTTTTTCTTATCGGTGACCACGCTTTCATTTTCTCCCTCAAAAGTGGAATAGTAATAAGGTGTGCGGGCTTCAAATTCAGCGGCGCAGGTGTCCACCATTTTATAAACCCGCTTTATCCCGAGTTTCTTTCGGTAGGCCTTCACCTCCAACTCCCTGATTCGCAACAGCCAGGCGATCTGCGCATCCGAGTAGCCGTTTCTTTTGAACTCCATCATAACCTCTGCGGGCATGTCCTCAGCCACATTGTATTTGTGAATGCTTCGCTCCAGAGCCACGAGGTCTTTGATTTGCCGGATAAACCACGGGTCAATATTCGTGAGGTTGCGAAGAGAGCGCTCCGGCACCCCAATCCTGACGGCATCTTTAAGTCTGAAAATGCGATCGTCACTCGGATACTTTAATCGATGGAGAATATCTTCCGTGCGAATCCACTCTTTTTTGTCCGCACCCAGTCCCATTCTGTTGTTTTCCAGGGATTGACAGGCTTTTTGAAGTGCCTCGTTGAAGGAACGGCCAATGGCCATGACCTCACCCACCGATTTCATCTGCAGTCCCAGTGTGGGATCGGAGCCGTGAAATTTGTCGAAATTCCATCGTGGAAACTTTACAATTACGTAGTCGAGGGTCGGTTCAAAAAAGGCCGAAGTGTGTCCTGTGATCTGATTTTTCAGTTCATCCAGGGTGTACCCAATGGCGAGTTTGGCCGCAATTTTAGCAATGGGATAGCCAGTTGCTTTACTCGCTAGCGCAGAGGACCGGGATACCCTGGGATTGATTTCAATGGCAATTATTTGTTCGGTTTCCGGTTCTACGGCAAACTGGACATTGCAACCACCGGAGAAATTACCCAGCGACCGCATCATTTCTATGGCGTCGTCTCGCATTTTTTGAAAGGTGCGGTCGGACAGGGTCATGGCAGGAGCTACCGTTATACTGTCACCGGTGTGGACGCCCATCGGGTCCAAATTTTCCACCGAACATATTATAACTACGTTGTCATTTTTATCTCTGAGTAATTCCAGCTCAAATTCCTTCCAGCCAAGTACCGCTTTTTCTACCAGTACCTCGTGGGTGGGAGAAGCATCGAGGCCCCTCCTGAGCGCGCTGTCAAATTCCTCTTGTTTGTGGACAAAGCCACCCCCTGTACCACCGAGCGTGAAGGAGGGTCTTATAACCAGGGGGAATCCGATTTTTTGAGCGGCCTCCTTTCCCTCGAGAAAAGAATTGGCAATAAAGGATGGAGCTACGCCCTTTCCGAGTTTGACCATGTGCTTTCTAAACAGCTCACGGTTTTCAGTGAGTTCTATCGCAGCGGGATCAACTCCAATCATGCGCACCCTGTACTTGTCCCAAATACCCAGTTTCCAGGCGTCAATGGCCAGGTTCAGGGCTGTTTGCCCTCCCATGGTTGGAAGTACTGCATCAATATCGTGAATCTCCAGGATTTCCTTCAGGCTTTCAATGGTCAGAGGTTTCAGGTAAATGTGATCTGCAGTTACCGGGTCCGTCATAATGGTAGCCGGATTGGAATTTATCAGTATAACCTCAATCCCCTCCTCTCTGAGTGAGCGGGAGGCCTGACTTCCTGAATAATCAAATTCGCAGGCCTGTCCTATAATGATGGGGCCGCTACCTATGATGAGAATAGACTTAATTGAATGATCCCTGGGCATGGTAAGAAATTTTGCCCGCAAAGATATTCACTTAGTGGTATTTATTTGGAACTGAATGGCTTTATTCCAGTAGATTGTGGTAGAAAAAGTCGGTTTTAGTCAGCTCAAAACACGGCTACAATCAAAGATTGGTGATATTTTATGTAATTTTTTTTAGTCATCTGCCACGTTTACTATCTTTGTAGGGTTGATGAACTAATTCTGCAAAGTTTGAAAAAAAGAATACTGATTGCTGATTTTGTAGATACCCTTCTGATCAAAGGATTGGAAGAGAGAAGTTTTGAAGTGTTGTACGAACCTCGGATTTCTCTGCCGGAAGTCAGGGGACTTGCAGGGGGACTGACCGGGATTGTGATCAATACCAGAACTCCTGTTGACAAAAAAATGATGGAAGCATCCCCCAATCTTCAATGGATTGCCCGACTTGGTTCCGGTCTGGATATAATAGACCTGCCAGAGGCCGGCAAAAAGGGAATTGTGGTTTTTAACACTCCGGAGGGCAACTCCAATGCAGTGGCAGAGCATCTGCTTGGAATGTTGCTCAGCCTGTCTAATAATATCTGTAGGGCCAATCGCGAAATGCGCAGTTTGGAATGGCATAGAGAGAAAAACAGGGGTTGGGAATTGAGCGAAAAAACCGTTGGGATTATTGGTTTTGGAAACACCGGAAGTGCTTTTGCCAGTGTGCTCGAAGGATTCAATTGCAGAATTTTGGCTTTTGACAAATACAAACAGCATTATTCGGAAGGCTATCGTTTTGTGGAAGAATTGGACTCCGTTGAGGATGTACTGAGGCATGCTGATGTGGTGAGTTTGCACTTGCCACTGACAAATGAAACACGCCAGATGGCTGACGATCAATTTTTTAGCTGCTGCAAAAAAGGGGTGGTGTTTTGCAATACTTCCCGTGGAGGGATTGTAAATACTGCCTCTCTGACCGGGTTTTTGAATAGTGGGTATTTAAAGGGAGCTTGTTTGGATGTGTTTGAGAATGAAAAACCCAAATCCTGGAATCTGGAGGAAGCTGAAAATTTTTCCTCTCTGTCAAAAATGGAGAATGTTGTGTTGACTCCACATATTGCGGGTTGGACAAAAGAGTCCAAAATTAAAATTGCCAAAACAGTCTTGAAAAAGTTGGATGAAATTATTTGAGCTGTTTGTTGTATGAAATATTCTTTGATCGGTTAATTTTCGACATTTTATTAAGCGCTCCAGCTAGTGTTATGAAATGTTAAGGTTTGATAATTCTTTGGGGATGATTTATTTTATTGTTAAAATTGCCCTTTCAAACTTTTATGTAATGGTTAAATCATTAAATAAGCCTTATGAATAAACTCTACTTGCTATTTGCTTTGATAATGACTTTTGCGGTGGTTTCAGCCGATGCTCAAACCACCCTGGAGGGGAAGGTGACAGATGCAGAAACAGGGGAACCTATCCTTTTTGGTAATGTCGCCCTGTACAGAGGGGGCAATCTGGTTACCGGAACTCAAACTGACTTTGACGGTAATTACAGTTTTACAAACATCGATCCAGGTACTTACGATGTGGAAGCCAGTTATGTGGGATATACACCGCAGCGACAAACCGGTGTGTTGATCACCGCAGGAAGGGCAAATCGGTTGGATATCGAATTGACCAGTGGTGTAATGATTGATGAAATTGAAGTGGTTGAATACATAGTCCCTTTGATTGAACAGGATAACACCACATCGGGAGGAACTCTGACCGGGGAGGAGATCAGAAATCTCCCTGTGAAGGATATTTCCGCACTTGCTGCTACTACCGCCGGCCTTGCCAGACAAGATGGAAGTGATGCCATAAACATACGAGGGTCTCGTTCTGATGCAACTGATTACTATATCGATGGTATGCGAGTTTCCGGCCGACTTATTCCACAGTCGGAAATCGACCAGCTCCAGGTACTCACCGGTGGTATTCCCGCCAACTTTGGGGATGTGTCGGGTGGTGTAATCAGCCTTACAACCAGAGGGCCTTCGTCTCAGTTGTCGGGTGGATTGGAATTGGAGACTTCCGAGTTTTTGGATGCATTTGGTTACAGCCTGATTAGTGGAAATGTGTCTGGGCCACTACTCAGAAATCCTAGAGATACCACCCAAACAATGGTTGGTTTCAGAATATCCGGACAGGTAAATTACCAAAGGGACAACCGCCCCAGCTTTACAGGACACTACCAAATGAGGCCTGAAGCTGTTAAAGATTTGATGGATGACCCTGTGCGTTATGTGGGGACAACTGCTTTTCCAAGGGCACAAGATGCGCGATTGGAAGAAAATGGCGGTGACATCGAATTCAGAGACATTCGCAGAAACAATATGCTTAGAGATATTGACATTACCGCCCGACTGGACGCCAGACTGAGCGATAATATCGATGTGTCTTTTACCGGTACTTACAACAATCGTAAAAACCAGTTTACTCCCGGCGGATGGGGAATGTTCAATTACTTCCGCAATCCATTTCAGTATTCTGATGTGATGCGTGGAACCTTCAGGTTTCGCCACAGGTTGGGTGTTCAAACCAGAGGTCAGGATGACAATGGACAGGAGCGCCGGGATCAGTTAATTCGAAATGCGGTTTATACTATCCAGGCCTCTTTTCAAAGAAGGACCATATTGGATGAAGATCAGATTCACGGAGATAATTTCTGGAGGTATGGATACGTCGGTGAGTTTGGCGTAAATTTCGATCCAGTTGTGAATACACCGATAGAAGGCCAAAGAGCTTATAGCAGAGGATTGCCAACCGAATTTGGCGATACGCTTCAGCACTCAGGTTATAACATCCGATTCAATGGGGATTATTTTCCCAATATGGAGATCAATCCCACTCTTGCCAACTACAATAAACAATTTCTTGAAATTAATGAACCCACTTCTATTACCAGTTTCAATGCATATAACGGAAACCGTGTGGGCTTTTTGGGGTCGTCTTATGATCTGCATACCAATGTGGGTACTGTTTACAATACTTACAGGGAACAGGAGGCTGATCGATATTCTGTAGATTTACGGACATCCTTTGAGTTCCTGCCGGGCGGGTCCGAAAGGGGCCGGCACAATATAGAAATAGGGTTATATTATGAACAGCGGGTCAGCAGGAGTTGGGCGATCAGTCCAAACAGACTCTGGGATATTGCCAGATTGAGAACCAATAACCATATTATTGATGTAGATACCAATAATGTAATCGGACAGTTCACCATACCCGGATTAGAGGATCCCAATATTCCAGATTCTCTGTTTCTTTTCGATGAGTTTGGAAATGAGATTGTCGATCAACGAGGTAGATTCTATCGCGCTGTCAGAGAATTGCGGGGAGTTTCTCTCAATGATTATTTTAATGTGGATGAAATGCATCCGGATGAACTGGATATCGACATGTTTGAGCCGTTTGAGTTGACCGACCAGGGCCTGGTGGGCTATCACGGACATACATTTACGGGGGAAAGGGTCGGGTCCAATGTATCATTTGAGGACTTTTGGAGCCGTGATGAAGATGGCAATCTAACCTATGATGTGGCACCATTCCGCCCCAATTACCTGGCATTTTATATTCAGGACCGCTTTACTTTCAGGGATATCATCTTTAGATTGGGTTTGAGAATGGATCGCTATGATGCCAATACCAAGGTGATGAGAGATCCATTTTCATTGTATGAAGTTATGACTGCCAATGACTTTTATGACATTTTTACTGATTTGGAACGTCCTGGTGGTGTACAGGACAATTTTAAGGTGTACACAGCAGGGGAGGAAAGTGAATCGGTAGTTGGTTTCCGCGAAGGTGAGCAGTGGTATGATGAAACAGGTAATCCGGTGAATGACGGAAATGTACTGTTTGGTGGAGGCGTGGTAACACCCTTCCGAACTGATTTCGATCAGGATATTAGATCACCTGATTTCGATGTAAATCAGTCATTTGAAGATTACAAGCCACAAATAAATTGGATGCCTAGAATGGCGTTTTCATTCCCCATTTCGGATGACGCAAACTTCTTTGCGCACTACGATATTCTGGTCCAACGTCCAACTTCAAACAACTTTGTATCTCCACTTCAATATTACTATTTTGAAGATGCGGGAAGGACGCCCAGTTCTAACCCAAATTTGAGACCTGAGAAGACCATTGATTACGAAGTTGGTTTCCAGCAGCGATTGACCAATTCTTCAGCCATTAAAGTTTCTGCCTATTACAAAGAAATTAGAGATCAAATACAGGTTAGAAATCTGTTATTTGTGGCATCCCCTGTGGGTCAGTATGAAACATTCGGGAATTTAGACTTTGGAACAGTGAAGGGATTCTCTTTCCAATATGACCTGAGGAGAACAAACAATCTGAGAATGGTAGCAAGTTACACGCTTCAATTTGCAGATGGTACCGGTTCCAGCCCAACTTCACAGCGAGGACTGACCTCCAGAGGAAATCTCAGAGCCCTTTCTCCACTTAGTTTTGATGAGAGACACCGCTTTGTAGTGAACATGGATTACAGATATGGATCAGGTAGGAGATATACGGGTCCGAGAATAGCCGGAATTGACATCTTTGAAAATACAGGATTGAATGTTCAGGCTACTGCAGTTTCAGGAAGGCCTTATACGAGAACCTTGCAACCTACGCGCTTTGGTGGAAGTGGTTTTGCCGGAACTATTAACGGAGCAAGGCTTCCCTGGAGCTTTTACCTGGATGCTCGAATTGACAGGAGCTTTACCCTTAATCTGGGTGGTGAAGGAGAAGCAGCCACAAGACCAATTGTGTTGAATATTTATCTCAGATCCGAGAATGTACTCAATACCAGAAACATTTTGGGTGTATATTCATTCACAGGTTCTGCAGAGGATTCTGGATGGCTTAATTCCAGTTTTGGTAGAGACAACATTAGAAACTTAAAGGATAGTCGTGAAGGTCTGGTTCCCGCAGGCGAAGAGGAACTGGCATTCATCGATCAATACAGAGCAAGTTTATTGGCACCCGGATTTTTTGCACTGCCGAGAAGAGTATATCTCGGAGCAGTTATCGAATTTTAATTGAACCATTATTTACAATACATTTACCATGAAGAAAATATTATTGACCCTAGTTGTATTGAGTTTGGGATCGATAACATCCCTTGAGGCTTATATACCACCGGAACTGGAAGGCGAGCGACAGAGGCAAATGCAACAAGCTGCTGAACTCCGCGGCGACTGTGCACAGGCGACCGCTCAGGTGGACCTCAACATAAACAATGTAAGAGCCCGGTTGATGACGGGTGGTGATATGTGGTGGAACCTGTCTGAGGCTCGCTATGTGGTACCCAATGTCCTCCCTCCACAGCCTGAGGTGAATTCCATCTTTGCGGGTGCAGTATGGGTAGGAGGTATCGATGAAGAGGGCAACCTTAAAGTCGCAGCTCAAAGTTACCGTAGCTCCCAGAATAATGACTGGTGGCCCGGTCCTCTTAGACCGGAAGATGGTACTACCAGTGCCGAGAGGTGCCGGGATTGGGACCGATTTTTTAAAGTTACCAGAGAAGATATTGATGAACATAAGCGCAATATTGAGATTTTTATAGAACAACAGGGCGAGAATATTCCTCCGGACTTGATTCCGGATAATATAAAATACTGGCCGGCTCTAGGAAATCCATTTTTCAATGAGCGCTATGATTTTGAACTCCCATTCAATGATCAGGGACTTGGAAATTACTTCGATTATGAAGGTAATTTTGTTTACGATCCTAGTCAGGGAGATTATCCGAGAATTGACATTAGAGGTTGTGAACCGGGCTTCGATACCCGTGACCCGGACGAGATGTTCTTCTGGATTTATAACGATGCAGGTGGTACCAAAACCAGAACAAATACGGATCCTGTTCGTATGGAAGTCCAGGTACAGGCATTTGCATACTCCACCCAGGATGAAATCAACAACATGACCTTCTACAGGCATAAATTGATCAACCGCTCAAGAGTTGTAATTGACAGTATGTTCTTTGCGATGTGGATTGACCCTGATTTAGGGTGTCCCTTTGATGATTTTATCGGATCTGATACAGCGCTTGATTTGATGTATGTGTACAATGAAGATGCCATAGATGGAAGTGTACCCAATTCTTGCGAGTGCCCATCAGGAGGTGGACCAATCCCAACCTATTGCAGAAATATCCCCGCACTTGGTGCTGATTATTTCCGCGGACCACTTGATGAGTTTGGGGAAGAAATTGGCTTGTCTTCCTTCGTTTATTATAACAACCCAGGTGGTTTTGATGGTCCTTCTGCAATGACAGATCCTCAATCAGGACCTGAGTTTTACAATTACCTAACCGGCTCGTGGAGGGATGGTAGGCCATTTACCGCCGGGGGTTCTGGTTATAGAGGGACTGGTGGTACTCCAATAAAATACGCATTCCCTGATCCACCGGATGATGAAATGGGATGGTCAATGTGTACTGCCGGGCTTCAGCAGGGTGATAGAAGGACACTTCAGGCTTCCGGTCCCTTCCGCCTCATTCCCGGTGCGATCAATGAGTTGATAATTGGGGTTGTTTGGGTTCCAGACATCCCACATCCATGTCCTGATCTTACGCGTCTTTTCAATGCCGATAGAACAGCACAGGCACTGTTTGACAATTGCTTTGACTTTCCGGATGGTCCTGATGCACCGGATATGTTTCCAATTGAGTTGGACAGGGAGATTATTTTTGCACTTTCAAATGACACCCTGACTTCCAACAATGCATTTTTGCAGTACGAAGAAAAAGGTCTTAGAATTCCCGATGGTGAACCGGATTCCATGTATGTTTTTGAAGGCTACCAGGTGTTTCAATTGCGCGATGGAACAGTAGAAGCCATTCGCGAAAGTTTTGAAGACCCGTCCAGAGCCAGATTGGTTTTTCAGGCCGATGTGAGAAATGAGGTTTCGACGCTTTACAATTGGGAGCCTGTTGATGACCCCAATAGCGGCCAATCGATTTTGGTTCCAAAGCAAATGGTGAGGGGAAGCAATGAGGGTATTCGGCATAGCTTTAGAGTAACTGAAGATTTATTTGCGGATGGCGACCGGGATTTAATTAATCACAAAAAGTACTATTTTGCTGCCGTTGCCTACGGATTTAATAACTACGACTCCCTTGATTTCACTACGGGAGTTGGCCAGGAGCAAACATACCTGGAAGGTAGTGGAAATGTCCGGGTCTATACGGTAACTCCCAGACCTACGGTTTACAAAAACCTGAATGCTGATTACGGTGATGGAGTGCCGATTACGAGACTTGAGGGTAGTGGAACAGGTCGAAACTTCCTTCAGTTGGAAGAGGGCATTCGTGAGTCTATTGTTGAAGGGACATTTGATGGAGAGTTGCGATATGCTCCCGGTGGCGGACCAATTGATATTGCCATTTACAATCCACTTGATGTGGTAGATGGCCAATACGAATTGAGATTCTTTGACGATGAACCCGACACCGATGAGCTTGCAGCCGGTGCAAGATGGGAAGTTGTACACCTGGGTACCGGCGAAAGGGCACGCTCCGAGTCTTCAATCGATATACTGAATGAAAACCTGGTCGGTAAATTTGGTTTCTCAGTTACCATTGGTCAGGAACTACTCCCGGGGCAGGATCCGTTTGGTGTGCCCGACAATGGTTTCCTGGGTGGCCAAATTGTCTATGATGATCCATTTGGCGCTCAATGGTTGGGCTTTGTGCCCGATGCTGTTTCTCCGCCGGATGGTACGCCTGATATTCTTGATTATCTAAAGACAGGTCCAGATTCAGATGATACTGAATTGGACCCGAATAGATCCTTTGTTAATAACAATGAGTCCGGGTTTTACCCTTACTGCATGTTTGATTACAGGCCTGGCAACCTGCCAATGATAACCGCCGCATGGGTTAATAGTCAAAATGTTGGTGCATGTGTAGGTGCAACCGGTGGAATCAGCAGAGTTAACAATGTGGATATTGTATTTACTTCAGATAGAAGTAAGTGGAGTCGCGTTATGGTGGTTGAAGCTGCCAGCCCCGAATACGATGCAACCGGACTTAATTGGAGAGGTCGTTCTATGTTTGATCTGCTTGACAGACCGGCAGCCTCCATTGAAGCAGGTCCCGATGGACTCCCAATGAATGATCCCGATGCAGATCCCGGTTTAGCGTGGTTCCCCGGTTACGTCGTTGATGTGGAAACCGGTACAAGACTCAACCTGTTTTTTGCAGAAAACACAATTTATAGCCCTGATAACCCGAATGGAGTTGTATCGGATCTCGACCCGAGCTTTCTGATAGGTGATGATCGCATCTGGAATCCATCTATTGACTTTACTATCGGTAATTTGCCCGGTTTTGCTGATTTGATAGTGGGTGGCCAGCATTTTGTTTACATTACCAATCAGGAGTATGACGGTTGCCAGGAATTGAGGGACATACTTGCAGGTCCTCTGCCCAATGCTATTAAAAAGCCTCAGGTATTACAGAGAGTAACCTGGGCAGGTATGCCCCTTGCGTCCGGATTGCTGTCTTATGAAGAGGGTTTGATCCCAAATGATGCAATCGTTCAACTTAGGGTAACCAAACCCTATGAGGTTGGTGAGCGCGAAGAAGGTGGCGATAAGGCCTACAATAGGTACTTCTTTGAAATTGAAGGAATGCAAGCCGACAACCTGTTGGAAGAGGAGTTTGATAACGCATTGGATCAAATTAAAGTCGTTCCAAATCCGTACTACGCCTTCTCTGCATACGAAGAGACCCAGTTTGACAACAGGGTTAAAATCACAAATCTGCCTGACAGGGCTACCGTGACGATTTATACCCTTGACGGTAAATTTATTAGAAGATACGAGCGAAATGTCAGCAGGGGAGGTGATCCTGTACTGAACAGCCAACCTCCCACCAAGGGGAGACTTCCGAGTTCCGGTTTAGATTGGGACTTGAGGAATCACAGAGGTGTTCCCATTGCGAGTGGGGTTTATTTGATACACGTCGAAGCACCCGGATTGGGTGAAAGGGTACTCAAGTGGTTTGGTGTTGCCAGACAATTTGACCCGTCCGGCTTGTAAAAAATGCGGAAAGAAATAATTCCGGCCGACTTGATCGGGTCGGCCGGACATTTCCAAACTTTTAATACTCAAATTGAATGAAAAAACTTGTACAATCTTTATTTTATACCTCTATCATTCTAATGTTTGGTGGAGTCACCTTGTTTGCAGGTAATCCGGATCGACAGGGTGAGGCAGGTGCAACTGAATTGCTAATGAATCCCTGGGCTCGTTCTGCCGGGCTTCACAGTATGACTGCCTCCATGGTTGGTGGTGTAGAGGCGATGAGAATTAATCCTGCTGGGATTGGACGTATTCCAGGCTCGCAGGCTATGTTTGGTCACGCCAGCTATTTACATCCTGCGGATATTAACATGAATGCACTGGGATTGTCTCTCCAAATGGGGGACCATGGAGCACTTGGAATATCCCTTATGACGGTGGATTTCGGTGATCTCGATGTGACGACAACCAACCAACCGGAAGGTACCGGTGCGACTTTCTCACCTACTTACTTCAATCTTGGACTGGGTTACTCTCACATGTTTGATAATAATATTTCAGTTGGATTTCTTGTCAGAGGGGTTAACCAGTCTATCACAGATGTTTCAGCCTTTGGTATAGCATTTGACGCCGGTATTCAATATGTAACCGGACCTCAGGATAACTTTAAGTTTGGCATTGCGCTTAGGAATGTGGGA
Organism: Saprospiraceae bacterium; assembly: GCA_007121335.1. Lineage (GTDB taxonomy): Bacteria > Bacteroidota > Bacteroidia > Chitinophagales > Saprospiraceae > PWJY01. Next base: position 11,970 of record SKLY01000194.1, on the reverse strand, counting down.
TCTCCTATGCAGTTTAGGGGAGAGGGACTTAGTTTTCGTGCCCCCAACCCCGAAGACGATTTTAGGTTTGAGCTTAGATTCAACCAGCGCTCTGCGACTTATGAACTTCCCTCCTTGCTTCACATTGGAGTGAGTTACGACCTGCTTTTGGGTTTTGGAGATCGACATCGCATTACGCCTGTAGCCAACTTTACGGCACACTCGTTCTCAAGAGATGATCTTGGTGCAGGAATTGAATATTCTTTTGCAGAAATGATTATGATCAGAGGAGGTTATAAGTATGAAATGGGTGCCGGGTCTGCGCTTGAGGATAAAGGTGTTTACACCGGTATTGCAGCAGGTGTCTCGTTTTTGCTCAATTGGGGTGAGGATGAAAACACCGGACTGGTCATTGACTACGCTTTTAGGGATTCCAATCCCTTTAATGGTACGCACAATATAAGTGTAGGTTTCAACTTCTAACACAAAATACTTGTAAATCATAGATTCCCAAAGTTTTGTATCTTTGGGCGCCGGTTGAGAGTTCGAGGTTCTGCCTCGGGTTCTCAACTTTTCGTATATAGGGTAGTTACCTGTTGTCATAGATTTTAGTTACTAACAAAAAGTTTTCTCGAAATGAAAAGTACTTATCTCACCCAGGAAGGATATGATAAACTACGCAGTGAACTTGACGAATTGAAAACCACCGAAAGGGGTAAAATCGCCAAAGCAATTGCTGAGGCCAGGGAGAAAGGTGATCTTTCTGAAAATGCTGAATACGATGCAGCAAAAGATGCGCAGGGTATGCTCGAGATGAAGATCAATGAAATGGAGAAAATTCTCATGAATGCCAAAATCCTGGATGAGACCCAAATCGATACATCTAAAGTAGTCCTGCTCACCAATGTCAAGATGAAAAACCGTAAATCCGGTAAAGTAGTCACCTACAAGTTAGTCTCGGAATCTGAAGCTGACCTCAAAGCAGGTAAAATCTCCGTTACCTCCCCAATCGGTGAAGGCATACTGGGGAAGAAAAAAGGGGAAGTTGCTGAAGTGAAAACTCCCGCCGGCGTGATTGAGTTTGAAATATTAGACATCTCTATCGACTAATCATTATAAACCTTTCGTACTATGGCTACCATTTTCACAAAAATCATAGAAGGTGATATCCCGGCCTACAAAATTGCTGAAGATGATAAACACCTCGCTTTCCTCGATATCAGGCCGCTGGCCCCCGGACATACTCTCGTAATTCCAAAGAAGGAAACAGATTATATCCTGGATTTAACAGATAAAGAACTCAGCGAATTGATGTTGTTTTCTAAAAGGGTAGCGCGGGCAATTGAGTCTGTTGTGGATTGTGAGCGCATTGGTATTTCTGTCGTTGGCCTGGAAGTGCCTCATGTACACATCCACCTGATCCCAATCAATGAAGTAAATGACATGAACTTTGCCAGGGGGCCTGTCACCCTCTCAGAACCTCAAATGCGAAAGTTGGCTGATGATGTAGCCGCAGCGTTAAAGTAATGATTTCTGCTGTCCTGATAGGGAACTAATATCTTTTAATCAAATACCCTCATAGTTCCAGCAAAACAAATCCAGGACCAGATTTAAAAAATCCTATGGAAAACAGCTGCCTTTCAATTTTTCAGAATCGGCTCAATGTCGGATCTGATGCCTCACGCCCATTTGCAGGGTTATGGTATTGATGTGATCGTTATTGGGCCCCAGTTTTTGCTCTAAAAAGTTATACTGGTAGCTTCCCTGGGCAAAAATTCTCCAATCCGGGCTTAATCTAAAATCTACCCCCAGACCTCCATTGGCACTCAGGTAGCTGTTTTCGCTAAATTTTCCACCCTCAAACAACCCATCTGTAAACCTTTTCTTATCCAACTTGGCCTCTTGCGAATAATTGAGGTTGGCGTCAGAAGGAATGGGAGCCGAAAGGGACAGGATGTACTCTTCGCGGTGATAATTCGCATGCGTGGCCAGATTTAGACCAATACCCATTTTCATATAGGGAATCCACCGACCCTTTGTCGATAGATCGTATCTGAGGGTTAGGGGGATGCTCAGGGTATTCAATTCGATACTCTTCAAGCTCACCGCGTTGGCCATATCGTTTCCAATGCGAAAAACCTCGAGGATTTCTCTGGGGTTGTATTGTTTCATGGAGTAAACCAAACCCAATTCAATTGCCCAACCATTTCGCATCAGACCAACTCCCAAACCTCCTCCCATTCCAAATTTGGTTTGTTCGTAACCGGCTTTTTGATAAATCTCATCATAAGGGGTATGGATAGTGTTGATATCAGCTACCAGAAAAGTGCTCAACAACCAATTGAGTCCCTCTCCACTTCTATTGGAAAAATTATTGTCACCGATTGGGTGACTACGCAAATCTTCGAAAGTTCTATCTTCCACCGCAAGTGATGGTTGAATAGCGGCTAAAGGAATTACAGGAGGTGGGAGTTTATCTAAAGTGAAGGGCTGAACTTCTCCGGCAGGCATTTTCGATGTGTTAAATGATTGAGCCAAGGAATAGTCCCAACTTCTATGGTGTAATTGCTCAATAAATCTCACCTCCAGAAGAGCAACCGCATCAGACCGCTGTAGATTAGTCGGTGATTCTAAATTGCTACTGGTTCTCTCAAACGCAATGTTACCGGCTTTAACGGATGATTCGGTTGAAGACCGGATGTCGCTTTTCCCATTAGACGCCTGAGACATAGTCACCGTCACAAATCTATCACTTTGTGGCTCAGGATTATCCCCATCTAAATAGCGAACAGCAGTAGCTGAGGTATGATCAAAATCTCGCAGGAGTTGCCAGTTGTTGGCCGGCAGAATAAGGGCAAGAGCGAGCGTGAGTATAAAAGCTTCCGAAATTTTGTTGTACAAAAAATCTACCTTGAGCAATTTAAACAGACTGGACTTGTACAAATACTCCATCCAGTGCGCCGGATTGTATGCCGGTTTCTGATTGGTTAATTTCTCTTTGATGATTTGGTCAAATTGCTCATCTGCAATTTCAGTTTCAACCAATTTGTCCTCAAAACTTGCCCAATCTTGAGGGGGGACATGGCTGTGGCCTTCCATCTTTTCGACAGATTCTCTGATCCACTTGTCAAAGTCCCGATTCTCCATTTATTTCATATCTTTTTTCAACTCTACAATATTCCTCAATTTTGACCTGGCTTTTACCAGATTGGAGCGAGATGTGCTCTCATTGATATTCAATACATCTGCTATTTCACGATGCGAATATCCCTCGATCACATAGAGGTTAAATACCATTCTGTAAGCCGGACTGAGGCTTTGAATGGCCTGAAGGATTTCCTTTTCACCCATTTGCTCCAGGGCTCCATCTGATGGGCCACTTAAATGGTGTGCATTCTCAATATCCTCGGTCCATCTTCGCTTTTCCCTTCGGTAATAATCGATGGAAGTATTTATCATTATCCTCCTCATCCAGGATTCAAAGGATGTGCCAACCTTGTACTTTGATATATTCCTGAATACCTTGATGAAGCCATCGTGGAGAATGTCGAGTGCATCCTGGTTGTTACTGGCATACCTGAGGCAAACCAACAACAAATCGGAGTACATCTCTTCATAAACTGCCTTTTGTGCCCACTTTTCACGGTTTATCAGGGCAGTGATAAACTCCTCTTCACTCAGTCCCAGTTGAATAGAAATGCCCATAACGCTGTTTTTATGGATTGTTTCCATAAAGATACTAATGAAACGGATAATTGGCTGAATTTGCTTCCTTTTTTCTCGTCATCGTGAAAATGATCCGGGTCCTTAATTTCTATTGAAAAGTTCTATTTCTCAATTCATTAGGGGAAAGTAGCCACAAATTTCTTACAATATTTGTCCGGAAATCAATTCCATACAGAAGAATACTTCCCTAAACTTCAGGTAATATGGCACAATAGCATGACAGATTATAAAATTTTATATACTACCTTTGTCTTCTATTACCGGTGATTGGATGCAAAATATTCAGACCGCTTCCGGGGTTATTGAACATTAATCAAATTTGAGACTGATGTCGGACAAGAATGCCGTGCATAAAGATATAGACCTTAATGAGGGTGGCTCGCTCAAGGGGATGTTTAAAAAGTATTTCATTGATTATGCCAGCTATGTGATTTTAGAGAGGGCGGTTCCCGAGGCCAGGGATGGTCTCAAACCGGTTCAGCGCAGGATTTTGCACAGCATGTTTCAAAAGGACGATGGCAGGTACCACAAAGTTGCCAATCTCATCGGGCACTGTATGCAGTACCACCCGCACGGTGATGCAGCCATTGGCGATGCACTGGTGACACTCGGACAAAAAGAACTTTTGATCGATTGCCAGGGAAACTGGGGAGATATGCGGACTGGAGACAGTGCTGCTGCCGCGAGGTATATCGAAGCGCGGCTAACGCCTTTTGCCAGGGAGGTGCTCTTCAACAAGGACACCACTGAGTGGCAATTGACTTACGATGGCAGGAATCAGGAACCGGTTGCTCTTCCCGCAAAATTCCCACTACTTCTTGCAATGGGAACTGAAGGAATCGCAGTGGGTCTCTCAACTCGAGTCTTGCCACATAATTTTAAGGAGCTGATAGCGGCCTGTTTTGATGTTCTCAAAGGCAAAAAAGTTGAGATATTCCCGGATTTCCTGACAGGTGGTTTGATGGATGCAAGTGATTACAACCAGGGAAAGCGAGGAGGCAGGATTAAGGTGCGCGCCAGAATCGAACAGGTGGATAAAAAACACATTGCAATAAAGGAAATCCCATACGGCACCACCACTACTTCTCTCATCGACAGTATTGTAAAAGCAGGGGACAAGGGATTGATCAAGATAAAACGCATCATCGACAACACGGCGAAGGATGTGGAAATACTGATCGAACTCGCCCCCAATGTCTCTCCGGAGGTTACCATGGATGCGCTGTATGCTTTTTCTAATTGCGAAGTTTCTGTCTCGCCCAATGCCTGCATTATTGTAGATGGGGTTCCCCAATTCCTTGGAGTGGATGAGATCCTTAGAATGGATGCAGAGCGAACCAGGCACCTGCTGGGTTGGGAACTGGAAATAAAATTGGGGGAACTTGAAGCCAGATGGTTCCACGCCAGTCTGGAAAAAATATTCATCTCACAGAGGATTTACCGGGACATCGAAGAGTGCGAAAGCTGGGAGGAGGTTATCGATGTGGTCAGGAAGGGCATGTACAAATACGTGAAATGTCCAGAGAACCCGAATCCCGCGGAAGAAAAGATGCTGATCCTGAACCGCAATATTTCCGATGAGGATGTACATAAATTAACGGAAATTAAGATCAGGCGTATTTCTAAATACAATGAATTTAAGGCGGATCAGTTTATCAGTGATCTGGAGGACCAAATTGCCGAGACTGAACACCACATTGAAAATCTCACTGATTACACCATTGCCTACTTTAAAGACTTACTGAAAAAATACGGTAAGGAGCGAGAACGGAAAACCGAGATCACCAGTTTTGAGAACATTGAAGCCACTCAGGTGGTCGCCAACAATGCCAAATTATACGTCAACTACAAAGACGGATTTATCGGCTCCGGGCTTAAAAAAGACGAATACGTCTGCGATTGTTCCGATATTGATGACATCATCGTGTTTAAGCGGGATGGGAAGATGCGCGTGACGAGAATTGAGGATAAGTCCTTCGTGGGTAAGGATATTATGCTGGCCAATGTATGGAAGAGAGGGGACGACCGCACTACCTACAACATGCTCTACCGGGATGGAAAAACCGGAAATACTTACGCCAAGCGTTTTCATGTGAAATCCATTACGCGCGATAAGGATTACCAAATGATAACGGGCGAAAAGGGCTCGAAAGTTCTCTACCTCAGCGAAAATCCCAATGGAGAAGCTGAAGTGCTGACCATATACCTGAGTCCTGCCTGCAGGGCACGCAACAAAGTCTTTGAATTTGATTTCGGAGAGCTGAGCATCAAAGGTCGTGGCAGTAAGGGAAATACTGTGACAAAATACCCGGTGAGAAAAGTCTCGCTTAAGGAGGTGGGCAAATCTACTCTCGGTGCAATCAAATACTGGATGGACGAAGTGAGCGGTCGCATAAATACGGATGAAAGGGGTAAATTCCTCGGTGAATTTGATACCGGTGATCACATCATTGCTCTATACAAAGCAGGAACTTACCTGGTTACTGCTCCAGATGAAAATACCCGTTTTGATCTGGACCGGCTCATTGAAGTGAAAAAATTCGTGCCTAATCAGGTTGTCAGTGCTGTTTATTACGAAGGGGAGAAAAAGTGGACCCTTGTTAAGCGGTTCAATATAGAAACCTCCTCCCTGGACCAGGAATTCTCCTTTATTTCCGACCACAGGTCCAGCAAATTGTACTTCGCGAGTTTTGCTCCGAATCCTCTGGTGTCCTTTTCACATGGTAAGGGTAAAAATAAAGAGGTCGACAAGGTGGCACTTGCAGATTTCATTGATGTGAAAGGATGGAAGGCACTCGGCAACAGGTTGCACGATGACAAAATCAGTTCGATCAAGATGATTAGTGAGGGATCTGAGCCAAAAGATGAAAAGAAGAACGACGATGATTCGGGGTCTGAAAATCTAAAACCGGGTGATTCCGTTGACCTGGATGTCAATGATGGCAAGCAGGGTAGTCTTTTTGACGAGTGATTGCTGTTGAAGGAAGTGATCAGGAGCCTGATTCGGGCAGAACCACGACCCCAACCAGCATACTACATTTCCCTGTTTACCAGCTGCTCACCAAATCCCTTCAAAAGCCTTGTCTTGTCTTCGGGCAGATTGAGATCAGAGACCTTCTCAGACACATCGTCCAGTAGCTTAGAGGAGAATTCAAGTATCAATTCATCGACATTGTAAAGTTTGTACAACTCGAGCACCCGATCTACATCTTTTTCACTCACCGGCCTGGTCCTTATTACCTTTTTCAGGAATTCCCGGTCTTCCTCCTCAGCTGCCTCAATAGCCATTATCCACAGCCATGTTTTTTTACCTTGCCTGATATCGCCACCCTTTCTTTTTCCGGTGAGTTTCTCATCTCCAAACGCATCCAGCCAATCGTCCATAATTTGGAATGCGACTCCCACCGCGTAGCCGTATTCGAACAAACTGGCTGCTTTTTTTTCCTCTACTCCGGCAATGAGCGCGCCTGAGTTTAATGCCAATCCAAGCAGAACGGCTGTTTTGAGTCCCACCATTTCCATGTAGTCATCACTGGTGATTTCCTCCATGCTTTCAAATGCCATGTCGTAAATCTGCCCTTCACAAACGCCTCCGCCCATTTCAGTGTAGTAATCCATAATCAGGTCCAAATTGACCTCCTCGTCCAACGCCAATAGAACTCTGAAGGCGTGAATCATCATCACATCGCCTACCAAAATAGCCGTATTGGTTCCATACTTTTGGTGGATTGATGGCTGCCCTCTCCGTATGTGGGCATCGTCCATGATGTCGTCGTGAACCAGGGTGAAATTGTGAAAAATCTCAACGGAAAGGGCCATGGGAAGTGCTTGCTCGTAATCATCCTTGAATAAATAATATCCCAGCAAGACGGCCATGGGTCGCAGCCGCTTGGCCGGCGCCTCCATAGCATATCTCACCGCTCCGTATAGCTGCTCAGGTTTTTCCGGCAGTTCATCCAAATAGTCCTTTAGGTATTCGTCAAAATCTCGTTTGAATTGATTGAGGATTTCCATGGGCTTATGTTTTTTTGCCTGTTACGGTCTTTTTCCAAAGTTACATCCTTTCCGGTGCTTCACTTATCCACTAAGCTCAACTAAATCCGGTCAGATTGACGCCGCCAAATTAACAATAGCTGCAATATTGAGCCCTACAGATTCTTCATGATTGGGAAAATATTCCTAATTTTAAGGTTTATTTGTGGTTGAATACATTCTTAACAGTTTTTCCGGAAATATGTCTGAAACCGATAAGCAACTGATTGACAAAGAGATACTCTTTGAGGCCGGCAATAAAAAACTGGTGCTTTCCAAAGAAATAAGCGATGAGGTGGTACAGCTATTTGACGATGTCTTATGGGGAACCGGTGATAACCAATATCAGCACAAAGACTCCAGACAGCGGCTTGAATTACTGGACAAGCCGAATTTTGTGGAGCTTCTTTACGACGATAAAAGAGCTGCCATGTGCCTGTTTATCAATCGAAAGGTGAAAACAGGTGATTTGGACCACAATTACTTTGCGGTAAGATACCTTTTTGCGGTACCAGAATACAGGGATAAAAAATTGACTGCCAGGTACTCCATAGAAACCATGCGTATCATGCAGGAGCGTGAAAAAATGCCCACCCTCTTTGTCGGAGTGGTCGAGCACAGAAACAGGCAATCCTATCGCCTGGTCAACAGCCTCGGTTACGAGCCTTTTTGCCGAATAAAAACTGTGGGTATGAGTCGGTTTTTTCCCCGCAGGAATAAAAACGTTCAGCGAGTAGAAAGTCCTGACCTCAAGAAAATGGTACGCCGGGAATTGGAGGAGTTTTATCGCGATTACAGCTTTGTGCACTTTGACTCCATCTTCAAAGAACCCTATTACGTCTATATGAAAAATGGGGAACCAGTTGCCGGAGTCCAGGTCCAAAAAGCCCGATGGGTAATAAAAAATGTGGGTGGCAAGTGGCTTAAATTACTCCTTAAACTTGTCCCATATATTCCCGTTTTCAAAAAGATTTTCAATCCAAAGAATTTTGTATTCCTCGGCCTGGACGGAATTTATTACAGGCCGGGCTGCGAGTGGGAGTTTCTCAAATTGGTCAGCCACCTGATGAAGGAACACGATACTAATTCTGCCATTTATTGGGCGGATCAAAAAGCCCCGGTGTACAAACAATTGCACGCAACCGGAAAATTGGGTATTCTAAATCGCTTTACCGACGAAGGTGACAGCTTTATGATGGTTAAGGCCGATGGAATTCCTGAAGAGGAAGTGAAAGAGTTGAAGTCGCGCCCTGTCTTTCACTCAGCCTTTGATTTTTTGTAAAAAACAGTGATGACTGACTCTGTAGGTCTTTTTGGACTTATCTTTGGTCTATTTGTAACTCCTTTCCCGGAAGTCAATGGGATTGGATACGGTATTTGTCCGTTTACAGATATAATATTTTTAGACAGCTTACTTTTTTTAATAGTTCAAAGTTAATGGATATGATTAGAAATTCTTTACTTACTGCAGCCATTTTTATTTGTTTTTCCAGCTTTTTGCAAGGGCAGGAATTGCTCACCGTTGAGTATCTTGAATCCCGTTCTCAAACAGAGTTGGAAGCCCAACTGGATATTGATATCCGAAACGGGGTCGATTTCTATCGAGTTACCTACCTGACTTTGGGCTCTGATGGCCAGCCTGATACCGCTTCCGGATTATTTGTAATTCCCGATTCGGATTTGGAGGCTTACCCTGCAGTTGTATATCACCGGGGTACGACCTCAGCTCCGAATATTGTTCCATCCAATCTAAATACTGATTTTGACGCCTATGCGGGTATTGGAGCGTCAGGTTACATGACCATCGCTCCCGACTTTTTGGGCATGGGCACCAGCCGTGGTTTTCACCCCTATGTACACCGGGAAACGCAAGCCTCGGCTTCAATCGATTTGCTTCGCGCATTTCGGCAGTGGATTGAAACCCAGCAGTTGGAGTGGAATGGGCAGTTGTTTTTGACCGGCTATTCTCAGGGAGGACATTCTTCGATGGCAACCCATTGGGAACTCGAAGCCAATTTGGGAGCAGAATTCGAAGTCACTGCAGCCACCCATCTTTCCGGACCATACAGTATTTCGCAAGTGATGTTGGACAATATGTTTGCCGAAGAGGATTACCTTTTTGTCGGATACATCCCCTATGTGTTACTAGGCTATCAGGAAGTTTATGGTGATTTATATGACGATTTATCGGAAATATTGAGACCTCAATTTGTCGGTGATGCCATGGATTTTTACAATGGCGAAATTGATCTGGTTGCACTGAACATAAGGATGGTCATTTCTATGGGTACTTCCTTTTTCAATCTTCACCCGGTAAATCTCTTTCAACCTGCTTTTGTGGACAGCATGCGGAACAATCCCGATTACCACATCAATCAAATTCTCAGAGAGAATGACACCTATGATTGGGCGCCGGAAGCACCCTTGCGCATAATGTATTGCATGGCCGATGATCAGGTGCCTTTTGAAAACAGCATTTTGGCGGATTCTGTGATGAGGGCCAATGGGGCTGCTGACCTGGAGACGATTGACCTGAATCCCAACTTTGACCACGGCCAGTGTGCCAGACCGGCTCTTATTGAAACCATCGCCTTTTTTGATTCTTTTACCCAAACATCTACTGAGGAAGAGATTGCCTTTGACTCCGCTCCATCGGTTTTTCCAAACCCGGCTACAGACCACTTATCTATTTCCGGCCTGGGAGATGGTGTTTTCGAAAGAGTCAATATTTACAACATGTCTGGACAGGTCGTTCTGTCAGCCACAAATCATCAATCTATTGATATTTCTGACCTAATACCCGGGATTTATGCTTTGCGAATCACAGCGGATGGGACAACTTATTCAAAAACCCTATCGGTAAATCGATGATGCATCAGGATTAAGAAGAGATAGACTTTTTTAATGCCCGTTAATCACCTTCGGAGCCTTCGTTTTGCAGGTATATTTTTTTATTGGGGGTGACATTGTCAACGGTCCATTCCACCACGACTTTGTGCGGATGCTTTCGATGGGGGCAGTTTTTGACAGCGCACATCTTGCACATCTCCGGAGGTTCACAGGGATCGGTGTGCACGAAAAGCTCCACGCTGTCGCCACAATGGCGATCCACCTCCCTTTCAAATTCCTCAATGAGGTCGTGTGCCTCTACTTGATTGAAGTACCAGGGTATGGTCACATGGCAGTCAATGTGGAGTTTGGAACCGTATTTTATCACCCTGAAGTTGTGGAGGTCTATCCACTCCGGCTTTCTGGTTTTATTGACCTTTTCGACAATTTCTGTAACCAATTTGAGGTCTGCCTCATCCATAATTCCGGCGATTGCCGTGCGGAGTAATTTGTAGCCAGATCGAAGTATCAATATTCCAATAGCTATTGCAATTAGCTGATCCAGCCAAACCTGACCTGTCAAAAGTATAAGTGCCAATCCAATGATTAACCCCACTGAGGTCATTCCATCTGAGATCAAGTGCCTGGCCTCAGACTCTAATACCAGGTTGTTGAAGATTTTACCCCGCTTTAACAACACGAACCCCATCAATAGATTTATTCCCCCGGAAAATACGGTCAGGGCGATTCCCGCTTCCAATTGAGTCACTTCAATGGGGACAACCAGATTGTAGCCCGATTTTACGATAATAAATGCGCCAGTTAAACTAATTAAAGCACCCTCAATGCCCGCGAGAAGAAACTCTATTTTTCCATGGCCATAGGGGTGATTCTTGTCTTTGGGAGTATTGGAAATGTAAAGGCTGTAAAGAGCAAAAAATCCGGTGCCAATATTGAGTATGCTCTCAAGGGCATCAGCGAGAACTGCATTGGAGTTGGTGATCCACCAGGTGAAGAACTTCACAAACATCAACAGAATGCCCACCCCCAAAATAACCTTGAGATATTTCCTGTGAGTCTGGTAGTCGGCTGCGGAACTCATCCTGAATTTTTCATAAAGGTAATACCTATTGTCATTTAGTAGAAAACAGGGTCAAAAAGTTCACTCTTTTTCTGAATGGGTGTCGGCTGAAACTGAAAGAATTATCCGCCATAATGCTCAAAAATTTATATCTTGCTTGCAAAAAAATATGGGACTGAGAGAAATGTTTTTGGACTACTACGGCGATTTGGTTGCGGCCCTGCCCGCATTTACCTGGGCATTGGTAATTTTCTCCATCTTTGTCTTCCTGGGCTGGTTTATTGCACGTATTGCGGAAAAGCGATTGAGCAAAAGGAAGCAGG
>SKLY01000113.1 GCA_007121335.1 Saprospiraceae bacterium | reverse complement strand
TTTGAACAGGATATTACCTGGGGTACGCTGGCAGGTGGTGTTGCAGGTGGATTTTTACGTGGGCAAACCATTCCGTACGCCGGATCAGCCGGAGGTAGTTTTGCGAACGGGCTGAGAGAAGTAGCCCACATGGCTCATTCAGGTGCATTTACGGGTATGATTGGAGGTGGAATAGGAGCTCTTGTGGATGGAAAAAGCGTTCGTCGAGGCATGGTTAATGGATTGCTCCATGGAGCTTTGGGTGGGGCGACTCAGGCTGCATTGAATGTCGCTGCTTTCGGCCCCACCTATGATTCCAGATTTCTGGGTGATGATGGCCCTGTTTTGCGGAGGGGACCGCTACTTTCGAGAATGCTATCACCTGGAGGAGACGGAATCGCACTGGGAAGAAACCTCGTGGTTATTGAAAAGTCAGGGATTAATCCTAGATTGAGGTTTCATGAATTTACCCATTATTTACAGCAAAGAGAATTGGGTTTTGGTGGATTTTATGGAAGGATAATGAGGGAGTATATCCAGGTATATAGAAAATATGGTGATAGCAGAGAATCATTCTTTCAAAATTATGATAAAATACCGGGCCATTTGGAATACCAATCGCGTCAACTCGAAGATTTTTTTTGGAATTTCAACAGAATACCAAGGTGAAAATTACAACAATGCGCTTTACAATATTTTGGGTATTTCCAATTCTTACGTTGCTAATTTTTCCCGGGTGTATTACCAGAAAACAATTAGTTGAAGTTAAAGATGACGAGAGAAATCCGGTGGTTTGGGAAATTGATGATAATTCAATTAGGGTATCGGGAAGAGTGAGATTCTTTTTCCGTCCATATTACAAAAACAGGGCTGCCTTGATCAGACTAAAAATTCGGATAAGGAATCCAGATCAAATTATAGAATTTGCATCTGAAGACCTCCAGATTTATTGTCGGAACAAAGAATATTTGACCAAAAGGAAGGTACAGATTGAAGAAAATACATTGGATAATGAAGCTCTTAAATCTTCCAGAAGGTCGACCTTTCAGATTTTAGGAATTATAACTGAGGAAGTTTTTTTAGCTGAACCTCATTATGATCAATATTTAGTAAAACTACCGGATTTAATATTTCATCAAGATACGATTTCCTTGGAGCCAGTGATTTTTTATTAGGCATTAATTGGCTGCCATCTTAATAGTTGGAGGTTATGCAGAAGAAGGGGATTAAGAGAAGATGTAACAGCATCAATTATTTAAGAATTAAAATTACCTTTTGACAGAGCTATTTAAAATTTTTAATCGATTGCCGAGATAAATAATGTATAATTTACCGTGGTTTAGCATTTAAGGGGCTATTATTTTATTAGTGGGTTTTAGTGGTTGTTTGCTTTTTCCGCTCAACTTTAGGATTGCTTAAACCTCCACTGAAAAGAGGAAGGTGGTGCAGAATGGGTGGAGGATTGAAGGAGAGAATGCCGGGTTATCTTTAAAAGGGATTTAATATCTTTACACCCGAAAAGTTCTTTGAATGTCGAGTGGAGTATTAGGGCTCCGAGTTCGGGAGTCGGAAGCGGAATTCACGCCGGGGCCAATAGCCTCGGCTGGGGTCAACAAGCCACCAATGTAGCGATGGTTTGTGGAGGTGCCATCAGCGGAGGTTTCGGTGCCTCCATTTCCGGTGGTGATTTCTGGCATGGATTTGGAGCTGCTGCCACCACAGGACTGATGAATCATGTGCTGCATAATAGAGGGGGGACGGATCCGCCGGTAGAGGATGACTCTGGTCTCTTTAATGCAGCGGAAAAATTTTCCAGAGGTGAGATCAGCCGTGAACAATATCTGAATGCAGTTACTCTGCATAATGATGGGGTTCTACCTTTAGTGGGCCAAGTTTTGTGGAATAATAAGTTTGATATAGGGTTAGCTTTTATTCCAGGAGGTAGAATTATTGGACGTGTAATACAAAGAGGTGGGCAGACAATTACCAAGCGCACGTTAAGAACCCTTGGCTTATCAAGGCAGCAAGCAAGGACAGGAGTAGAATCTCTAAAACAAGCAAACGGCTTACCACCAAATTTCCATGGGAGAATTACTGAAAATGGATATTATTTACACCCCAATAGAAATATCAATTATGGTAGAATTTACGATTATTTACCCTAAACATCTTGTTATATGAAGTTTATAATTTGCTTTTGGACTAATAGCCAAAATACTGACTTTATCGAAGACGTCTTTGTCATTCCCCCACTTGAGAAATATAATAAAGGTGACGAATATTTTCAGGGAAATGTTTTACTAAAACGACCCCACAGCTTTGTTTCTTTTGTTATAAATGTAGAACAATCTTCAAGCATAAAATTTCCTGACCTCATCAAAGGAGCAATAATTAGTGGGGCGCTAAAAAAATTTCAAAGCTTTAAAACCCATGACACTATTGATGTTGCCTTTAAAGTGATTGGCAACGCAAAGGAAAAGTTTCCTGCTTTTTTTGAACATGATTTATCCTTTATTATAAGCTTTTCTAATTGGATGACATTTGAAGTTGTAAGCTTACCCACAACGTAAGCCGATATTTCTGGTGAGGATCGAAACACCTAACCTCTCCCCCATTTCCGTAAACTTGATCCATCCTCAAAGACCGACTGCACAAACTGGAACATCAAATACTCCATCAAAATCCGTAATTCCGATGGTTGGTGTCGGAGGCTGACAGATCGCCGGTAACCACTTCCCTCCTCTCTATGTAGTGAATTCGGCATTTTTTGAGAAGTAAGAAACCAATTCGTCTGTGTTTCATACCTTTATCCCGAAAAGTTCTTTGAAAGAAATCCTGGCAACCGCTACCAGTACAATTCCATAGAGAATATACAACTCAACAACGCCCTGCTTTATACTGCGTATTACCGGACGTTGGATCCGAGTTTGGGGAGGTGGTGAACGAGGCTGTTCGAGACATAGAGATGTCTCGTGGCCGAAGTGAAACGGAGCTTTCGCCCCGCAGCTTTGCGAGGAGCGATAAGCGGAGTCAAAACACTTTCGGCGATAGCCAAAGTGCTTTTGCGGATAAAATAGACCCGGCGGCGGAAAAGTACTATGGGCTTACGCCCTACAATAGTATGGCGAACAACCCATTTACTTTTAATGATCCCGAAGGGGATGATTTTGGATTGACACTGATAACGGCCGTTACAATAGGCCTTCTCGCCAATGGCATTAACAATGTAAACCATGGTGCGAATTTCTTTGACAATTGGGTAGAGACCGTATTTTGGTCTTCCTTTGCTGCAGTTGGAGCATACGGCATAGGCGGAGCATTTGGGGGATTGGGTACGCTTGGTACCGAGGCAGCGAGGGCAGGAACACATGCAGCCTTTAGTGGGCTGGTCTCCCATTGGCAGGGAGGTGAATTCTGGCATGGAGCTGTAGCCGGGGGCGTGGGATCGGGAGTCGGAAGTGGAATACATGCCGGGGCCAATAAGCTCGGCTGGAGTCAACAAGGCACCAATGTAGCGATGGTTGGAGGCGGTGCCATCAGCGGTGGTTTCGGTGCCTCCATTTCAGGAGGTGATTTCTGGCATGGATTTGGCACTGCTGCCACCACAGGGCTGATGAATCATGTGCTGCATAATAGAGGGGGGACGGATCCGTGGGAGGTAATTAGGAGCGAAACTCACGAGTTAGGTGGACGCACCGACTATTTTGAAGATGGTAGTTCAGCATTCTATAGTTCTGGTGGTGCAGTTCAGTTTTATAATGCTGATGGTTCTCTTGGTCCATTCTACATGGCGGGTGGACAGCTGTCATCTACAATGGCTCCACATGAATACTTGATGGGTGGTGGGCTTAGTGTAATAGGTGCAATAGGTGTTAGAAGTGCATTTATTGCAAGTTTACGAAGCTATGTTGGGAATTATGCTACATTACATCCCAGGGTTGCAAATGATATTTACAGAGGCTCAAGGGTAAATGCGGGAAAAAGAGGAGCTACCTTTATGAGAAGCGAAATTTCTAAATTTGGTAATATAGCTGTTAGAAATTGGAGGACAATTAGTTTTTCTTATACAACACAGGGTGGCCAAAGGTTTTCTTTAGGATTTAATCCTTGGACTAGAAGAATTTTTCATCTTTCACCTGGAAATTAATAACAATGTCAGATAACGTAAAATTTTTTCTGCTGAAATTTTATTTGGGTCTTATGGACCATACTGAAGTAATATCAGAAGTTGACAAGCTTATAAACATGGGTGTTTGGATGGATGAATTTGAATATATATACACAAGAAAAGCTTTGGTTGAGGGGAAATGGGTTTCACAACTTCAGGATGGAGCCTTTAGACTTTCAAAAAATGACTTTAAGCATTTTGAATCAAATTTCTATCCGGTTTTAATGAGTAAAGTCCTAAATCTTAAAGATCAATCCATTGAAATTATTGAGATCTTGTATAAATATTTTATGCTGAAAATTGAAATCCTCGATCTGTCTTCAAACGATATCCCTGAAAGGTGGTATAGCATATTAAATGACTATGAATTAAGACGAGACGGCTTCTCAGGTGTATTAAAATTACCTGACGATTTATTTAGTATACTCAAGATTGAATTAAATGACTAGT